>NZ_JANJFL010000013.1:0-173339 GCF_024584215.1 Pseudomonas sp. LJDD11
CCCTCCCGTAGGTGCAGTTTTAGCTGCGAAGCCTTTCGCAGCTAAAGCTGCTCCTACGGGGTTGCGTGTTGGCTACGCGACAGCGCGGCGCCGAGGCGGCGGGCGATCTCCCACAGGGCCTGAGTACGGCAATTACTTGAGGTTGCCGCTCAAAAATTGCTGCAAGCGCTCGCTCTGCGGGTTATTGAGCACCTCGTTCGGATGCCCGGACTCGATGATCTGGCCCTGATGCAGAAATACCACCTGGGTCGCGACCTTGCGCGCAAAGCCCATCTCGTGGGTGACCAGAATCATGGTCCGGCCTTCTTCGGCCAGGCCCTGGATCACTTTGAGCACTTCACCGACCAGTTCCGGGTCCAGCGCTGAAGTCGGCTCATCAAACAGCATGATGTCCGGCTCCATCGCCAAGGCACGGGCAATCGCTACCCGCTGTTGCTGGCCGCCTGACAAAAACGCCGGGTACTGCTCGGCAACCCGCTCGGGCAGGCCGACTTTCTCCAGGTACTTGCGCGCCCGCGCTTCGGCTTCGGCCTTGGGGACGCCCAACACCCGGCGCGGCGCCATGCTGACGTTTTCCAGCACGGTCATGTGCGCCCACAGGTTGAAGTGCTGGAACACCATGGCCAGGCGGGTGCGCAGGCGTTGCAGCTCATCGGGGTCGGCAACGCGCATGCCGTCCTTGTCCTGAACCATGCGCACCGGCTTGCCGTCCAGGCTCATGGCGCCGTCGTTGGGCTGTTCAAGAAAGTTGATGCAGCGCAAAAAGGTGCTCTTGCCCGAGCCGCTGGCGCCGATCAGGCAGATCACGTCGCCACTCTTGGCCTTGAGCGACACGCCCTTGAGCACTTCGTTATCGCCGTAGCGCTTGTGCAGGCCGTCGATGGTCAGTTTGTACATATCGGTTCTCATGGCGAAAGAAGGTAGCCGCTGCGCCAGGCCTTGGTGCCGGCGATGTGGGCAATGACCATGCCGGCGGTGGCCATGCGCCGCAGCGAGCGGGCATAGAGCAGGCCGGCTTGCGGTGCGCGGACCTGGGTCACGGCATCGCTGATGGGGTCGATGATATCGGCGATCAGTTGCCCGGCTTCGACGTGCTCGCCAGGCAGGGCGCAGAACACCAGCAGGCCACCGACCGGGGTGGCGACCGGCTCGACCGCGGCCAGCGGCGTGGCCGGGTAGAGCAGCGCCGGCGCGGGTTGCTGGTCGCCGTCGATGGCGCCAAAGCCGATCAGGTACTGGATGATCGCCTGGCAGTCGCGGCTGGCCAGGGCATGGCTGACATCGCCCTGACCGCGCAGCTCCAGGGTGACCGAGAAGCTGCCCAACGGCACCCGCTCACCGAAGCGCTGGCGCAGTTGCCACCAGACCAGGCTGAAGCATTCATCGAACGACTGACCGCCCGAATCGGTGGCCAGCATGCTGGCCTGGGCGCCGATGTAACGTGCCAGCGGCTCGACCTGCGGCCAGGCCTCGGGGGTGGTGTACAGGTGTTCCACCGACTCGAAGTCACAGTGCAGGTCCAGCACCATATCGGCGTCGCAAGCCAGGCGCTGCAAGGTCAGCCGTTGCGATTGCAACTGGGTGCCGGCGCTGTGAGCCGCGAGCGCCTGACGCAGTGCGGCGCGGATCACTTGCAGGTTGTGCTGTGGATCGGCGTTCAACTGCGCCTGCACCGCGTCGCCGACCTGGTCAGCCAGGTCGACAAAATGCCGGTTGAAGTTCTGCCCGCTTTCCAGCTCGTAGCGGCCCAGCGGGGTGTCCATCAGCACCTGCTCCAGGCCCTGCGGGTTGGCCACCGGCACCACGACGATTTCGCCCTTGAGCTTGCCGGCGCGCTCCAGTTCTTCAAGACGCTGCTTGAGGTACCAGGCCACCAGCATGCCGGGCAGTTCGTCGGCGTGCAGCGAGGCCTGAATGTAGATCTTGCAGGTGCCGTGCTCCGGACCGTAGTGGAAGCTGTGAATCTGCCGCGCGGTGCCCGGCACTGGCGCCACCAGCGCGTGAGTGAGTTGACGCATGGGGAGCAGTCCTAGTGAGCGGGGCCGAGAAAGGCCAGCCAGCGGCGTTCGGCCAGGCGGAACAGCCCGACCAGAATAAAGGTGATGGCCAGGTACAGCAGCGCCGCGATGCCGAACGACTGAAAGGTCATGAAGGTCGCCGAGTTGGCGTCCCGCGCCACCTTGAGAATGTCCGGCACGGTGGCGGTGAAGGCCACCGTGGTGGAGTGCAGCATCAGGATCACCTCGTTGCTGTAGTACGGCAGCGAGCGGCGCAGCACCGAGGGCATGATCACATGGGCGTAGAGCTTCCAGCCCGACAAGCCGTAGGCCTTGGCGGCTTCGATTTCACCGTGGGCCATGCTGCGGATCGCCCCGGCGAAAATCTCGGTGGTGTAGGCGCAGGTGTTGAGGGTGAAGGCCAGCAGCGTGCAATTCATCGCATCGCGAAAGAATGCATCGAGCAGCGGCTGCTCACGCACGGCGGCGATGCTATAGATGCCGGTGTAGCAAATCAGCAACTGGATATACAGCGGCGTGCCACGGAACACGTAGGTGTAGAACTGCACCGGCCAGCGCAGCCAGCGGTTTTCCGAAACCCGTGCAATCGACAGCGGAATCGACAGGCAAAAGCCCATGGCGATCGAGGCACTCAGCAGCCACATCGTCATCGCCAGGCCGGTCAGGTGCACGCCGTCGCTGTACAGAAACGGGCGCCAGTATTCCTGGATAAGCTCAATCATCGTCTGGCCTCCCGGCTGCCGGTGGCGTAATGCCGTTCAGCCCAGCGCAGGGCCAGGTTCGAAGCGCTGGTGATCATCAGGTAGATAAACGCTGCCACCACCAGAAAGTAGAACAATTGATAGCTGCTCTTGCCGGCGTCCTGGGACGCCTTGACCAGATCGGCCAGGCCGATGATCGACACCAGTGCGGTGGCCTTGAGCAGCACTTGCCAGTTATTGCCGATGCCGGGCAGGGCAAAACGCATCATCTGCGGAAACACCACGTAGCGAAACCGCTGGCTGCGCCCCAGGCCGTAGGCAATCGCCGCTTCGACCTGACCGCGCGGCACCGACAAAATCGCGCCGCGAAAGGTCTCGGTGAAGTACGCACCATAGATAAAGCCCAGGGTGATGACCCCGGCACTGAACGGGTCAATCTCGATGTATTCCCATTCCAGCGCATCGGTGAGCATGGTCAGCCCGGTCTGCAGGCTGTAATAGATCAACAGCATCAGCACCAGGTCGGGCACGCCGCGAATCAAGGTGGTGTAAAGCTGCGCCGGGACCCGCAGCAGTGGCGAGCCAGACAGCTTGGCGCTGGCGCCCAGCAACCCGAGCAGGATGCTCAGGGTCAGCGACAGCAGCGAGAGTTTGATTGTCATCCATGTGCCTTCAAGCAACAGCGGGCCGAAGCCCCTGAGGCTGAACGCCGAGAGTCCTAAATGGTTCAGCAGAGTGTCGAGCATGGATAAAGCCTTCAGCAACGAAAACGCCCGGTAAAAAGGCGGCGGATTCTCACCTAAATCACCGGGCGTCGGGGCTTTTTTATTTGCCGCTGTACAGGTTCAGATCACCGAAGTGCTTTTTCTGAATTTCAGCGTAAGTACCGTCGTCGTGTAACGCTTTGATACCTTTGTTCAGGAGTTCCTTGAGCTCAGTGTTACCTTTGGCGATACCGATGGCGGTCTTGGACGGCAGCAGGTCGCTGTCGACCGGCGCGCTGACTTCATAGTCGGCACCCTTGGGCGACTTCAGGAAACCCAGTTCAGCCTGCAGCATGTCCTGGATCGAAGCGTCCAGGCGGCCGGAGGTCAGGTCGGCGTAGACCTGGTCCTGGTTGGCGTAGGCTTTGGTGCTCACACCGGCCTTGTCCAGCACGGCCTTGGCATAGGCTTCCTGGATGGTGCCTTGCTCGTAGCCGACGGTTTTGCCCTTGAGGGTGGTGATGTCGGCGGACAGGCCTGAGCCTTTCTTGAAGACAAAAGAAGTCGGGCCAGAGAACAGCTCGTTGGAGAAGTCGATGACCTTCTCGCGGGCCTTGGTGACGGTCATCGACGAGATCACGCCGTCGAATTTGCGTGCCTTCAAGCCCGGAATCATGCCGTCGAAATCGCTTTCGACCCATTTGCAGGTGACCTTCAGCTCTTTGCAGATCGCGTTGCCCAGGTCGATATCGAAGCCTTGCAGGCTGCCATCGGCGGCCTTGGACTCGAACGGCGCATAAGACGGATCGACGCCAAAGCGCAGTTCCTTGTACTCCTTGGCCATCGCACTACCAGCGGCTACACACAAGGCCAATGCAGAAAGGGTCAACCAGGCTTTTTTCATTATTCAATCCTAACCAGAGTGGGGCGCAGCAGTTAAAAACTGCTACCGGCGGATGCCAGACTGCCATGAGGTAGCAATTTCTGAACCAGTAGGACGAACGTGCGTTTGAAATGTACGCGCTTGTCGCATTTCTACATTTATCAACGGTATGGGGTGAGCCCTGTAGGAGCGGCTTTAGCCGCGATGTCTTCCTGGCCTTCGCGGCCTTCGCTGCTAAAGCAGCTCCTACGGGTGTCGCGGTAGCACAGAGCATTTATAAATGTGCACCAAAATGAATCTATGGTTTTTTGATTGCACCAAACCGGCTCATCACCCCAGTAAATCCTGCAACGTCGCCAGGCTGTCGGCTTCGTCCACCGGTTTGTCCTGACGCCAGCGCAGCATCCTCGGAAAGCGCACGGCGATGCCGCTCTTGTGGCGCTTGGACAACGCAATGCCTTCAAAACCCAGCTCGAACACCAGAGTCGGTGTCACGCTGCGCACCGGGCCGAATTTTTCGACGGTGGTCTTGCGGATGATTGCATCGACCTTGCGCATTTCTTCATCGGTCAGCCCGGAATAGGCCTTGGCGAACGGCACCAGCGTGCGTTCACTGCTACCGGGCGGGCTGTCCCACACCGCAAAGGTGTAGTCGCTGTACAGGCTGGCGCGTCGGCCGTGGCCGCGTTGGGCGTAGATCAGCACCGCATCGACGCTGAACGGGTCGAGCTTCCACTTCCACCACACGCCCATGTCCTTGGTGCGGCCCACGCCATACAGTGAATCGCGGGCCTTGAGCATCATGCCTTCGACGCCCAGGCGGCGGGCGTCTTCGCGCAGCTCGGCCAGCGCCTCCCAGTTCTGCCCGCTCAGCACCGGCGAGGGCAGCAGCACCGGGCTCTGGCTGGCCTCGATCAACTGGTCCAGTTGTGCGCGGCGCTGGTGTTGCGGGTGGCTGCGCCAGTCTTCGCCTTGCCACTCCAGCAAGTCGTAGCCGAGCAGCACCACCGGCGCATCGCCAAGCAGCTTCTTGCCCAAGGTCTTGCGGCCAATGCGTTGTTGCAGCAGGGCAAACGGCTGTACCCAAGGCGCGTTGTCGGGCTCACCGCTGAGCGCAAAGTCCTTTGTTTCATCGGCAGGCGTCTCGGCGGCTTTCCAGACCACTATTTCGCCATCGATCACTGTGCCGTCGGGCAGTATCTGGGCCAGGCTGTGCAGCTCCGGAAAGCGTTCGGTCATCAGTTCTTCACCCCGCGACCAAACCCACAACTGCCCATCGCGTTTGACCAGTTGCGCCCGAATACCATCCCATTTCCACTCCACCAGCCAGTCTTGCGCGGGGCCGAGCAGGGTCTCGAACTGCTCGACCGGCTGCTGTAACGCATGTGCCAGAAAAAACGGGTAGGGCTGGCCGCCGCGCTGTGCGTGTTCGTCGTCAGACTCCGGGGCGATGAGTTTCAGATAAGCCTGCGCACCAGGACGGTGCGAAAGGTCGGTGTAGCCGACCAGTCTTTGGGCAATGCGCTTGCTGTCCAGCCCGGTCAGTGCGGCGAGGGCGCGGGTCACCAACAGCTTCGACACGCCGACCCGAAAACTGCCGGTGATCAGCTTGATGCACACCATCAGGCTGTTGCGGTCCAGCTGCGCCCACAACGCCGGCAACCGCTCGGCCAATTCCTCGGGTGGCAGGCCACGTAGCGGCAGCAGGTGTTGCTCCAGCCACACTGCCAGGCCCTCATCGTTGCTGTGTTCGGCATGGGGCAGCAGCAACGACAGGGTTTCGGCCAGGTCGCCCACCGCCTGATAGCTTTCTTCGAACAGCCAGGGCGGCAGGTCGCTCAGCGCCGTGGCCTGCTCACGCAGCACCCGGCTGGGCACCAGTTGCCGTGGTCGGCCACCGGCCAGGAAGTACACCGCCCAAGCTGCATCCTCGGCCGGCGCCTGGGCAAAATAGTCATGCAACGCCGCCAGCTTGGCGTTGCTGGAGGTGGTGGCGTCGAGCCGGGCATAAAGTTCGGCAAAGGCTTTCATGCCGCAGGCTCCTCGCTGGCGGGCGTACGGTCGTCATCCTCCTCGCCGTATTCAGTGCTGAACCCCAGGGCATCCAGGCCCAGCTCGCGCAGATAACGCACCAGAATCGCCACCGAACCGTGGGTGACCATCACCCGCTCGGCGCCGGTCTGCTCGATGGCCCACAACAGCCCCGGCCAGTCGGCGTGGTCCGACAGCACAAAGCCCCGGTCCACCCCGCGCCGCCGCCGGGTGCCGCGCAGCATCATCCAGCCGCTGGCAAAAGCGTCGCTGTAGTCACCAAAGCGTTTCATCCAGGTGCTGCCACCGGCCGATGGCGGCGCAATGATCAGCGCCTGGCGCAGCGCCGGGTCAGTCTTCTTGAAGTCACCGGCGTATTGGGTTGGCGGAATGCGAATACCGCCCTCGCGATAGACTCGGTTCAATGGCTCGACCGAGCCGTGGGCCAGGATCGGCCCGATCTCGGGGTCAATGCCATGCAAAATGCGCTGCGCCTTGCCAAAGGCATAGGCGAACAACACGCTGGCTTTGCCTTGCGCGGCGTTCTGGCGCCACCAGTCATTGATGCCGGCGAAAATCTGCGCCTGAGGCGTCCAGCGGTAGATCGGCAGGCCAAAGGTCGACTCGGTAATAAAGGTATGACAGCGCACCGGCTCGAAGGTGGCGCAGGTCCCATCAGGCTCAACCTTGTAATCGCCCGACGCCACCCAGACTTCGCCCCGGTATTCCAGACGCACCTGCGCAGAGCCCAGCACATGCCCGGCCGGGTGCAGGCTCACCGTCACACCATGATGATTAATGCACTCGCCGTATTCGAGGGTCTGCAGGTTGATGTCCTGGCCCAGCCGCCAGCGCAGGATGCCCTCACCGCTGGCCGTGGCCAGGTAGTGACGGCTGCCGGTGCGCGCGTGGTCGCCATGGCCATGGGTGATCACCGCCCGCTCTACCGGGCGCCACGGGTCGATATAGAAGTCGCCAGGCGGGCAGTACAGACCTTCAGGGCGGGCAACGACAAGATCCATAACACAACCATCACGAGGGGCTTGCCTGTTATGAACCGGCCGGCGGCGTACAAGTTCGATGGATCTGGCGGACAAAAATCCGTAAATCACGCTAAAGAAATTCGGCGTTGGCGCGGGAAACCGTTACGCTATGCGCCTGTATTTTTGTATTTCTTCGAGGTAGCACCCGTGTTTTCCGAATTAGCCCTGCACGAACGCCTGCTCAAAGCCGTGGAAGAGCTCAAGTTTGCCGAGCCTACACCTGTGCAGGCCGCGGCCATTCCCCTGGCATTGCAAGGGCACGACCTGCGGGTTACGGCGCAGACCGGCAGCGGCAAGACCGCTGCATTCGTACTACCGATCCTCAACCGCCTGATCGGCCCGGCCCAGGTGCGCGTCGATATCCGCGCGCTGATCCTGCTGCCGACCCGCGAGCTGGCCCAGCAAACCCTCAAAGAGGTCGAGCGTTTCTCGCAGTTCACCTTTATCAAGGCCGGGATGATCACCGGCGGCGAGGACTTCAAGGTCCAGGCCGCGATGCTGCGCAAGGTTCCGGACATCCTGATCGGCACCCCGGGTCGCCTGCTCGAACACCTCAATGCCGGCAACCTGGACCTGAAAAAGGTCGAAGTGCTGGTGCTCGATGAAGCCGACCGCATGCTCGACATGGGCTTTTCGGAAGACGTCGAGCGGCTGACCGGCGAATGCCCGAACCGTCAGCAGACCCTGCTGTTCTCGGCGACCACCGGCGGCAACGCGCTGCGCGAAATGACCCAGAAAGTCCTGCGCGAGCCCAAGCACCTGCTGCTCAACCAGGTCAGCGAGCTGGCTGAAGGCACCCGCCAGCAGATCATCACCGCCGACCACGACCAGCACAAAGAGGCGATCATCAACTGGCTGGTGGCCAACGAGACCTACCAGAAGGCAATCATCTTCACCAACACCAAAGCCTGGGCCGACCGCCTGTACGGGCGCTTGGTCGCACAAGACATCAAAGCCTTCGTGCTGCACGGCGACAAAGACCAGAAAGACCGCAAGGCGGCCATCGACCGCTTCAAGCAGGGCGGCTCGAAAGTGCTGGTGGCCACCGACGTCGCGGCCCGCGGTCTGGACATCGACGGTCTGGACCTGGTGATCAACTTCGACATGCCACGCAGCGGCGACGACTACGTGCACCGGGTGGGCCGTACCGGTCGTGCCGGCAGCGAAGGCCTGGCCATTTCGCTGATCGACCACTCCGACTGGAACCTGATGTCGAGCGTCGAGCGTTATCTGAAGCAGACCTTCGAGCGCCGGGTGATCAAGGAACTCAAAGGCACCTACAGCGGGCCGAAGAAGGTCAAGGCTTCCGGTAAAGCGGTCGGCAAAAAGAAAAAGACCGACGCCAAGGGCGACAAGAAAAAAACCGCCAGCAAAACCCCGACCAAGCGTCGCACGGCCAACAAGCCGAAGTCTGAGCTGGTCAGCCAGGACGGCCTGGCGCCGCTGAAAAAGCGCAGCACCCCAGCCCCGGCCGCCGAGTAACCGGCGACCATCCGGCGATTGCTCTGAACGCCGCTGACCCCCCTCTGTCACAACCGATGAAGCTGCCCGCCACCGTTAAGGTGCGGGCCACTCATCCATGCTGGACGGAGGTTTTACACCATGGCTTACGATTGGGACCTTATCGAACGTCTGCTGCACGAAGTACAGAACGGCGCAGGCCAGCCCTTTGCGCCGCGCCAATACGCTGAAGATCATGCCCAGGCCCAGGCCGCGCAAGGCGATCCCGCCGGCAACCTGGACCACCTGAAGCAACAGGCGGCAGATCTTGAAGCGCTGCTGCTGCAACGCGGCTTCATCCAGCCCCGCCCTGAACAGGAAGGCGGCACCGGCACCAACTTCATCCTCACCCCCCGCGGCGCCAGCCTGCTGGCGATGATCGACAGCAGCATTCCGGGCAACGACCACCCGCGTTTGGTGCTCGATGAACAAGCCGATGCACTGGACCCGGCGACCTTCGACCATGTGGCGGCCAAACCGCAGGTGGCTTGATCTCGATTGGTTGGGATACCGCTGTAGGAGCTGCTTTAGCAGCGAAGCCCTTTCGCGGCTAAAGCGGATCGCCGCCCGGCCGCTCCTACAGCGTAATGCCGATCAGTTAAGGCCGGCGCGATCCTTGTGGGAGCGACCTTGGTCTGGGCGGCATTCCGACGAAAGGGCCAGTAAAACCGGCACATCTGCTGTTGATGTAATGCCGCCTTCACGAGCGAGCTCGTTCCCACAGAGTCCGCTCAGCTCTTAACTGATCAGCATTACTCCTACAGCGATTGTGTTGGCTCCAGGGCCATCACCATCGACACCTGTTGCGCTGCCTTTAAACAATCCAGGTCCTGAAAATCCTTGCGCATGTCATCAATCCGGCTCAGCAGCTTCTGCTTTTGCTGCGCGGTACTCATGGCGTAGATATCCGCCACCAGGTTGATCGCGGCCTGTTCGGTGCGGTCATAGGCGTCGCGGTAGTCGGCGGTCCAGAAGGTCTGGCGGTCTTGCAGCAGGGCGCTGATGCGCGGGGCGAAGTCAGGTTGCTGGCGCTGTTGCAGTGCCGCCAGGAAGCGTTGCTGCCAACTGGCGCGGTTGGCCAGCCAGGCCTGGTTCTGCTCACCCAGCGACACCGACCACTGCTGGACCCGCGCCTTTTGCTCGGCGGTCAGCGACCCCATCCACGGCGACAGGCGTTTCTCCATGCGCCCGGCGCGGTCGGCGATCTGCTTGTCCAGCGGCTGGTTGAGGTATTCCTTCTGGCGTTTGCTCTGATCGCGCTCGAAGGCTTGTTGCATCTCTTGCACCTGCTTGTCATCCAGGCGGCTGAGCAACTCGACCACCGAAGGGGTGACCTGCCGGGCAATGCGGGCGATCGCCTGTTCGGCCTCACGAGTACGGGTTTGCAGCGCGGCAGGGCTGACCTGATCGTCACGCACCATCTGCTCAAGCCGGTCGAGCCAGGTCAGATAACCCGGCAACTGGGTACTGCAATGCCACTGCAAATGCTGCTTGAGGCGTTCATCGAGCCAGTCTTTCTGCTCGCCACGCACCTTGAGGTAATCGCTGAGCGACCAAGGGATGATCACATCCAGGTTGCGATAGGCCAGGCTCACCTGGCCACAGCCGCTCAGCAGCGACACCGTCAGCAACAGGGTAATAACAACTTTCGACAGGTAATCCATGACCTTTCCTCACAACATCGGCCTTGTTGTAGAGAGTGGCGGATCATGGCAGTTCCCTGCAATCAGAACAGCGCACGCACCGCCTTGAGCGTGACTGTCTGCTCGCAGCGCGGGTTATGCCCGCTGTACAGGCCGCAATCATCACCGCTCAGGCTGGAGTCGCTGTAGATCAGGTTCATGTCGATGCCCAGCCAGGGCCGGGACAACTTCAGCGACCAGTCGTTGAAGCCGCCGACCAGCCGGCCGTCACTGGCAATCTGTGCGCTGCCGAACTCGTGGGTGGTGTACTGCATGCGCACGTTCACCCCCAGTTGCGGCATGCTGCCCAGATCAACGAACAGGGTGTTGTTGCGCGTGCCGGTGTCGTTGCTGAAGGCCGCGCCCAGCCGGCTGTCGAGAATCCGCAGGCCAGCGTACAGCTCATGGCTGGCCACCTGATTGGTGTCCGGGTAGCTGTAGCGGATCATCCCCAGCTCGTAACCGGTGCTCTGATCAAAGGGCTTCTTGAAGCCCATGTAAGAGTCCAGCTCCATGTTGCTGTCTGGCGTCAGGCCCATGTTCGGTGACCACTGGCCGAAATACAGGCCGCTCTCATGGGTCAGGTCCAGCCCGCCATGAAACGAATCACCGCCGCTTGAGGGTGCCACCAGGCCCTGGGCCATGCTGCGCGTCGGCGTGGTTCCCAGTTTCAGGCTGAAGTCGCCCAGGCTTCGTTCCAGAACCTGGGCAGAAGCCGGCTGACAAACCAACAAGGCGCCGAGCAACGGCGTCAGGCATCGAATAACACGCATAAAGCACTCCAGGTGATGGGCGAGGAGTGTGGAAAAAATAGGGTTTGGATTGGGCTGGTGCGCGCAACCCGCGAGCCAGAGCCATCGCAAGAATACCGATGAAATCCGCCGGGGCATGACCGTTCGTCGATTCAACGCCAATTCGGCCACGATCAAGGACCACATGAATGCCCGTCAACAAAACCGGTTAGAATGCCCGCCACGCAATTCAGAGTGATCGGCACATGGCTTTAATCGGGCGCTTCAACAGCTTGCAAATCGTCAAGCACACCAATTTCGGGTTGTATCTGGACGGCGGCGCGGACGGCGAAATCCTCCTGCCCAACCGCTACATCCCCAAGGACGCGCCCACGGAGGTCGATGACTGGCTCAACGTATTCATCTACCTCGACAGCGATGACAAGCTGATCGCCACCACCCTCAAACCGAAAATTCAGGTCGGCGGCTTTGCCAGCCTCAAGGCGGTGCAGGTCAACAACATCGGGGTGTTCCTCGACTGGGGCCTGCCCAAAGACCTGCTGCTGCCGTTCTCGGAAGAAAAGCGCCAGATGGAAGCCGGCGAATACTGCGTGGTGCATGCCTACCTCGACAAACACACCCGGCGCATCACCGCCACCTCGCGGCTGGACCGCTACCTCGACAAGACCCCGGCCACCTACAGCCCCGGCCAGGCGGTCAACCTGCTGGTGGTCGAGCGCACCGACCTGGGCTTCAAGGCGATCATCGAGAACAAGCACTGGGGCCTGATCCACAAAAACGAAGTGTTCAAATTTCTGCGCCCCGGCATGCAAGAGAAAGGCTTTATCAAAGAAGTGCGCGCCGACGGCAAAGTCAGCCTCAGCCTGCAACCCATCGGCGCGGCGGCCGCCGACGACCTGTCCGGGCAAATCATCGCCAAGCTGCGTGAAAACGGCGGTGTACTGGAAGTCAGCGACAAGAGCGACCCCAAACTGATCAGCGACCTGTTCGGGGTCAGCAAAGGCAACTTCAAAAAGGCCATCGGCGGGCTGTACAAACAAGGCCAGATCTCCATCCATGCCGACCGCATCGAACTGACCTGAGGACGGCATTGGCCGGCCAGGCCGGTGGCAGATCACCCACCGGTTTGAGTTGCGTTCAAATTGTCGGCACTACGCTGGGCCGGTGGGAGTCGGCTCAGCCGACGAAGGCGTCAGCAGATTCTATAAATGTGCCGACCTTTGCATCTAAACACCGCCCAGCCAACAGCCAATTTTAAAAATGCCCCTCAGGCAAGCAAAGCATCAATCTCCCTCGTCAGCCGCTGCAAGGGCAGGGTGCCATTGAGCACCTGCGCCTCGCTCAGCGGCTGACTGGCCTTACGCAACAGCAGCACCGGCACGGCCCGCAGCCCCAGCGTATCAGCCAGCGCCTCGTCATCGCTGACCGCCACCCGGTGCTGCTGCTCCTGCAATGCCAGGTGCAGCGCCTCGGGCTTGAGCCCGGTTGCGCTGGCCAACTGCAGCAGCACCTGATCCTCACCAATATTCTGACCGTACTCGAAAAACGCCCGGAACAACGCCCGATTGAAATCCCCAAACCGGCCCTGGCTGCGCGCAAAGTTCGCCGCTTCCAGCGCCTTGCGGCTGTGCGGCTGCACAGGCGGAATCTTCATCGTCAACTGGCGCCGGTCGGCCATCGGCAACACCGCCTGCAACCAGGTCATGCGCAGGTAATCAGCCTGCGGGTCCGGGGTGGTCAATGGCTCGGGCCGCAACTCAAATGCATGCCAGCACCACTCGATCATCGCGCCGTAACGGGCCTGAAGCTGTTCGAGAACCGGCAATTGCAGGTAGCAGAATGGGCAGACATAGTCGCTCCATATATCGACCCTCAGGGCGGGTTGTGTGTCTGTATGCATTCGCCTGGCTCCTTAGCTCTATTAGCAGTGACTGCCCACTTATGGGAAAAGTCCGGCTATTTCGCGGATCAATTCCCAAACGGTCGCTGTCCCAGCCATAACCCTCTCAGGACACATCGCCATGAAACGATTTCTCACCGCCTACGCTGCAACCCTGGTCGCGTTTCTGATCTTCGACGGCTTATGGCTGGGCGGGCTGATGGGCCCGACCTACCGCGCCTGGCTCGGCCCACTGATGCTCGACACACCGGTCATCGGCCCGGCGGTCGCGTTCTACCTGATGTACGGCGTGGGCATCGTGGTGCTGGCCGTGCTGCCGGCCCTCAACGTGCAACGCCTCGGGCAAGCGGTCGGCCACAGCGCCTTGCTGGGCCTGGTGGCCTACGGCACCTACGACCTGACCAACTGGGCCACCCTGCGCGGCTGGCCAGCGCAAATGGCCTTGGTAGACCTGGCCTGGGGCGTGGTGGTGACCACATTGGCGGGGACAGTGGCTTATGTGCTGACGTCGCGGTTGTTGCGCTGAGCCTGTAGGCGCTTCAGTCCACCGCCCAGTAGGAGCGAGCTTGCTCGCGAAGAGGCCAGTAAAGTCACAGCATCTGTAGCGAATGTGCTGGCGTCTTCGTCGGCAACCGGCGCGCTGGTCGGCCACTCCCACACGAGATCTGTGCAGCTTCCAGATCATGGGCAATGCCAGTGAGCGTGTTCGGTTAAGCACCTCGTTGACCCGATTGGTTCTGCCGATGGCAGGGACGAGGTCAGCTACGGTCAGCCCTGACTGCTCCATGCGCAATTTGATCGCCTCAATCGGGTCCGGTAAATCAACCGGAAAGTGCTTGGCTTGATAGGCTTCGATCAGCGTGATCATGACCTCGAACGCGCCGCCTTCCGGGGGGCCAGGTTCTGGCTCGTTATCGAACAGAGGCGATATCTCGTTGAGAGCCGCTTGATACTCTTCTTCAGTGCGGATCGGGCGGATTTTCGTGGTGTTCACTCCATCGCCACTTCAAAGCCGTGGATCAAAGTGGTTAAGGATCGACCACGACCTGCTGCGTATCTGCCTGAGGATTAGCCGGCCATGAAGTATCGATAGAAGAAAGGCGAGCCAGCCTGCGACGGCGCTGTCTGTTTCCAAAGAGAAAAATAGATAGCCGGTGATAAAGAATGTCAGATGGTGAGTGAAGAGGAATGTGTTGTAACCCAGTACCGACCAGAAGCGGAGGCGGGTGGGCTTTTTCTCCTTTAAGTCGGACTCCAGATTCAGCGCAAGGACGTAAGGGAATAGCGAGGCTTTTGCATATGCTAATAGGAGTTTCCAATGGTCTTCTGTTGTCATATTCAGTGTCCCGCCCGAGTGGATAGCGTTGACGCTTGAAGTGCTGCCTTTTATTTTCAAAGAAAACAGTATTACTTTCGGCGATGAGCCATTCGATACTCATCAAGAGTTTTTTTGTGCTTGCATATCTTCAAGTTAAAACGCCTTATTAGATACCAGCGTCTCACTTTCCACTCTCTCGGGAAGGTGGAAGTATGCAGGAGGAACATCAATATGGACACCCAGCCTAAAATGGTTCGGTCTAGAGGTCCATAGAATGGAATTGTACCGCTTTTAAAGTAGTCAAAATAAAGGCATGCGAGAAGAAGGCTATAGAGTGTCGCCAGCCAGAATTTTTTTCCTGAGTAGTTCCGTCCTGAGAAGGCGTATTTCATTCTGCGCGCGGGCAGGTAGAGCAGAACGGAAAATATTATGAATAAAAAATGTGTAAAAAAACTACTCATCATCCTTCAGTATCTCAAGGGTAAGGTTTTTAAAGGTAATTACATTGACTGAAATTTCGGTACGTAACGCTTGCTTGGTCATAGCCTTAAAGCCTCTTACAAAGTCTTCGTCGATATACCTGAAAAGTTTTCGAGCTTCTGGAGAAACGACTTTTCGAGTCAGACCCCACCCAGACAGAGTCAGATCAGTTACGAGGTAAGCAACATTCCCATCAGTTTTTGTTCCGCCCGCTGCCTGTGCGGCTTCTTGATAAGCTTGGCGAACCCAGCCTTCTGAGTCCGAACGGCCTTTTATAAGATTTCGGCTACTTTCATAGATGTTGTTAGCCCCATGGCTGATAAGGGCCGCGCCGCCGGTCACGCATAAAAAGCCGCCGCTGGCATAACAAAGCCCGACGCCAGCGGCAACTTGACCTACGCCACCTACGAGTCCAAGGCTGTTCTCGATTTTTATCATTGCGGGGTGAGAGAACCAGTTGCTCTCTTCTTTAATAGCTGCCAGTCCCTGCTCAGCCGTTTTTAAGCCACGCTCGACGTCACTGACGATACCTTGTGCAAAATAAGCAATGTCCCGATTGAACTGCAGCCTGAGGATTCCATCGCTGATAGTTCGCGCCGCTACCGTACAAGCCTGCCCCTTGAGAAGCGCCGCCGCTTGCCTCACATCCTCAAGATTCTGCCCGCTCGTTTGTGAACCAGCCTCAAGCGTCCTCATCGTTCGGCCCCCCAAGACGCACAGTCGCACAGTCTGGCCGTCACCTTGGAGCAGGTGAGGTCCTGGGTCTGGTTTTCATGGCCGGCCCGGTACGGGGTGCCGAGTGACGGCAGAGTCGGGCAGCCTGCGAACATCAGGCATTGGCGCTCGTCTCTGAGCGTGATGTAACCGTAAGCAGCCATCCTGGGATCCTCCGTGAAGTGGAGGCGCAGTGTATTTTTTGACTTGCTCAGGATATGTAAGAAACGTCCGAAACCTCTGTCGGGCGAGACAGCAAACCATGCCGGTGACATGCCCTGCTCGTGAGCGACTGGACTCAGTCAACCAGCGGTCATAGCGGGTGCGTTCAGCACTGCGGTGCGATCTCTGTTGATCTGAATTGCAGCCACAGCCGGGGCGGTCTGCACCGTCCCGGCATCCAAGCGGTTACCGCCCGATACAAGCCCGCCACCACGACTCACCCGCCTTCAACGCCTCGGCCTCCGGCACCGGCAACACCTGCGGCACATCGCGCAGCCGAATCCACGGCTCGTTCTGCCAATGCAGCATGCTCATCGACAACCCCGGCCACTGCAACAGACTCAGCATTGGCGCCTGATCACCCGCCGACGGCTGCGCATCCCGCACCGCCGCAACCACCTCATTGGTGATCCACTGCCGCAGGCTGCGCTGCTCGGGGTGATGGTGATGCACCAGCAGCACATAAACCCCGGACTCGCTGATCATCAGTTCTTCCTCACAACGGCCATGGCTTTCAAGCCAGAGGGTACGGCGCTGGTCCGGGTCTAGCTTGCAGGTGGAGCGGGTGTTAAGCGGCCAGGCGATCAAGCGACCGAGATCGCGGGCGCAGAACCAGACTTGGTTTTCCAGGAGGGTGACGCGGAGCTGGCGGCCGTAGCGGTGGAAGATGGTGGGGGTGAGCGGAGATAGATCGTTTTGCATAGGAAGCCTCTACGTTTTGGGTTCAAGGTGCTGGTGACCAACGTAGAGGGGCAGAAGAATCCCAACGACGCCCGCCAAAGCTCACATTCTTCAGATAGAGGAATGGGGCGTTGGTAGCGATTTCTACGTTGGGTGTTCTTAAGCACCGCGAAAAATAATACAGAGCTCGGCTGCGGGCGTGAATATCTCGTTTTCGGAGAGCTTTGTGGGAAATGGCAGCAATTACCTTGACCAAAAGTCACTTTAAGCTGGTGAATTAGGAGACACTGAGAAAAGATCAGTTTTGGCTTTCGATGCTTTTCAGGTACGTCTTGAGCTGTTCATTCAACTTTGCTCCATCAACGCCTGAATGAATTTCTCGATGGCAGTTTGGGCAGACAGCCCCTACGAACTGAGGATGGTCCAACCCGCCGTCAGAAAGCCGATTAACGTGATGAGGCTCCAGGTATGGAGAACCGTCTTTCTTCGTAAAAGGTGCTGGCTTCTCACAGCTCTCGCATCGTCCTTTCGCGCGCATCAATACGTAGCGCGCAACCTGACGGCTACGTTGATAGACATTACGTGGTGCAGATTGGGTTTGCACGCCGCTTTCGGGCTTACAAGCTGCCAATGCGGCTTTTCGTGCTTCGATTATGAGGTTAGGCGCGTCTACTTCGTAATCAACGTCATACTCGGGCGTTTCAGCGATGGCATCTACCGGTACTAATCGGAAAACAATTGCGGTTCTGTCCTGACCTTTCAAATCTGGTTGGATTCGGGTGAATCTGTCTGCACAGCAAAATTCACCGACGTAGGAATAGCCATTGCTTTTGCCGAGAGACTGGAATAAGTGCAGAGCTTTGCCATTCTCTGCATGCTCTGCGATTGCCTTATTGCCCAAGGTCAAAGTCATTTCGCCCTGTTGCCCTTGCCCGGTATACAAATAAAACTCTTTCTTCGCGTCCCATCCGTCCTCGTATCCGTATTGTTCGCCACTCTCGCCGGTAAACAAAAAAATTGCCGGGAATAATTTGGACGGCGAAATTCCGCTCTGCCTGCTACCCCCAAATGGGCCGTTTATCTCGGTCTGGCGGTCGTAGATCGCTCCGCGTGTGAACTGTAGTGCTGGTCGACCTTCATTAGGCGGGAGCTCCGCGATCGTGAAGCCCCGCTTTTGCAAGTATTTTCTGACTGAGTGCCCGCCTACAAACTGATCCTCTGGTACGCCGGTGGCCAGGGACACAATTTTTTTGGGTGGGTAAAGGTTGTTAGCCACCTGGATGGCATGGCGGTAGACCGGGTTTTGCGTCCAATCATGCCATTGATGTGTGTTGCGCAACCGTCGATCAAAATCCAGTAACGCTTGCTCAATTCGTTCCTTCGAAACAGCTTTGATCGCCACTGGACGTGCCCTTTTTCGCTCAGGTTTGTAGGAAATTTCCTATCGTGGCGAAAGAACAGTCCGTTTTCAATATGTGAATGAGGAAGTTAGCTGGCGTTTCGCCTTCACGAATGGCATGGGTTTATTGGCATTGCCGAAGCACGTCGCTGGCTTGGTAGAAGTTAGAAGCCGCCAGAGCATTTTCATGGGACAAGTCCTGCCAACCGTAAGACATGTCCGTAGCCCCCATTCCCCAAGCCCCGTAGCTCATTTCCTTTTTCACAGCCCCATGGCCGCTGACCGACACCAACCCACCACACTCCGCCGACCCCCACCAGCGGAGCCACCCAGTGCAACCCGAAAGAACCCAGCATCAAGCCCATTTCGGCATCATCTTTACCCTCACCAAACTCACCGTCATGCCCGAAGATCGGCCAAATCTGCGTGCGCTGTACCTCTGCGATCTCGGCGCCGGTTGTTGGCAAGCCAGTGACTTGATCGTCGAGCTTTACGACCGCATGCAAGCCGGTCAGCGTCCTTGTGACATGTTGATTCGGGTCTCCAAGCCATTGCTGCGCGAGCAGGCCGATGCGCTCAACAGCCAACGGGCAACGATTGCCAAGGTCGTCGGTTCTATTGCCGGTACTGTGGCGGGCCCGTTGGGCAAGGCGGCGTCTATCGGGGCGGGTGGGGCAGCGGGTTACATGACGCAGCGTGAATTGCGCACTTACCACGCTGGAGACATCATGTTCTCGGTGCAGGCTTCGGTGAGTGGAGGCATCGGCCCGCAGCGGTCCATGCAGTCGATTTTGATCAAGTCCAAAGGCGGCGGCTGATGGACAACCTGATCTTTGGCTTTACGGCGACGTTGGCTTTTGTGCTGATGTTCTGTCTGAAACAGCGCATCTGGCGCAAGTGGCTGGGCATAGCGCTGATGATCACTGGTTTCGCGGGCACTTTCTGGAGCATCCCGCAGTTGGCCGATTTCGATCCGTTCAATGTCTTCCTGATCATGTGGCTGACCGGGTTGAGTCTGTTTTTTGAGCGCGACCGTTATATTGATTCGGATTGAATGCAGTTGGCTTCGCGGCTGAAGCCGCTCCTACGAGGCGAACCAAAGCTACCCCTCAAACCACCCCTTCAACCGATCCCGAAAACTCATAATCAACGGCTCCCGCGCCCGCCCTCTACGTATCGCCAGTTCAAACGGTGCCTGATACCCAAACACCGCTGGCAGCAACACCTTGAGCCGCTTCTGCTCCACCCAGGTCTGTGCATAGTGCTCCGGCAAATACCCGATATACGCCCCGGACAGCACCAATATCAGCTGCGCTTCCATCGACTCCACGGTCGCTGCGCTGTGTTTGAAGCCGTGGCGGGCCAGTTCGGCCTGGCTCCAGTAGCCGCGGCCGACCATGCGTTGTTGGGTGATGGTTTGCGCCGGGATGCGGCGCTGGTCGAACAGTTCGTGGCGGTCGCTGCAGTACAGCCAATGTTGTTCGCGGTACAGGGCCTGGTACATGAGGCCGTTCATGCGCACCGAGAAGGCGCCGATGGCGAGGTCCAGGCGGTTTTCCTGGACGCCCAGTTGCAGTTGCGCGGGGCTGAGCACGGACAGGTGCAGGTGCACGGCGGGGTGTTCTTTGCTGTAGGCGCCGATGACATCGGCCAGCGGCAAGGCCGGGTCGCTGACGGTGGAGTCGAGCACGCCGAGGTTGAGGGTGCCGCGCAGTTCGCCTTTGAGGGCGGCGCTGTAGCGTTCGAAGCCTTCGAGTTCGGCCAGCAAGCGCAGGGTTTCCTGGTGGAACAGTTCGCCCTTGCTGGTCAGGCTGAAGCCGCCACGGCCCCGATGGCAGAGCACGATGCCGAGCTGGGTTTCGAGCTGGCTCATGTAGGTGCTGATGGCCGAGGTCGAGAGGTTGAGTTCTTGCTGCGCTGCTGCAAAGCCCTGATGGCGCACCACGCAGGCGAAGATGCGCAGCAGTTTGAGGTCGGGCAGGGCAGAGGACATGAGGGCACCGGGCTTTGGACTGGTGGCAGTTTAATTGGGGTTGGGGTTTGTGGGGTAGGTGTGGGGTTTGGGTTGGGCTGATGGGCCGTTTCGCTAGCGAGCTGGGGCCATCAGTTTTGTGTCGTGCTCAAGTTCAGATTTGACTCTGATCTGCGGGAGGAACCAGGCGGTCGCCCATGAGATAGCCAGCAAGCCAGCCCATCTGCAGTGGATGTGCCGCCGCATTCGTTGGCAAGCCAACTCCCACCGGGTGCGCGTCGGACGTAGATTTCGTGGCTGGCCGAGCGACCGCGAGCGCCTGGCCGATAGTTTAGAAATCTCTGAACTAAGTATTTGCCCGCAGCGATTCTTCTGCCTGCGGGGCGTCACCAGAATGGCCGCACACCAATTAGAACAATGTGAGGCCACCCCGTGGACAAGACCTTCCACCAGCCTTTGGGCGGCAACGAGATGCCCCGTTTCGGTGGTATCGCCACCATGTTGCGCCTGCCGCATGTGCAAAGCCCTGAAGAGCTGAACAAGCTCGACGCCGCGTTTGTCGGCATTCCGCTGGATATCGGTACGTCGCTGCGTTCCGGCACCCGATTCGGGCCGCGGGAGATTCGTGCCGAGTCGGTGATGATCCGCCCTTACAACATGGCCACCGGTGCCGCGCCGTTCGATTCGCTGAACGTGGCGGACATTGGCGACGTTGCCATCAATACCTTCAACCTGCTGGATGCCGTACGCATCATCGAGCAGGAATACGACCGCATTCTCGATCACGGCATCATCCCGCTGACGCTGGGCGGTGACCACACCCTGACCCTGCCGATCCTGCGCGCCATCAAGAAGAAGCACGGCAAGGTCGGGCTGGTGCATATCGATGCGCATGCCGACGTCAACGACCACATGTTCGGCGAGAAGATCGCCCACGGCACCACCTTCCGCCGCGCGCAGGAAGAGGGCCTGCTGGACAGCGACCGGGTGGTGCAGATCGGCCTGCGTGCCCAGGGCTATACCGCCGAGGATTTCAACTGGAGCCGCAAGCAGGGCTTTCGGGTGGTGCAGGCCGAACAGTGCTGGCACCAGTCGCTGACCCCGCTGATGGCTGAAGTGCGCGAGAAGGTCGGCGGCGGGCCGGTGTATCTGTCGTTCGATATCGACGGCATCGACCCGGCCTGGGCGCCGGGCACCGGGACGCCGGAGGTCGGTGGCCTGACCACCATTCAGGCGCTGGAGATTATTCGCGGTTGCCAGGGGCTGGACCTGATCGGCTGCGATCTGGTCGAGGTGTCGCCGCCGTATGACACCACCGGCAATACCTCGCTGTTGGGCGCCAACCTGCTTTACGAAATGCTCTGTGTGTTGCCGGGTGTGGTGCGCCGATGAGCCGCGAGCTTGAGGTGCATGAAGCGGCGGCGGCGCTGGTGCGGGCCTTTGCCAGTAACGACACGGCGGCGTATTTCGCCTGTTTCAGTGAAGACGCCAGCTTTGTTTTTCATACCGTGGGCAAGCGGCTGAACAGCCGGGCCGAGTATGAGGCGCTGTGGCGCGAGTGGCAGGCTGACGGCTTTGCCGTGCTGGGCTGTGAGTCGAGCAACGCCACGGTCAGCGTGCAGGGTGAGGCGGCGATCTTTGTGCATGACGTCGCGACCCGTTTGCGGCTGGCGGGTGAGGACGTGGACGTGCAAGAGCGCGAAACCATCGTGTTTCGCCGTGAGGGCCAGCGCTGGGTGGCGTGGCATGAGCATTTGTCGGCTGTGACGGGCGGATGACGGTGGCGCTGTTTGGGTCGCTGTAGGAGCGGCTTCAGCCGCGAATGGTAGCCAGCATTCCCGGCTGAAGCCGGTCCTACGGGACCGCACAGGACCGTCAGATCCAGCAGAGCCGGCAACATTACAAGAATCAGATCCAACCTTCCGCCCGGGGTTAACGGGCGGCCATAAAGGGTCAGCGTGCCTGCGCTGGCCTTACAACAACCGTGACAGGCGCTGGAGTTACCCATGAGTCATTCGACTGGTATCGAAACCTTTGGTGTCGAGCAGATCCCCGACAACCAACGCGATGCATCCCCTATTGATCTGTTCCGGCTGATCTTCGGCGGGGCCAATACCTTTTCCACGGCGGTGCTGGGCAGTTTCCCGGTGTTGTTCGGGCTGTCGTTTCAGGCCGGGGTCTGGGCGATTGTGCTGGGGGTGGCAGTCGGTGCGTTGATCCTGGCGCCGATGGGGCTGTTTGGTGCGCTCAACGGCACCAACAATGCGGTGTCGTCCGGGGCACATTTCGGCGTGCACGGGCGGATCGTCGGTTCATTCCTGTCGTTGCTCACGGCGGTGGCGTTCTTCTCGCTGTCGGTGTGGAGTTCTGGCGATGCCTTGGTCGGCGGCGCGCAGCGCTTGGTCGGCCTGCCGGAAAACGACCTGAGTCTGGGCCTGGCCTACGGGTTGTTTGCGGTGCTGGTGCTGGTGGTGTGCATCTTTGGCTTTCGCTTCATGCTGTGGGTCAACAAGATTGCGGTGTGGGCATCGAGCCTGTTGTTCTTGCTGGGCATCGCAGCCTTTGCCGGGCCGTTCGATGCGGGCTATGCCGGTAGCGTGAATCTCGGCCAGGCCGGGTTCTGGGCGGCGTTCGTTGGTGCGGCGCTGTTGGCGATGAGCAACCCGGTGTCGTTCGGCGCGTTTCTCGGCGACTGGTCGCGCTATATCCCGCGTGAAACCTCCAAAATTCGCATCATGCTGGCCGTGCTGGCGGCCCAGGCCGGCACCTTGATTCCGTTCCTGTTCGGCCTGTGCACCGCCACGCTGGTGGCCAGCCAGGCGCCGCAGTACATCGAGGCCAATAACTATGTCGGTGGTCTGCTGGCGATTTCGCCGGGCTGGTTCTTCCTGCCGGTGTGCCTGATTGCGGTGATCGGCGGGCTGTCGACCGGCACCACGGCGCTGTACGGCACCGGCCTGGACATGTCGAGCATGTTCCCGCGGCTGCTCAGCCGCGCCGGCGCCACGCTGCTGATCGGCGTGGCGGCCATCGCCTTTATCTTCATTGGCCGGTTTGCCTTCAACCTGGTGCAGAGCGTGTCGACCTTTGCGGTGCTGATCATCACCTGCACCAGCCCGTGGATGGTGGTGATGATCCTCGGCCTGATCACCCGGCGCGGCTTTTACCACGCCGACGACTTGCAGGTGTTCACCCGTGGCGAGCGCGGCGGCCATTACTGGTTTCACCACGGCTGGAACTGGCGCGGCCTGGGGGCGTGGTTGCCCAGCGCGGCGCTGGGCCTGTGCTTCGTCAACCTGCCGGGGCAGTTTGTCGGGCCACTGGGCGAGCTGGCCGGCGGCATCGATATCAGCCTGCCGATCACCCTGGGGATGGCGACGCTGCTTTACCTGACCCTGCTGCGCACCTTTCCGGAGCCGGCCGGGGTGTACGGCCCACGCGGGGCGCATCCGCTGCTTGGCCGCAACGCGCTGCGTAACGCCACGGCGCCAGCGCCCGTCCACTCGTGATCCGCACGGTGCCCCTGCGAGGGGGCTCCGTCGGTAAGGCTTGCTTATGAAACTGGAAATCTTTCGCACCCTGTGGGGCTATCGCGGGACCTGGCAGCAGGCGCTGGATGAAGCCCGTGCGGCGGGCTTCGATGGCTTAGAAGCACGCATCCCGGAGCCGGCCGCTGAACGCGCCGCCTTCGCCGCGTTTCTGCGCGAGCAGCAGGTGCCGTACATCGCCATCCTGTTCACTTCCACGCCGGTATTGCCGGTGCAATCGGCCACGCCTGCCGAGCATTTGAGCGACTTTGCCCGCAAGCTGGAGCTTGCCAGCGAGCTGTCGCCGCGCTTCGTCAATGTGCTGGCCGGCAACGACCGCTGGCCGCTGGCCCAGCAGGTGGATTTCTTCGGTGCGGCGCTGGATATCGCGGCGCGCAGCGGGCTGACCTGCAGCTTCGAGACTCACCGTGCGCGCTCGCTGTTCAACCCCTGGCTGACCCTGCAACTGATCGAGCAGGTGCCGGATTTGCGCTTCACCACGGACATCAGCCATTGGGTGGTGACTTGCGAGCGCCTGCTCGACGATCCGGCTGATGACCTGAGCGCTTTTGTCGAGCGTGTGCATCATATTCAGGCACGCGTGGGTTACGACCAGGGCCCGCAAGTGCCGCACCCGGCGGCCCCGGAATATGCCGCGGCGCTGGCGTTTCATCAGCAGCATTGGCAGGCGGTGTGGCGTGCCCAGCAAGCGCGGGGCTACACCGGCACCACCCTGACCCCGGAGTTCGGCCCGGACGGTTATTTGCATCACTTGCCGTTTACCGATGTGCCGGTGGCCGACCTGTGGGGGCTCAATGCCTGGATGGGCCGCACCGAGCGCCAGCACTTCGATGCCTTTATCAATCAACCCGCGAGCCTGCAGCTATGAGTGAACGTCCTGCTTTCACCCGTATTCCCGTGGTCGATATCCACGGCCTGTTCAGCGAGCGCCTTGAAGACCGTCAGGCCGTGGCCCAGGTGCTGGGCGAGGCGGCCCGGCAGGTGGGCTTTTTGTACATCACCGGGCACGGCATCGCGCCGGAGTTGATCGACAATTTGCACCGCGCCGCCGAGGACTATTTTGCCCAGCCACTGGCGGCCAAGATGCGCCATTACATCGGTGCTTCGCAGAGCCACAAAGGCTTTGTGCCGGAGGGCGAAGAGGTTTACGGCAGCGGCAAGCCGGATCACAAAGAGGCGTTTGATATCGGTTTTGAGGTGCCGGCCGATCACCCGCTGGTGCAAGCTGGCACGCCGCTGCTGGGGCCGAACGACTGGCCGACCCTGCCGGGCTTCAAACCGGCGGTGCAGGCCTACTATCAGGCGGTGATTGCGCTGGGCCATCAGTTGTTTCGTGGCTTTGCCCTGGCGTTGGGGCTGGACGAGCATTCGTTCGATGACATGGCCTGTTTCCCACCGTCCAAACTGCGCCTGATCCATTACCCCTACGACGGCGATGCGCATGATGCGCCAGGCATCGGTGCGCATACCGATTACGAGTGTTTCACCATTCTCAAGGCCGACCAGCCCGGCCTGGAAGTGATGAACGAGCAGGGCGAGTGGATCGACGCACCGCCGTTGGCCAATGCCTTCGTGGTGAATATCGGCGACATGCTTGAGGTGATGACCAGCGGCGCCTTTGTCGCCACCGCACACCGGGTGCGCAAGGTTAAGCAGGAGCGTTATTCGTTCCCGCTGTTCTATGCCTGCGACTACCACACTTTGATCAAGCCGCTGCCGCAGTTCACTCAGGCGGGCGCGGACTATGAGGCCATCGCCATCGGCGAGCACATGTGGTCGCAGGCCTTGCAGACTTACCAGTACCTACGCCAGCGCGTCGCCAGCGGGCAGCTTGCCTTGCCGGCACACGCCAGAAAGCCATCAAGCTTCGGGCACTTGAAAAACCAGAGTGTGACTTCGTGATCTGCCTTCTCTCTCGACCTGGAATGATGACTATGAAAAAAAGCACACTTTCGCGCCTTGCCGTTTCTGTAGCGGGCCTGGCCCTGTTTGCGGGCATCGCTCAGGCTGCACCGGTTGCCACCGCTGGCACCCTCAAGGTCGGCATGGAGATTTCTTATCCGCCGTTTGAGTCTTACGACGGTAACACGGTGGTCGGCTTCGACCCCGAGGTGTCTGTCGCATTGGCCAAGCGCTTGGGCGACCTCAAGGTGGAGTTCGTCGACACGCGCTTCCCGAACCTGATTCTGGGTCTGAACGCCAACCGCTTCGACAGCATCATTTCTGGCATGTACATCACTGAAGAGCGCACCCGCCAGGCCGAGGCGATTCCTTACGCGCAGGTCGGCGCGTCGATCATGGTGCGCAGCGACAGCACCGCCAAACCGCAGCAGCCTGCAGACTTGTGCGGCCTTAAAGTCGGCTTGCAGCAGGGCACCAACTGGATCAACCAGCTCAAGAAAGTCTCCGCCGAAGACTGCGTGAAAAATGGCAAGGGCGAGATCGCTATCAGCGAGTTCCCGACCACCGCCGAGGCGTCCCAGGCACTGGTGTCGGGCAACATTCAGGCGCACCTGGAAATCTCCGCAGCCGCGCAGATGATCATCGAAAAGGCCCGTGGCCGGATTCTGATCAGCTCACCCAAAGCCCTATACCCGCAGACCCTGGGTATCTATGTGAACAAGAACAATCCTGAGCTGCTGGAGAAACTGCGCGCGGTGGTGCAGGAGTTCAAGCAGAGCAGCGAATACACCGAGCTGCTCAAGAAATACAACATCGAACCGGCGTGAGTTAACCCCGTAGGAGCGGCTTTAGCCGCGAAAGCTTCCCTGCTAAAGCAGGTCCTACGGGGCCCGTGTTTGCTGCGCGACAGCGCGGCGCCGAGGCGGCGGGCGATCTCCTACGGGGACGTATCACAGGGATGTAGCGGGCCTGGTGCGGTTCCTGGCGCGTCAGCGCTTTATCTTTCATCTGCTGCGCCGAGGTCATCATGGCATTCGATTGGGCTTACTTTTATTCGCTGTTTTCGGTTGGGGCATTCTGGAAAGCCTGTTTGACCGTGGTTCAACTCAGCGCCTTGTCCTGGGGCATTGGCCTGGTGCTGGGCTTTGTGCTGGCCAGCGCCAAGCTGTCCAGCCATGTCTGGCTGCGGGTGCCGGCAGGCCTGTATATCTGGCTGTTTCGCAGCATTCCGCTGCTGGTGTTGCTGATCTTTGTCTACAACCTGCCGCAGCTGTTTCCAGTCACCGGCAGCCTGTTGTCGCAACCGTTTTACTCCGGGTTGATCGCCCTGGTGCTGACCGAGACCGCTTACATGGCCGAGATCCATCGCGGCGGTTTGCTGTCGGTGCTTAAGGGCCAGCGCGAGGCCGCCAAGGCCTTGGGCATCCGCGGGCTGGGCGAGCAACGTCTGGTGATTATTCCGCAGGCGATCCGCATCGCCTTGCCGACCCTGACCAACGAGTACGTGACCATCGTCAAGCTCACCTCACTGGTCTCGGTCATCTCCCTCAACGAGCTGCTGCTGGTCGGCCAGCGCCTGTATGCGCAGAACTTTCTGGTCATGGAAACCCTAGCTGCGGTTGCCGTGTACTACGTGTTGATCGTCACCCTGTTTGGCTGGCTCTTGCAGTGGGCCGAGCGGCATCTGGACCTGTCGCGCAAGAGCGCCCAGACCCTCGACGCGCATCAGGCCAGTGCCTTGCGCCAACCCGCCACGCTTGGCAAAAGCCGTAGCGAGCCCGTTGCCGGGCAAGCCGACGCCTTGCAACTGCGCGGCATTCACAAGCGCTACGGCAACCATGAAGTGCTCAAGGGCATCGACCTTAGGGTTCGCCCTGGCGAGGTGATTTCCATCATCGGCCCGTCGGGCTCCGGCAAGACGTCGCTGATCCGCACCATCAACAGCCTGGAAAGCATCGACAAGGGCGAGATCGTGCTGTTCGGCAATGACTTCATCGCCGCCGGCCAGCGCGGTGACTCACCGGCCCAGCGTCAAGGGCTGGGGCGTATTGGCATGGTGTTCCAGAACTTCAACCTGTTCCCGCACCGCACCATTCTCGACAACGTGATCATTGCGCCGCGTTATCACCGGCTGGCCAGTGTCAGCGAGCTGCGTAACCGGGGCTATGCGCTGCTCGACCGGGTCGGGCTGCTGGCGCATGCCTACAAGTACCCGCATCAGCTTTCCGGTGGCCAGCAGCAACGTGTGGCGATTGCCCGCGCCCTGGCGATGGAACCGGACATCATGCTGTTCGACGAACCCACCTCGGCGCTCGACCCGGAGCTGGTGGGCGATGTGCTCAAAGTCATTGGCGACCTGGCTCAGGAGGGCATGACCATGCTGATCGTCACCCACGAGATGGACTTTGCACTGTCGATTTCCGATCGCATCGTGTTCATGGAAAACGGCCACGTGGTCACCGACGCTTCACCCCATGCGATTCGTAACGAAGGGCATGCCAGGGTGCGGCGTTTCATTGGTCTGGAACAGGAGGCGTTGGCATGACCACCTGTGGAGAATTCCTCGTCAAACAACTGCAGGCCTGGGGCGTCGATACGGTATTCGGCATCCCCGGTGTGCACACCGTTGAGCTGTATCGCGGCCTGCCGAGCAGCGGCATCCGCCACGTCACCCCGCGCCATGAACAGGGCGCGGGTTTTATGGCCGACGGTTATGCGCGGGTCAGCGGCCAGCCGGGTGTGTGCTTCATCATCACCGGGCCGGGCATGACCAACATCCTTACCGCGATGGGCCAGGCCTACGCCGACTCGATCCCAATGCTGGTAATCAGCAGCGTGAATGAACGCGCGCGGCTCGGGCTCGGCAAGGGTTACCTGCACGAACTGCCCAACCAGCGGGCGATGGCCGCCGGGGTCAGTGCCTTCAGCCATACCCTGATGAGCGTTGAGGAACTGCCTGCCGTGCTGGCCCGCGCCTTTGCGGTGTTCGACAGCCAGCGGCCACGGCCGGTGCATATCGAGTTGCCGTTGGACATCATTACTGCGCCGGCCGATCACCTGGTGCTTGCGCCGCGCTGTCGGGTGCCGCGCCCGGTAGCGGAGGCCGGGGCCATCGCTGAAGCTGCACGGCGGCTGACCCAGGCCCAACGTCCCTTGCTGTTGCTGGGCGGCGGGTGTGTCGAAGCGGTGCAGGAGGCGGCGGAACTGGCCACCCGGCTCGACGCACCGACTGCACTGACCATCAATGCCAAGGGCTTGCTGCCGGGCGATCATCCGCTGCTGCTGGGCAGCAACCAGTCGTTGGTGCCGGTGCGGCAACTGGCGCTGCGCGCCGATGTGGTTCTGGCGATTGGCACCGAACTGGGCGAGACCGATTACGACGTGGTGTTCGATGGCAATTTCCGGATTGGCGGCGAGCTGATCCGCATCGACATCGACGCCGAACAACTGACCCGCAACCATGCGCCGGCTCTGGCGATTGTCAGTGACGCACGCCAGGCCATGCAGGCGCTGTTGGCGCTATTGCCGGACCGGACGTTGAGCGCTGACAGCCCCGGCGCCCAACGTGCCGCCGAGGTGCGCGGGCAATTGGCCGAGGATTTTAGTGGCTGGGCGCATTACCGGCGGTTGTTCGACGCTGTGCTGGAGGTGTTACCCGAAGCGCGTTTTGTCGGCGACTCGACCCAGACCGTGTACAGCGGCAACCACCTGATGGAACTGCCCGGCCCGCGCCGCTGGTTCAACTCGTCCACCGGCTACGGCACTTTGGGTTACGGCCTGCCGGCCGCCATAGGCGCCAAACTGGCCGAGCCGGGTCGACCGGTGATCAGCCTGATGGGCGACGGCGGCATGCAGTTCAGCCTGCCGGAACTGGCCAGCGCCGTGGAGGCGCAGGTCGCGATCATCGTGCTGCTGTGGAATAACCAGGGCTATGGCGAGATCAAAAGCTACATGCAGCGCCGCGACATCACCCCGTTGGGCGTGGATATCTATACCCCTGATTTTCTGACCATCGCCCGCGGCTTCGGCTGCGCCGCCGAACGCGCCCGCGACCATGCGCATATACAAGCGCTGCTGCGCGAAGCGCCGAGTGATCGGCCGTTGATTATCGAAATCAACCAGGCTCCGCCGTTTGCGCCTTGATATCGGCCTGACCCTGCAGGAGCGACCGGGCGGCGATCTGCGTTAGCGGCGAAGCCTTCGCGGCTGAAGCCGCTCCTACAACGCGCATTCCATTTCACACTCTGGAAAGACTGACCATGCACACCCCTCATTACATCAACGGCCAGTGGCTGACCGGCGAGGGCGATGACGTCCTTGTGGTACACGACCCGGCGCTCGGTCAGCCCATCGCTGAACTGATCTCGGCCAGCGCCGCCCAGGTCGATCAGGCGGTCGCGGCTGCCCGTTTGGCCTTGCCGGTCTGGAAAGCCACGCCGGTTGCCGAGCGTGCCGCTATCCTGCGCCAGTTTGCCGGGCAACTGACTCAGCGCCGTGAAGCCTTGATCACCCTGCAAATGCGCAACAACGGCAAACCCCGGCATGAGGCCGAGGTGGATCTCGACGATGCCGTGGCGACCTTCAATTACTACGCCAACCTGATCGAAACCCAGCCCGCCGACCGCCAGGTCGAGTTGGCGGCACCGGGCTTCACTGCGCGCACCCGCCTGGAGCCGGTGGGTGTGGTGGGCCTGATCGTGCCGTGGAATTTTCCGCTGGTCACCAGCGCCTGGAAGCTCGCCCCGGCCTTGGCGGCGGGCTGCACCGTGGTGCTCAAACCGTCGGAAATCACCCCGCTGATCGAGCAGACCTACGGCCAGATCGCCGAGCAACTTGGCTTGCCCGTCGGCGTTTTGAACATCGTTACCGGCAAGGCCGCCACCGGCGCGGCGCTCAGCGAGCATCGCGGCCTCGACAAGCTGTCGTTCACCGGCAGCAACGGCGTCGGCAGCCAGGTGATGCGCAGCGCTGCTGCTTATTGCCGACCGGTGACCCTGGAGCTGGGCGGCAAGTCGGCGTTTATCGTGTTCGATGATTGCGACCCGGACCAGGCCGTCGACTGGATCGTTGCAGGGATCTGCTGGAACGCCGGGCAAATGTGTTCGGCCACCTCGCGCTTGTTGATTCAGGAGGGCATTGCCGAAGCGTTGATTCCGCGCTTGCAGGCGGCCTTTGCTGCGTTGCGTGTGGGTAACCCGCTGACCGAAGACATCGACATGGGCCCGCTGACCAGCGAGGCGCAATGGCAAAAGGTTACTGAGTATCTGGCGTTTGCCCGTAACGAGGGGTTGCAGTGCCTGGCCGGTGGTTCAGTGCCGCAGCGCGCCGGCTGGTTCGTCAGCCCGACGCTGTATGTCGACGTGCCAGACAGCAGCCGCCTGTGGCAGGAAGAAATCTTCGGCCCGGTGTTGTGCACCCGGCGTTTCAGCACCGAACAACAGGCCATTGCCCTGGCCAATGACAGCCGCTTCGGCCTGGTTGCCACGGTGGCCAGCGCAGATCTGCGACGTGCCGAGCGGGTCGCCGATGCGCTGGAAGTGGGGCATGTGTGGATCAACTCGGTCCAGGCGGTGTTTGTCGAAACCTCCTGGGGCGGCACCAAAGCCAGCGGCATTGGCCGCGAGCTGGGGCCGTGGGGGCTGGCAGCGTATCAGTCGGTCAAGCACGTGACCCGTTGCCTGTAGGAGATCGCCCGCCGCCTCGGCGCCGCGCTGTCGCGCAGCATGCCTTTGTGGGAGCGACCTTGGTCGCGAAGACTGCCGCACATTCGCAGTAGATGCTGTGACTTTACTGGCCTCTTCACGAGCAACCGGAGCGCCGGCCGGCTGCTCCCACCGGGGCATCGATGTAAATCAATGACCCCTCACTCGCTACGCTCGCCACACAAGTCCAGCACAAACAACTGCTCAACCTCTTTCTGCGCCAACCCCGCGCCAATCAGCGCAAACAGTTTGCCCAGCGCCGCTTCACGGGTCATGCCACCGCCAGACACCAAGCCGGTCGAGGCCAGCTGGCTGCCCGCCGCGTACACACCAAAGTCCACGTGCCCCTGCGGGCACTGGCTGATAGCGGCCAGCACCACGCCTTGGGCATGCGCCTGGCGCAGTACCTCGAGCAGTTCGGCGTTGTCCGAAGGCCCGGTGCCGCTGCCGTAGCATTCCAGCAGCAGGCCCTGTACGCCGCTGCCCAGCAGGGCGCGCAGGTGTTCGGCGCGCAGGCCGGGAACCAGTGGCAGGCTGAGCAGATTGACCGCTTCGCGCGGCTGGCGGTAGTCGATGCTCGCTGGCAACTCGGCCAGGTGCTCGCCCTGACGCAGACGCGGCATCACCTGGAAGGCATCGAAGGCATCGCTGCGCAGCTTGCTGACCCGGGCGCCGTGCATCAGCGCACCATTGAAATACAAGTGCACGCCCGCTGGCACACCGTCGTGCAGGGCTTGCAGGGCACCGAACAGGTTGGGCCAGGCATCGCTGTTGTCAGCGCCGGCCGGCAGCATCGAGCCGGTCAGTACCACTGGCACTGGCAGGCCCAGCAGCAGGAAACTCAGCGCCGCTGCGCTGTAGGCCAGGGTATCGGTGCCATGCAGCACCAGCACGCCGTCGCACCCTTGTTCTACGCCCTGGCGAATGGCCGCCACCATCGCCAGCCAGTTGCTCTGACTCATGTTGGCGCTGTCGATCAGCGGTAGCAGCTCGCGGAAGGTCCACGCGGGCACTTGTTGCGGTTGCTCAGCCTGCTGGGCACGCAGGCGTGCTTCAAAACCGGAAGCCGGGGCCAGGCCGTCGGCGCTCATCTGCATGCCAATCGTGCCACCGGTATAGAGCACGAGAAGGTTTTGCACGGCGGGCATAACGATTTCCTTATTAGAGTTAGGGATTTGGAAACGGGCAGGATAGCGCCGATTGCCTTGTGAGGCAGGCGGCAAATCCGGTTTCCTGAAAATTAGCGTGCCGCTTTGCTCAGGCGGAGCAGAAGCGGCAGCAAGAAGGGGGCCAGCGAACGGCAGCGAATGTGCCGTTCGCTCAGCGAGACTCAGCGTTGAGTCTGCAAGCCTTCAGCGGTGGCAGTAGCTTGCACGCTGTCGGCGGCCTTGACCGCAGGCCACGAAGCGCGGTCCAGGTCCAGGTCGGTGAACTTCGAACCGTCGAACACGGGTTGCTCGATACCGGCCTTGCGCTGCTCGTCGTAGTCTTTCATCACCCGCAGGCCGATTTTGATCAGCATGGCCAAGGCGGTCAGGTTGACGAATGCCAAGCAGGTCATGGTGATGTCGGCGAAGGCGAACACGGTGCCCAGGTTCTGCATCGAACCCCAGCAGATCAGCGCCAGTACCATGCCACGGTAGGTCAGCAGGGCGACCTTACTGCGGCCGAACATGAACTGCAGGGCGTTTTCACCGAGGTAGTAGTTGTAGAGGATGCAGGTGAACACGAACAGGCTCAGCGCGACGCTGATGAACGTGCGACCCCAGTCACCTACCACCGCGGCCAGCGAGTTTTGCGCCAGGACGATGCCGTCGCCGCTATAGCCCACGTCGTAGATGCCCGACAGCAGAATCAGCAGCGCGGTGCAGGTGCAGATCACGAAGGTGTCGAGGAACACGCTGAACGCCTGAACCACACCCTGTGCGGCCGGGTGCTTGACCGAGGCTACGGCTGCCACGTTCGGGGCGCTGCCCAGACCGGCTTCGTTGGCGAACACGCCGCGCTTGACGCCCATTACGATGGCGCTGCCGATCAGGCCGCCGAACACCGGGTCCAGACCGAAGGCGCTCTTGACGATGGTCATCAGCATGGCCGGTACGTGTTCGATCTGGATGGCGATGACGTAGATGGTCACCGCGATGTAGATCAGGGTTTTGACTGGCACCAACAGGTCAGAGACCGCAGCAATACGCTTGATGCCGCCGAGGAATACCAGCGCCAGCAGCACGGCCAGGGCGATACCGCTGTACTGGACCGGGATGTCGAAGGCGTTTTGCAGCGAGTGGGTCACGGTGTACGACTGCAGGCCGTTGAACGCCAGGCCGTAGGTGACCAGCAGCAGGACCGCAAAGGTCATTGCCATCCAGCGCAGCTTCAGGCCGTGCTGAATGTAGTAGGCCGGGCCGCCACGGTACAGGCCGTCACCGTCGCTGCGCTTGTAGACCTGGGCCAGGGTACATTCGAAGTAACTGCTCGACATGCCGACCAGTGCGGTGACCCACATCCAGAACACGGCGCCTGGGCCACCGAGGGTGACCGCGATGCCGACACCGGCGATGTTACCGGCGCCAACGCGGCCGGCGAGGCTGAGCATCAATGCTTGAAACGAGCTGAGTTGCCCGCCGCTGCTGCGCAGCGATTCCTTGAACACGCTGAACATGTGGATGAAGTGGCGGAACTGGACGAAGCGCGAGCGCAGGGTGAAGTAGCTACCCAGGCCGACGATAAGCACGATCAACACCTTCCCGGACAGGAAGTCGTTCAGTACTTCGAGCATGATGAGAATCCTCGATTCTTCTTGTGATTGTTGGCACGCCAAGGCGACGCGTTATGCGGTGGCTGATTTTTGAGCAAGACATTTGCCGAAACAATTTCGCGGGTCGATCCGATATGGCGCTACTTGATGCTATATTGGCGCCAGTCGCGTCATCTGAGCCGTCTATCCATGTCCAGTCATCTTGGTGAAAACCTGCGCCTGTTGTGCAGCCACTACCGCTCTATTGCGCAGGTCTGCCGCAAGCTCGGCCTCAACCGTGCGCAGTTCAACCGCTACCTGTCCGGCGAAAGCCAGCCGACGGCCTACAACCTGAAAAAGATCGGTGATTTTTTCGGCGTCGAGACCTATGAGCTTGGCCTGCCGGGCGAGCAGTTCGCCCGCCTGATCGGCGCACGCGGCAACCATGTGGGGGCGCCGGCGCAGCAAGATGCGCTACAGACCTTGCTCCAGCCCCTGCGCGATCACTCCGGCGACCTGACCCGCTACTGCGGTTACTACTTCGAATACGCCAACTGCATGTCAGTGCCAGGCACCATCCTGCTGTCACTGGTGCACATGCGCGAAGAGGGCGGGGTGTTCATGTTCGAACGCCAGGAGCGCCAGGTGCTGTCCAATGGCGGGCAAGTCGAAGAGTCGGCGCGCTGCCGCTATCTGGGCGCGGCCTTCCAGTTGCAAGACCGGTTGTTTTTGATCGACTACGAGTCTCTGACCTTCAACGAAGTCAGCCAGACCATCCTGATCCCCAGCTTCAAAAGCCGCATCACCCGCCTCAACGGCCTGAAAACCGGCGTCTCCAGCGGCGACCGCCGCACCCCGGCCTGCACCCGCGTGGTCTGGGAGTTTCTCGGCACCGAGATCAACCGCATCAGCGCCTACCGGCAAGTGATGCTGTATGCGCCTGATGACCCACGCATAGATCCAGAGATCCGCCAGATACTGGCGCATGCGCCGGTGAGGGATGGGTTGTTTGAGGTGGAGTGAGGCTGATTGGTCAAGCCATCTTGCGGTCTGGCTGGGTCTCGGTGGGGGGTGGCTCAGCCGACGAATGCAACGCATCGCGCTGCCAGCCAGTCTGACCACCGGAGCGCTACAACGGCAACGACGTCGTCGATTTGATCTGCTCCATCGCGAAGCTGGAGCTGATGTCGGTAATGCCCGGTATCTGGATCAGCTGTTTGTACACCACGTCGTACCCCGCGATATCCGGCACCACCAGCCGCAGCAGGTAATCCGTCACGCCGGCCATGCGGTACAGCTCGACCACTTCCCTGATTTCGCTGACCCGCCGGTGGAAGGTCTCCAGCCATTCCAGATCGTGGCGGCTGGTGCGCACGAAGGCGAATACCGTGACCGGCACGCCAACTTGCTTGGGGCTCAGCAGCGCCACGCGCTTGAGGATCACGCCGGTTTCTTCCAGCTTCTGGATGCGTCGCCAGCAGGCGGTGTTGCTCAGCCCGACCCGCTCGGCGATGTTGGCCAGGGCGATGGTGCAGTCCTGTTGCAGCAGTTCCAGAATCGCTTTATCGAATTTATCCACTCAGTCACCTTCAGGTGTCGCTTGGCCTGGATTTACCCATTAAGCCCGGTTGTGGAATTCTATTTCTTTTTATTGTATTTAACCGGAATAAATTTCTATAAAAGGTCAATTCCGTTCTTTATTTATCAATCGGTTTTCCTGGGTTCGGCTCTATCATTTTTCCATCCTTCACCGACCCGGTTATCCGTGAACGCCCATGTCTGAACTCTATTTCGATTACGCCGCTACCACCCCCATCGATGATCGTGTCGTCACTGACATGCTGGCCTACATGGGCCAGCGCGCGGTTTTTGGTAACCCCGCTTCCAGTTCTCATCAACATGGTCTGCAGGCGCGCCTGGCCGTGGAGCAGGCACGTCAACAGGTGGCGGCGTTGATCGGCGCCAAGCCTGAGCAGATGGTCTGGACTTCCGGCGCGACCGAATCCAACAACCTGGCGCTCAAAGGTGTCTGCGCGATGGCGCCCGAAGGGCGGCGTCATCTGATCAGCAGTTGCATCGAGCACAAGGCGGTGATCGACAGCGTCAGGCAGCTGGAGCAGCAGGGCCATGAAGTGACCTGGCTCAAGCCCGGCAGCGATGGCCTGATTCACCCGCAGATGGTCGCTGATGCGTTGCGCGAAGACACGCTGTTGGTGTCACTGATGCTGGTCAATAACGAGCTGGGCACCCTGACTGATGTTCAGCGCATCGGCCAGATCGTGCGTGCGCATGGCGCGCTGTTGCATGTCGATGCGGCGCAGGCGACCGGCAAGGTGGCCATCGACCTGGCCAGCCTGGCGGTGGACCTGATGTCCATTTCGGCGCACAAGACCTATGGCCCCAAGGGCATTGGTGCTCTATATGTCGGCGAGCGTGCCCGTGGTGTGTTGGAGGCGCAGATTCATGGCGGCGGGCATGAGCAGGGGCTGCGCTCCGGCACCCTGGCCACCCACCAGATCGTCGGTATGGGCCGTGCCTATGCCTTGGCGGCTGAAGAAATGCATTCGGAGTTCGAGCGTATTGAGCGGCTGTCAGCGCGGCTGAGCGAAGTGCTGCTGACCCTGCCAGGGGTGCGTCTGAACGGTGACCCGGTGCAGCGTATCCCGCATACCCTGAACGTCAGCATCGAGCGCTTTGCCTTCAGCCCTGCGGCCTTTACCGGCCAGATCGCCCTGTCTTCGACCTCGGCGTGCAACTCGGCCAGCAATGCGCCTTCGCATGTGCTGCTGGCGCTGGGCCTCAACCCCATGCAGGCCGGTCAGTCGATGCGCATCAGCCTGGGACGCTTTACCACCGATGAGGATGTGAATCAGGCCATTGAGGTGGTGCTTCAGCGTTTGGGCTGACGAACACCCCCTCAGTCATCCTCATCCAGATTCAGCTGGATCTCGTCCAGCTTCAACTCCAGGCGATAACCCACGGCCAGGAACAGCGCCTGGCACAGGCACAGGGTGGCGCTGAGTGAGCGAAAGGCGAAGGCGCTGCCTTCACTGACCAGCAGCAACGAGCTGGCCCGTTTGGCCAGCGGTGACAGGGTGCTGTCGGTGATGATCAGCGTGTCGGCCTGGTTGTGCTGGGCGATGCGCACGCACTGCTGGCTTTCCTTGCCGTAGGGGCTGAAGCTGATGGCGACCAGCAGGTCGCCGGCGCGGATGCTGCGCATTTGCTCGCGGTAGCCGCCGCCGATACCGCTGACCAGATGGATGCGTTTGTTGGTGTGCTGCAGGTTGTACACCAGATAGTCGGCCACGGCGAAAGAGCGGCGCACACCCACCACATAGATATTGTCAGCATTGACCAGCAGGTCTACGGCTTTCTCAAAGGCCTTGTCGTCCAGATCCTCACTCAGCCGGTCCAGGCCTGAGCGGGTCGCGTTGATGCACTCGCGCGCCAGATCGGCGCTGGCTGCGCGCTGGCTCTTGTTGGCGATCATGCTGCGGATGCGCTGCTGGTAGTTCTGCACCGGCGTGGTCTTGTGCGTATAGGCTTCGCGAAACAGCGCCTGCATCTCGCTGAAGCCCTTGAAACCGAAGCGCTGAGAAAACCGCACGATGGCCGAAGGGTGGACTTCGCATTGCTGGGCGATATCGCTGATGCGATCGACCATCACCCGGTCGCTCTGCTGGCTGATATAACCGGCCACGCGCTTGAGTTGGCGCGGCAACGCTTCGTAGTCCTCGGTAATCAGCTGCAGCAACTGCTCGACGGTGGAAGGGGCTTCCGGCGTCTGGCCGCTGGTGGGCGATTCGGACGAAGCGATTGGCATACGGGACCTCAATCATCTTGTTTTGACATCGCACGTTACAGCATTCATGGGCTGACGTCGAAAGCTTGCACGTTGGCTGGCAGGGTAACGGATGTTGAGCTTTTATGGAAATTAAATTCCATATTGAGTTTTGTGGAAAATTTATTGATTATTTGTTGGCGGCGTTCTAGCCTGAACGCAACTGGAGCCAGACCCCCTGACGGGTGCGCGTTCCATGGCTGAATAACAATAAACAGGAGCCATCGATGGGTGACATTTCCTTTTCATCAGGCCGCCAGCTGGATGTGATCTGTCTGGGTCGACTGGGTGTGGATCTCTACGCGCAGCAAGTCGGTGCGCGCCTTGAAGATGTCAGTAGCTTTGCCAAGTACCTGGGCGGATCCTCTGCCAACATTGCGTTCGGTACGGCGCGTCTGGGATTGAAGTCAGCGATGCTGACCCGCGTGGGTGATGACCATATGGGCCGCTTCCTGACCGAGTCACTGCGCAGCGAGGGCTGTGATACCCGTGGTATCAAGGTCGATTCCCAGCGGCTGACCGCCATGGTGCTGCTGGGCATCAAAGATCGTGAAACCTTTCCGCTGGTGTTCTACCGCGAGAACTGCGCCGATATGGCACTGGTCGAGGAAGATGTCGACGAAGCCTTTATAGCCAGCAGTAAATCGTTGCTGATCACCGGCACCCATTTCTCGACGCCGAGCGTGTTCAAGGCCAGCAGCAAGGCGCTGGACTACGCCGAGAAACACAACGTCAAACGCGTCCTCGATATCGACTACCGGCCGGTGCTCTGGGGCCTGACCGGTAAGGCCGACGGCGAAACACGCTTTATCGCCAGCGCCGAGGTCAGCGCCCATGTGCAGAAGATCCTGCCGCGCTTCGATTTGATCGTGGGTACTGAAGAAGAATTCCAGATCGCCGGAGGCAGCGAAGACCTGCTCGACGCACTGCGTCGGGTACGTGAAATTACTGCCGCAACCCTGGTGGTCAAGCTCGGTGCGCAAGGCTGTACGGTGATCCACGGGGCGATTCCGGCGTGCCTTGAGGATGGCGAGATTCACCGGGGCGTGCGCGTCGAAGTGCTCAATGTGCTGGGTGCCGGCGATGCCTTTATGTCTGGCTTCCTGCGCGGCTGGCTCAGCGGCGACGACGATGCGCGCTGCTGCCAGCTGGCCAACGCTTGCGGCGCCCTGGTGGTCTCGCGCCATGCCTGTGCGCCGGCGATGCCGAGCCTTGCCGAACTGGACTATCTGTTCAATAGCCCGGTGCCGATTGTCCGCCCTGATCTGGACCCTGTGCTCAACCGCCTGCACCGGGTCAGCGTGCCGCGTCGCAGCTGGAATCCGCTGTTTATCTTTGCCTTCGACCACCGTTTCCAGTTGGTCGAAAGTGCCCAGCAGGCCGGCGCCGATCCGGCCCGGATACCACAGCTCAAGCAGTTGTTCGTGCAGGCCATAGAGCAGGTCGAACGCAGCCTGGCCGCCCAGGGTGTGGTGGCAGATGTCGGTCTGTTGGCCGATGAACGTTTCGGCCAGGATGCGCTCAATGCCGCCACCGGTCGCGGCTGGTGGCTGGCCCGTCCGGTCGAGCTGCAGAACTCGCGGCCGCTGGCGTTTGAGCATGGCCGCTCGATTGGCAGCAACCTGGTCAAGTGGCCAGGTGAGCAGATCATCAAGTGCCTGGTGCAATTTCACCCGGACGATGAGCCGCTGCTGCGGCTGGAGCAGGAAGCCCAGCTCAAGGGGCTTTATGACGCCGCGCAGATCAGCGGCCACGAACTGCTGCTGGAAGTGATCCCGGCGAAGAACCATGCTTCGACCCGCCCCGACGTGTTGTATCGGGCGATCAAGCGGCTGTACAACATCGGCATCTACCCGGACTGGTGGAAGATCGAAACGCAGCCCGGATCGGTATGGCGTCAGCTCGACGAGCTGATCACCGCCCGTGATCCGTATTGCCGTGGCGTCGTATTGCTCGGGCTCAATGCACCGGTTGAAGCGCTCGCCGAAGGCTTTCGCCAGGCGGCGAACAGCCAGGTCTGCCGCGGATTTGCGGTGGGCCGGACGATCTTCCAGCAGCCTGCCCGGGCCTGGCTGGCCGGTGAGATCGATGACGCCGAGGTGGTGTCCAGGGTGCGTGAGACCTTCGAATTTCTGATCCGCTCCTGGCGCGACGCACGCGCCTGAGATGTGCCTGCATTGCACCGTCGATAACTCAACAATAAACAGGTGTGGACATGACTCAAACCAAAGTGAAGATCGGCATCAACCCGATCTCCTGGGCCAACGACGACCTGCCTTCGCTGGGCGGCGATACTCCGCTGGACACCATCTTGCGTGAAGGCAAAGAGATCGGTTTTCAGGGCTTCGAACTCGGTGGCAAGTTTCCCAGCGAGCCCGATGCCCTGCGCGATGTGCTGGGCCAATACGACCTGCAACTGGTGTCCGGCTGGTACTCCAGCGGCCTGGCCCATCGTGACGTCGAAAGCGAAATCGCGGCCATCGAGCCACACCTGCGACTGCTGGCCGAGAACGGCGCCAAGGTGATGGTCTATGGCGAAGTCGCAGGTTCCATTCAGGGCCAGCGCGTGCCGTTGATCGAGCGGCCGAAATTTCATAGCGATGCCGCCTGGCAAACCTACGCTGACAAGATTTCCCGGCTCGCCGAATTCACCCTGTCACGCGGCGTGCGTCTGGCGTACCACCACCACATGGGCGCCTATGTCGAAGCGCCTGAAGACATCGACCGGCTGATGTCGCTGACCGACCCGCAAGTGGGGCTGTTGTTCGACTCGGGGCATTGCTACATGGGCGGCGGTGATCCGCTGAGCGTGCTCAAGAAACACATTGGCCGTGTCTGTCACGTGCATTTCAAGGATGTGCGCAAGGACGTGGTGCAGTTGGCGCGCAATAACCAGTGGAGTTTTCCCGATTGCATCATCAATGGCACCTTCACCGTACCGGGTGATGGCGACATCGACTTCGCCGCGCTGCTGGGCGAGCTGGTCAAGGCTGATTACCACGGCTGGCTGGTGGTCGAGGCCGAGCAGGACCCGGCCGTGGCGCCGGCCTACGAATACGCCCAGAAGGGCTATCAAACCCTGCGCGATCTGGTGGCGCGTCTCTACGCCTGAGGAGGACTGTGATGAACCTGCTGGTCAAAGCCAACAAACAGACACCGACCCTCGTCGAGGTCCCCGTCGATGCACTGGAGTATGTCGATTTCAGTGCCCATCAACTGGCTGACGGCGAGTCTCTGAACATCACCGGCGATGATCGCGAGCTGTGCGTGGTGCTGTTGCTGGGCAAGGTCACCGCCGCCTGCGAGCATGCCCGTCATGGCCATCAGAGCTGGGAGCACATCGGCGAGCGGCAGAGCGTGTTCGAGGACAAATCGCCTTATGCCCTCTATCTGCCGCCGCACACTTCGATCAGCATCCAGGCCCATGGTCGCGCCGAGGTTGCCCTATGCCGCGCGCCGGGCAACCCCGAAGAAACCCGCGCGCCACGGCTGATCGAGCCGGCGGACATGAAACGCTCGGTGCGTGGCAAGGGCGCCAACACCCGCTATGTGTGCGACATCCTGCCGGACACCGCCCAAGCCCATTCGCTGCTGGTGGTGGAGGTGATTACCCCGTCCGGGCATTCCTCCAGCTACCCGCCGCACAAGCACGACACCGATGACCTGCCGGCCCAGAGCTTTCTTGAGGAAAGCTATTACCACCGCCTTGATCCGGCTCAGGGGTTTGTCTTTCAGCGGGTCTACACCGACGACCGCTCGATTGATCAGGCGCTGGCCGTGGAAGACAGCGACGTGGTGCTGGTGCCCAAGGGCTACCACCCGGTGTGTGTGCCGTATGGCTACACCTCGTACTACCTGAATGTCATGGCCGGGCCCAAGCGGGTCTGGAAATTCCACAACGATCCGCAGCACGAGTGGCTGCTTGATCTATAAAAACTTTGCATCTTTCACCCACACCCTGCGTACCGGAGCCCAATAACAATGAATCAGCCGCTGCGTTTTGCCCTTAATCGGATGGTTGCCCCTAACCTGACCCTGGCCAATTTCATCGCCTTGGCCAAGACCCTTGGCAGTGATGCCATCGAGCTGCGCAACGACCTCAAGGGCATCGAGATTGAAGACGGCACCCCGACCAGCCAGGTGCGCGAGCAATGCCAGGCCGCCGGGCTGCGGGTGCTGTCGATCAATGCCCTGTACCCGTTCGATGTGTGGAACGACGAACGCCGCGAGCAGACCCTCAAGCTTGCGGCCTATGCCCAGGCGTGCGGCGCCGAGGCGCTGGTAATGTGCCCGCTGAACGACACCGGCGATACCCGCTCCACGGCCGAACGTGCCCGTGACCTGCGCACCGCGCTCACTGCGCTGGCGCCGATCCTGCGCGATCACGGTCTGCTCGGTTTCGTTGAGCCGCTGGGGTTTGTCGAGTGTTCGCTGCGCACCAAGCGTCAGGCCGTGGACGCGATCAAGGCGGTCGGCGGGCTGGATGTGTTCCGTCTGGTGCACGACACCTTTCACCACCATCTGGCCGGTGAGGAGGAGTTCTTCCCCGAACTGACCGGGCTGGTGCATATCTCCGGCGTGGAAGACGGCGCGCTGCCGCTCAGCACCATCCGTGACGCCCACCGGGTACTGGTCAGCGATGCAGACATTCTCGGCAATGCCGCGCAGATCGAGCGCCTGCTGAGCAGCGGTTACAACGGGCATCTGTCGTTCGAGCCCTTTGCCGCGAGTGTGCACGGTCTGGACGATGTGCAGCCGGCTTTGCAGGCGAGCATCAAGCATCTGTGCGAGCGTGTGGCCGCTGGCAAGGCGGCGTGAGTTTCTGCTCTCAAGACGAACATAAGGTGAGTACATGAGCACGATCCGACTGACCATGGCCCAGGCGCTGGTCAAGTTTCTCGACAACCAGTACGTCAGCGTCGACGGTGTCGAAAGCAAATTCGTCGAGGGCATTTTTACGATCTTTGGCCACGGCAACGTGCTGGGTCTGGGTCAGGCCCTGGAGCAGGACGCCGGTTCGCTGGTAGTTCACCAAGGCCGTAATGAACAGGGCATGGCCCATGCCGCGATCGGCTTTGCCAAGCAGAACCTGCGGCGCAAGATCTACGCCTGCACCTCGTCGGTAGGGCCGGGGGCGGCGAACATGCTGACGGCGGCGGCCACCGCCACGGCCAATCGCATTCCATTGCTGTTGCTGCCCGGCGATGTCTACGCCAGCCGCCAGCCAGACCCGGTGCTGCAGCAGATCGAGCAGTTCCATGACCTGTCGATCAGCACCAACGATGCGTTCCGGGCGGTGAGCAAATACTGGGACCGGATCAACCGTCCCGAGCAGTTGATGAGCGCCGCAATCAGTGCCATGCGGGTGCTCACGGATCCGGCCGAAACCGGTGCGGTGACCTTGTCGTTGCCGCAGGACGTACAGGGTGAGGCTTACGATTACCCGACGTACTTCTTCGCCAAAAGGGTGCACCGTATCGAGCGGCCCCGGCCGAGCGAAGCGGTGCTGGAAGAGGCCGTGGCCCTGCTCAAAGGCAAGCGCAAGCCGCTGCTGATCTGCGGTGGCGGGGTCAAGTATTCCGGCGCCGGGCAGGCACTGCAGCGCTTCGCCGAGAAGTTCGGGATTCCCTTCGCGGAAACCCAGGCGGGCAAGAGCGCGATCGTTTCTGCCCATGAGCTGAACGTCGGTGGCATCGGCGAGACCGGCTGCCTGGCGGCGAACACGCTGGCCAAAGAGGCCGACCTGATCATTGGCGTCGGCACCCGTTACACCGATTTCACCACCTCATCGAAGTGGCTGTACCAGAACCCCGAGGTGCAGTTTCTCAACCTCAATATCGGCCGCTTCGACGCGGGCAAGCTGGACGCACTCGCGGTGCTCGCTGATGCCCGTGAGGCGCTAGGCGAACTGACCACGCGATTGGCCAGCAGTGGCTACAGCGCCAGTTGGGGCAATGCCGTCGCCGAGGCGCGCGAGGCCTATCGGGTGGAGATCGACCGGGTCTACGGTGTCGAATATGCCGCGCAGGATTTCGTCCCGGAAATCGCCGATGCCATGCCGCGTGCGGTGCTCGAAGAGTTCATAGAACTGACCGGCTCCTGCCTGACCCAGAGCCGTGTGCTCGGCGTTCTGAATGCCAGCCTTGGCGCCAGGGACATTATTGTCGGCGCCGCTGGCAGCCTTCCGGGCGACTTGCAACGTGCCTGGCGCACCCTGGGCGAGAACACCTACCACATGGAGTATGGCTATTCCTGCATGGGCTACGAGGTCAATGCCGCGTTGGGGGTCAAGCTCGCCGAGCCGGACAAGGAGGTCTACGCACTGGTCGGTGACGGCTCTTACCTGATGCTGCATTCGGAGCTGGCCACCTCGATTCAGGAGCGGCGCAAGATCAACGTGGTGCTGCTCGACAACATGACCTTCGGCTGCATCAACAACCTGCAGATGGAACACGGCATGGACAGCTTCGGCACCGAGTTCCGCTACCGCAACCCCGAAACCGGCAAGCTTGATGGCGGTTTCGTACCGGTGGATTTCGCCATGAGTGCGGCGGCCTATGGTTGCAAGACCTACCGGGTCAAGACCCTCGATGAGCTGCATGCAGCGTTGCAGGACGCCCGCCAGCAGACAGTCTCGACCCTGATCGACATCAAGGTCCTGCCCAAGACCATGATCCACAAGTACCTGTCGTGGTGGCGGGTCGGCGGTGCCGAAGTCTCGACCAGTGAGCGGGTGCAGGCGGTCTCGCGGATGCTCAAAGAGAACACCGCCAAGGCCCGGCAATATTGATCATCGGCTGCAAATGAAGTGTGCGTTCGAATACAACAATTCCAACTGGAGAACACAAACGTGGCGCTAAATATCGGTGTAATCGGAACAGGCATGATCGGTCAGGACCACATCCGTCGTTGCCACTTCGCGCTGTCCGGCGCGCAGATCGTCGCGGTCAACGACATCAACCCGGAGCAGGCACGCAAGGTGGTACAGGATCTGGGTATCGAGGCTGAGGTCTACGCCAGTGGTCACGAGTTGATCGCCGCGCCCAACGTCGATGCCATTCTCGTCACCTCCTGGGGGCCGAGCCATGAAGAGTTCGTGCTCTCGGCGATTCGTGCCGGCAAGCCGGTGTTCTGCGAGAAGCCGCTGGCGGTCACCGCTGAGGGCTGCAAGAACATCGTCGAGGCCGAGATGGCGCATGGCAAACGCCTGGTTCAGGTGGGCTTCATGCGCCCGTACGACCAAGGCTATCGGGCGCTCAAGGCGGCCATCGACGAGGGCCGCATCGGCGAGCCGCTGATGCTGCACTGCGCGCACCGCAACCCGACCGTGGGTGAGTCCTACACCACAGACATGGCCGTCGTCGACACGCTGATTCATGAAATCAACGCCCTGGCTTGGTTGCTCGACGACCAGTATGTCTCGGCCCAGGTCATCTATCCGCGCAAGACCTCCCAGGCCTTTGCCCACCTCAAGGATCCGCAGATCGTCCTGCTCGAAACCGCCAAGGGGGTGCGCATCGACGTCGAGGTGTTCGTCAACTGTCAGTACGGCTACGACATCCAGTGCGAAGTGGTCGGCGAGAAAGGCATCGCCAAGTTGCCCGAGCCGTCCTCGGTACAGATGCGCAGCGGCGCCAAGCTGTCGACCGACATCCTCGTCGACTGGAAGCAGCGCTTCATTGCCGCCTATGACGTCGAGTTGCAGGACTTCATCAACAGTGTTGCCCGTGGTCAGCTTCAAGGCCCAAGTGCCTGGGATGGCTACACCGCGGCGGTCACCGCCGATGCCTGCGTCGCCGCCCAGCGCAGCGGTGCAATTGAGCCGGTCAAGCTACCGCAGCGCCCGACGTTCTACGCGTGAAGGAGATAAGCCATGCGTATCGCTCTTGACCCCAATATGTATCGCTTCCTGTCCATTCGAGAAACCATCGACAAGGCCGCGGAGCTTGGTTACGAATGGATCGAACTGTCGCCGCGCGACGACATCCTGCCGTTCTACAAATACCCGCGCGTAGACAAGGCCAAAATCAAGGAGATCAAGACCGCACTGCGCGATGCCGGGGTCGGTCTGTCTTCGCTGTTGCCGGTGTACCACTGGGCCGGGCCTGATGAAGAACTGCGCAAGGCGGCCGTGCGCAACTGGAAGCGTGTGGTACAGATTGCCGTGGAGCTGGACTGCCCGTTGATCAACACCGAGTTCGCGGGCAAGGCCGACGAAGCACTGGTGTGCGAAAACCAGTTCATGAAGTCTATGGAAGAACTGTTGCCGATATTCGAGCGTGAGGGCATCAAGGTCGACATCCAGGCGCATCCGTACGATTTTTGCGAGCGTAATAACGAATCGGTTGATCTGATTCGTGGTCTCGACACGGACATCGTCAATTATCTCTACGCTGCGCCGCACACCTTCTTCTATGACGACGGCAAGGGCGATATCGCCTCTATGCTCAAGTACGCGGGTGACAAGCTGACCCACGTGATCATCGCCGACACCTGGAACCACCGGGCTTCATCGGGGCTGCGCTATATCGTCAACCCGCCCGGTGTGGTCGCCACCGTGCACCAGCACTTCGACATCGGCCAGGGCGAGGTCAACTGGGATGCCTTCTTCGGTACCTTGCGTGAGATGAAGTTCGACGGCATTGCCACGGTGGCGGTATTCGGCCAGGAAGAACGGGCCGACGAGTCGAGCCGCTTCATGCTTGAGCGGGTGCGCAGCGAGTTGATGCGCTGAGCCTCTGCTCGTGAGCCGTGAAGCCGTTGGCAGGTACTGCAACGGCTTCGCGTCGTTTCTGCTGTGAATGTGCGGCAGTCTTCGCTAGCAAGCTGGCCCACCTCGATTCTGACCTGAAATACGGTGGGAACTAGCTCGTGAAGACGGCATTACCTTCACAGCAGATGTGCCGGTTTTATGCGCCCTTTCACGAGCGAGACGGATCGCCGTTCGCTCGCTCCTTAATAGTCGACCCAGATCGCACCCTGGTCTGCTGACGCCACACAGCGTTCAACCCAACGCACTCCTTTAACACCAGCCTCGATATCCGGATAGCGCAGGGTGCTTAGCGTTTGCTGGTCATCACGGTCGCTGGCGTCCATGGCCAGGGCGAAGCGGTAGTAGAGGTTCGACCAGGCCTCAAACAGGCCTTCCGGGTGACCACCGCCGATGCGGTCATCGAGCAACGCGTCGGGATGCAGATAGCCCATACCCCGCTCCAGGATCTGCGCCGGCTGCCCCTGAATTTCAAACGACAACTGGTTGGGCCGCTCGTCCCACCATTCAAGGCTGGCCCGCGAGCCGATGACGCGAATCTTCTGGCCGTGCATGGAGCCGGCATTAACCGCGCTGGACCAGACCATGCCCATGGCACCGCCTTCGTATTCCATCAAGGTGTAGGCGTTGTCTTCCAGCGGTGCGCGGCTTTTCACGAAGCTCTGCCGCGAGCACATCAAGCGCTTGATCTTCAACTGCGGCAGCATCACCTCAGAGAGGTACAGCGGGTGGGTGCCGACATCGCCGAGCACATAGCTGGGGCCGGCCAGACGCGGGTCGACGCGCCATTGGGTGGCCGCGTTCCGGGCTTCCACCGGGGCGCTGTGAAAACCATGGGCGAACTGCATGTGCACCAGGCGTATCTCGCCCAACTCGTCGGCGGCAATCATGGCGCGGGCCTGCTCGATCAACTGGTGCCCGGCATAGCCGTAGGTGACCCCGACGATCCGGTTACGGGCTTTGGCGAGGCGCCGCAGAATCTCGGCTTGCTCCAGGGTAAAACACAGCGGCTTCTCGCAAACCACATGCAACCCGGCTTCCAGCGCGGCCTGGGTAATCGCGAAGTGAGTGCCATTGGGCGTGGCCACCGAGACTGCCTGAATGCCATCGGGGCGCTGCGCTTCCTGTTCGAACAGGCTCAGGTAGTCGGGGTAGCAGCGTTCGGCGCTGACGCCCAGTTGTACGCCGAAGCTGCGACCCCGTTCGGCGTCGATGTCGAACGCACCGGCGACCAGTTCAAAGTTCTGGTCGCGCAGGGCGGCGCTGCGGTGGATATAGCCGATCTGGCTGGCTGATCCGCCGCCGACCATGGCCCAGCGGATGGGTTGGGCGATACGTTTGCTTCCATTGATCATGCGGCGACTCCTGTGAATCCGGCGGTGATGAGAAACTGGCGGCTGGCGGCGACGTCTTGCAGGCTGCCAGCGGCGTTACGCGGATCGCGCTCCTGTTCGACGGTGATATGGCCGTGGTAATCGAGCTCGGCAAGCAACCGGCGAATCGCCGGGTAGTCGATCACGCCCCGACCGATCGGACACATCACGCCCTTGGCGCAGGCATCGAAGAAGCGGATGCGTTCGCCCAATACCTGCTCGAACACCGCCTGATCAATGTCTTTGAAGTGCAGGTAGTCGATGTGGGCGGCGTACTGGCGCAGGGTGGCGACCGGGTCCATGCCGGCGTAGTAAAGGTGACCGGTGTCCAGGCACAGCCCGGCCGTCTGGTACGGGATGTCCTGTGTCAACCGGGCAAGCTCATCGGCGAATTCGATGTAGCCGCCCGCGTGCGGGTGAATGACCGCACGCACGCGATATTCCTGCCAGGCCAGTTCGGCGATCTGGCGGATGTGATCCATCATCGCCTGCCACTGCGCAGGAGCCAGACGCGGGGCGCGGTCGCTGTGTCCGGCGGCGTAGTCGCGCTCTTCGTGGCCCCAGTCCATGACCACCAGATAAGGCGCGCCATAACGCTGCCCCGGCTCCATGGCAATGGCTGGCAACTGGCGCAGCAGGGCGCAGATCTGGTGAGTCTGGTCGAGCAGGTTGGCGAGGTTGGTCGGCGCCACCAGGTTATCGAAAATGGTGCCCGCGACGATACGCAACTGCCGCTCGCCCAGCGCCTCAGCCAATGGCCCGGCGTCGAGCGGCATGTAGCCGATGGGGCCGAGTTCCAGGCCGTGGTAACCGGCCTGGGAGGCTTCGTCCAGCACCCGTGTCCAGGGCGGCAGGTAGGGATTGTTGATGTCGTCGATGCCCCAGCAGCAAGGGGCGGTGCAGATGTGCATGGCCATTGGAGGGCTCCCTATGTTTGTTGTTGTCGGAGGATATTGCCTCGCTTCTGGATGCTAGGGCCGCGTCGAAATGACCGCTATAGTGCGCCTTCACTATCTTTCAAAACCTGTCATAAACCCTTCATAGGCTGTCAAAACATGTCAGAGAATCCCCCCTTGGTTCGCCGCCGACCCACCATGCAGGATGTAGCCGACAGGGCCGGTGTGAGCGTCTCGACGGTGGATCGGGTGCTGAGCTTGCGCGCCAAGGTGCGCGGTGACACCGCACAGCGGATCGCCGAGGCGGCGGCCCAGCTCGGTTTTCACGCCAGCGGGGTACTTGAGCGGCGGGTGGCCAATGCGCGGCCGGTTATGCGCGTAGGCTTTGTTCTGCAAAAGCGCGGCACGGCGTTCTATCAAGGTCTTGCTCAAGCGCTCAATACCGCGGCCACGGTCTGTGAACACGCTCAGGTGCGGGTCGTGATCAGCTATCTGGACAACCTGGATCCGCTCGCCACTGCCCAGCGCTTGCTGGCATTGCAAGGCGAGATCGATGCGCTGGGGGTGGTGGTGCCCGATCATCCGGCGATCCGCACGGCGGTAAGCAGCTTGCGTGAATCGGGCATGGCAGTGCTGTCGCTGGTGTCCGAGCTGGGCGGTGTGGGCTATGTCGGCCTGGATAACCGCAAGGTCGGGCGCACTGCTGCCTGGTTCATCCGACAATTGGCGGCACAGCCCGGACCGGTCGCTGTGTTGCTGGGCACTCAGCGTTTTCAATGCCAAGAGTTGGGCGAAATGAGCTTTCGTTCGTTCTGGGCCGAGCAGGGCGATGACTGGGAATTGCTATCGCCGCGCCTGACCCTGGAGGACGAGGCGTATGCCTATGAGAACACGCTTGATCTGTTCAGTGCCCGGCCCGACCTGGCCGGGCTCTACGTCGGCGGCGGCGGAATAGAGGGGGTATTACCGGCATTACGCGAGTTGCGTGCGGCACGCGGCGCATTGCCGCCGGTGATCTGTCATGACCTCACTGCCATTACCCGCAGCGCTCTGGCTGAGGGGCTGGTGCAGGCGGTGTTGTCCCACCCGTTGCCGGCACTGGCCGAGCAGGCGCTGGCAGCGCTGACTCAGCCAGGCGATGCGCACGCCGAGAAACACTGGCTGGCATTGCAACTGAGCGTGGCAGAGAGCATCTAGGGGGACGGTAAAATCCAGAGGAAAAATATTTTCTAATTAATATTGATCTGGAATTAATATTCCAATAGATTGGCCTTCACGTTGCCGCAATACCTGTTTGCCAGTGAGCGCTGGCAAGCGGACCTTCGAAAAAAACAAGATAGGTGCCGGCCCATGAAACTGTCTTTTCGCTTCGCTGCTGCACGCCTGCGTAACAGGCTCCGCGCTATTGCTCCGCAGATCACAGCTGTCCTTGCCGAGCGCTGTGAGCATCTGCTTCTGCTGATTCACCATCCCTACGTTCCTTGCTTGCCGCCCAGTGTCGGCGAGTCGTCACGTCCATAGTCCAAGGCGTCTACGGACCCACGCCCAGCCCCGTTCCGCAACAACAATAACGATCGGAGTCATTCCATGCGCCTCAAGCCACGTTTTGCCGCTATCGCTCTTTCGCTGTTGATGACAAGTACTGCCGCGCTTGCGGACATCAGAATCGGGGTCAGCATGTCGACCTTCGATGACAACTGGCTCACCTACCTGCGTGAATACCTGAGCACCAAGGCCAAGACCGAGGGGGTAACGCTGCAGTTCGAAGATGCCCGCAACGATGTGGTCAAACAGCTCAACCAGGTGCAAAGCTTCACCAGTCAGGGAGTCGACGCGATCATCGTCAACCCGGTGGACACGGCTGCGACCAAGGGCATCAACGAGGCGGCCATCAAGGCCGGCATTCCGTTGGTCTATATCAATCGCAAACCGGACGATCCAAAGCTGCCTGAGCGTGCGGTCACGGTGACGTCGGACGACAAGGAAGCCGGACGTCTGCAGGCCGAGTACATTGCCGACAAGCTCGGCGGCAAAGGCCAGGTCGCCATTCTGCTCGGTGATCTGACCAACAACTCGACGCAAAACCGCACCGCTGGATTCAAGGAAGTACTGGCCAAACACCCCAACATCAAGATTGTTGAAGAACAGACCGGCCTGTGGCAGCGCGACAAGGGCATGGACCTGACCAGCAACTGGTTGCTGGCGGGCAAGCAGATTGACGCAGTGCTGTCGAATAATGACGAGATGGGCATCGGCGCGGCCATGGCCCTGCGCCAGGCCGGGAAAAAAGATGTATTGGTTGGCGGTGTCGACGGTACGCCTGATGGTCTCGCGTCGATCAAGCGTGGTTTGCTGACGGTATCGGTATTCCAGGACGCCCGGGGCCAGGCCGAGGGCTCGCTGGAGGCTGCCGTCAAGTTGATCAACAAGCAGCCGGTCGAGAAGAACATTCTGATTCCGTTTCGTCTGATCACCGTCGACAACCTGGCCCAATTCCAGGCGCTGACCAAGCAATAGTCATCGTGTCCGCAGCCCTGGCTCCGGATTGCTGAACCTGCCATGCCTGGCGCGGGCGACAGCTGTTCGCTCGCGCCGTACTCCCTGAATGCTCCCGACACTTGCCGGCATCGCTGGCGGGGCGTTCGTGTGCGTACGCAAAACGGCCTGGCAAGAGTGATTGACCCACACGCTTCGAACAACAACAAGACACGGAGTGATGCAATGAGCAGGACAACAATCAAGACCGGGCTAGCTTTCTGCGCACTGGTGGCTGCACAACCGCCGGCGCAGGCACTGGAGTTCACCGGCTATTTGCGCGGCGGCCTCGGGACGTCTTCGGGGTCCGATTCCCAGCGCTGTTTCAAGCTGCAGGGCGCACAGTCGAAATATCGCCTTGGTAACGAGTGTGAGCAGTACGCCGAGCTGTCGCTGGAGCAGGAGATCACCAAGCTCGATGACGGCTCCACCGTGGGCGTGTTTGGCATGGGCAGCCTGTACAACCAGTACGACCGCACGCCGACGTTCAATGGTGAGCGCGGTGAAATCCGCCTGCCTCAGGCCTACGGCTACTGGAAGAATGTGGCGGCTCTTAACGGCGGCTCTTTGTGGGCGGGGCGGCGTTACTACAAACGTAATGACATCGCCATTTCTGACTTCTTCTACTGGAACCAGAGTGCCACCGGGGGCGGCATCGAGAACGTCGAGATCGGCGGGCTGAAGTACAGTCTGGCGTTCTCGCGCAAGGACAACTTCAACCAGAAGGACTACGTCAATCGTTACGACTTCAACGTCGCAGGCTTTGACACCAACCCCAATGGCAGCCTGGAAGTCGGGGTGAGCTATCTGGACAAACCCTCCAACCGGCCCAATGCCAACAGCGGCTGGGCAGTGACCTTGCAGCATAAACAGCAGAACTTCATGGGCTGGAACGGCGTGAACACCGTCGCGCTGCAACGCGGGCAGGGTCCGGGCACCGGGCTGGGCAGTACCGGCGACAACAACCTGAGCAGTGCGGATGTGTCTTACCGGGTGCTCGATTTCTTCGACTGGCAGATCACACCACGCTGGGGTGGCCAGGTCGCTGCTGTGTACCAGAAAGACCGGCGACCCAACGGTGATGACCTGCGCTGGACCTCGCTCGGTGCGCGTCTGGTCTACGGCATCAGCGAGCAGTTCAAGTTCTCCACTGAAATCGGCCATGACCGCGTACAGGCTCCGGCTGGCACCCGGCAACTGAGCAAGATCACCCTGGCGCCGACCTGGTCACCCAAAGGGCCACAATTCAAATCGCCCACCGAGGTGCGTCTGTTCTACACCTACGCCGCCTGGAACCGCGCCGCTCAGCAAGCTGCGGACCTCTATGACCCTGACTCGGCGTTGTCCAGCACCGGCAGCTTCGGCTCGGACCTGCATGGCTCTAACATCGGCGTGCACATCGATCACAGCTGGTAAGCGCGACGTTTAAAAAAAGGCACCTCGCCTGGTGGGAGGTGCCTTTTTGCGTCTAAAATTCCCGAACAAACAAAAATTCCAAAAACATGTTGACTGGAAAATATTTTCCAATAAAGTCGTCTTCAAGGTAGACGAATAACTGCACGGACCACCTTGGTGCCGTAGCGACCAACAAAAATAAATAAGGTGTCGTCATGCAAATCTCTCGTTCCCTGCGAACGCTTTTCCGTCCCCGTGGCCTGCTATTGGCGGCTGTATTAACGCTGGGCAGTACGCCCGTTCTCGCCGAGCTGAAAGTCGGTGTCACGGTCGGCAACCTCGATAACTACATCGCCTACCTGGTGCGTGCCATGCAGGACCGCGCCAAGACCGTAGAGGGCGGTGCCAGCCTGCAGGTCGAGGATTCGGCCAGCGATGTGGTGCGCCAGCTCGGCCACGTCGAGAACTTCATTTCGCAGAAAGTCGACGTAATCATCGTCAACCCGGCCGACACCGCCGCCACCGCGAAGATCACCGAGCGTGCGACCAAGGCTGGTATACCTCTGGTGTATCTCAACAGTCGCCCTGAAGTCGCAGCGTTTCCCGCCAAGGTGGTGTTCGTCGGTACCGACGAGCGTGCCATCGGCCGTCTGCAGATGGAGTATCTGGCCAGGAAAATGGACGGCAAGGGCAATCTGGCGATCATCCTTGGCCGTCTGGCCCACGACGACACACGCAAGCGCACCCAAGGGGTCAAGGATGTACTGGCCGATTACCCCGCTATCAAGGTGGTTGAGGAGCAGTCCGGCGACTGGCAGCGCGACAAGGGCCTGGACCTGATGAACAACTGGATTCTGGGTGGCCGTGCAATTGATGCAGTCGCCGCGAACAACGACGAAATGGGCATTGGCGCGGCAATGGCGCTGCAACGTGCCGGTGCTTCCACGGTGCTGGTCGGTGGCATTGATGGCACACCTGATGGCCTCGAAGCGATCAAACGCAAGCAACTGGCGGTGACCGTGCTGCGTGACCCGGTGGCGATGGGCGAGGGCGCTGTCGATGCCGCCGTCAAGCTGGCTCACGGCGAGGCGCTGCAGGGCGACATCTGGATTCCCGTGCACCTGGTCACCCCGGACAACTACGCGCAATTCAAACAAAAATGATCCGACGCCCGTGGGCGCCCGTCGCCCTGGGCCCTTTGAGGAGATCGTGAACATGCTCAGTGCTGCCCCTTCGACCGCCACACTTGCCGCCAGCCGCATGGCCTCTGTGAACGGCGAGTTCCTGCTCGAAATCACTCACCTGACCAAAGGTTTCCCCGGCGTGGTTGCCCTGTCCGATGTGCAACTGCGGGTACGGCCCGGCAGTGTGCTGGCGTTGATGGGCGAAAACGGTGCGGGCAAGTCGACGCTGATGAAGATCATCGCCGGTATCTATCAGCCTGATGCCGGCGAGCTGCGCCTGCGTGGAGAGCCGATCAGCTTCGAGACGCCTTTGCAGGCCTTGCAGGCAGGCATCGCGATGATCCATCAGGAGCTTAACCTGATGCCCTACATGACCATCGCCGAGAACATCTGGCTGGGTCGCGAGCCCCTCAATGCGCTACACATGGTTGATCACGGGGTCATGCATCGAAACACACAAGAGTTACTCGACCGCCTGCGCATGGACCTGGACCCTGAAGAGCTGGTCGGCAGCCTGAGCATCGCCGGTCGGCAGATGGTCGAGATCGCCAAGGCGGTGTCTTACGACAGCGACGTACTGATCATGGATGAGCCGACCTCGGCCATTACCGAGAAAGAGGTAGCCCATCTGTTTTCGATCATCAGCGACCTCAAGAGCCAGGGTAAGGGCATTATCTACATCACCCACAAAATGGATGAAGTCTTTGCCATTGCCGATGAAGTGGCAGTGTTTCGTGATGGCGCTTACATCGGTCTGCAAAGTGCCGAGAGCATGGATGGCGACAGCCTGATTTCGATGATGGTCGGCCGGCCGCTGACTCAGCTGTTTCCCGAGCGCAGTGCACCCACCGACAAGTTACTGCTGTCGGTGCGCGACCTGAGCCTGCAAGGGGTATTCGAGAACGTCTCGTTCGACCTGCATGCCGGCGAGATTCTGGGTATCGCCGGGCTGATGGGCTCCGGGCGCACCAATGTTGCCGAGACCCTGTTCGGCGTGACCCCGGCCACTTCCGGCGAGATCATCATCGACGGTGAGGTGGTGAATATGAGTGACCCCTGCCTGGCGATTCGCAAGGGCCTGGCGTTGCTCACCGAAGATCGCAAGGACACCGGCATCTTTGCCTGCCTGAGCGTGCAGGAAAACATGGAGGTGGCGGTGCTCTCCAGCCATACCAGCAGCGGTTTCGTGCAGCAGCAGCGGCTGCACGAACTGTGTGAAGAGATGCGGACGCAGTTGCGCGTCAAGACCCCCTCACTGGACCAATGCATCGCCAACCTGTCTGGCGGCAACCAACAAAAGGCACTGCTGGCGCGCTGGCTGATGACCCACCCGCGGATTCTGATTCTTGATGAACCCACCCGTGGTATCGATGTGGGGGCCAAGGCCGAGATCTACCGGTTGATCGCCGCCCTGGCCGGTGAAGGCCTGGCGGTGATCATGATTTCTTCCGAATTGCCCGAAGTGCTCGGCATGAGCGATCGGGTCATGGTCATGCACGAGGGGCAGGTCACCGGTGTCCTGGATCGTGAGGAGGCGACCCAGGAGCGGGTCATGCACCTGGCGTCGGGCAACACCGTGATCCATTGACTTGCGCCTGACGGGCGCAGCAGCGGCGCCCGTTCATTCGTCGAAAATTCCAAGAACAAGAGGACCTTCCCATGACTGCCGTCTCCGACAAGAAGACCCTGGAAACATCCGCTCCACGCCGCCGGCGGCGCATGCCCACCGAATTGGGTATTTTGCTTGTACTGTTCGGTATTGGCCTGGCCTTTGAAGCGTTCGGCTGGGTGATTCGCGACCAGAGCTTTTTGATGAACTCTCAGCGCCTGGTGCTGATGATCCTGCAAGTCTCGGTGATCGGCCTGCTGGCCATTGGGGTTACCCAAGTGATTATCACCACCGGTATCGACCTGTCCTCCGGCTCGGTGCTGGCGTTGTCAGCGATGGTCGCTGCCAGTCTGGCGCAAACCTCTGATTTTGGCCGGGCGGTGTTTCCTTCGCTGACCGACATGCCGGTCTGGGTGCCGGTCATGGCGGGCCTGTTCGTCGGGCTGCTCGCCGGTGCGGTGAACGGCAGCTTGATTGCCATTACCGGCATCCCGCCTTTTATCGTCACCCTCGGCATGATGGTCTCGGCCCGTGGCCTGGCCCGTTACTACACCGAAGGTCAGCCGGTCAGCATGCTTTCAGACAGCTATACCGCGATCGGCAATGGCGCTATGCCGGTGATTATCTTCCTGGTGGTGGCAGTGATTTTCCATGTCGCCCTGCGCTATACCAAATACGGCAAGTACACCTACGCGATTGGCGGCAACATGCAGGCCGCGCGCATTTCCGGGATCAACGTCAAACGCCATCTGGTCATCGTTTACAGCATCGCCGGTCTGCTGGCGGGGCTGGCCGGGGTGGTGGCTTCGGCACGTGCCGCCACCGGCCAGGCCGGCATGGGCATGTCCTATGAGCTGGACGCGATCGCCGCTGCGGTGATCGGCGGGACCAGTTTGGCGGGCGGCGTGGGCCGTATCACCGGTACGGTAATCGGCGCGTTGATCCTTGGCGTGATGGCCAGCGGCTTCACCTTCCTCGGCGTGGACGCTTACATTCAGGACATCATCAAGGGCGTGATCATCGTCGTTGCCGTGATCGTCGACCAGTACCGCAACAAACGCAAAGCCAAGCGCTGAACAAGCATCTTCCTTGCCCGGCGGCTGGCCTGCCGGGTCTTTTTTTCTGTCTTAGAGGTCTCTCATGCAAAGACTCGGTCTTGGCCTGATCGGCACCGGATTCATGGGGCGCGCCCATGCCCTGGCGTTTCAACATGCAGGTTCGGTGTTCGACCTGCCCCTGCAGGTCGATTGTGTGGCGCTGGCCGACGCTGACCCGGCACGGGCCGCCGACTGCGCGCGGGCCTGGGGCTTCCAGCAGGCGATGGGCTGGGAGGCGTTGATCAATGATCCGAATGTCGATCTGGTGGCGATCACCACGCCTAACCTGCTGCATCATCCAATGGCCATGGCGGCGCTGGCCGCAGGCAAGGCGGTGTACTGCGAAAAACCGCTGGCCGCGACCCTGGCAGAGGCCACCCAGATGCGCGATGCCGCCCGCGCTGCCGGTGTGGTCACCCGTGTCGGTTACAACTACCTGCAAAACCCCATGCTCGGCCTGGCCCGTGAACTGATTGCCAGTGGTGAGCTGGGCGAAATCGTCGGCTACAGCGGCGAATTCAGCGAAGACTTCATGGCCGACCCACAGGCTCCATTCGGCTGGCGCTGCGAAACTCGCCAGGCCGGTGGAGCGCTGGCCGACCTTGGCAGCCATATCCTGTCACTGTCGCGCTTTCTGCTCGGTGAGGTCGACAGCCTTTGCGCCGACCTGCACACCGTGCATGCCCAGCGGCCCTCAGCCAATGGGCCGCGTCAGGTCGAAGTCGATGACCAAGCGCATATCCTGATGCGTTTTGCCAACGGCGCACGCGGCACGGTGACAACCAGTTGGCTGCGCCATGGGCGCAAGAACCGGCTGTGCTTCGAAGTCACCGGTACGCGGGGCACGCTGGTCTATAACCAGGAGCGGCTCAACGAACTGCGTCTCTACCAGCCCGGCTCACGGGTCGAAACCAGCGGCTTTCGTACCTTGCTGGCCGGGCCGCAATTGCCTGGCTACGCAGCGTTCTGCCCGGCCCCAGGGCATCAGCTTGGCTATAACGAACTCAAGACCTTGGAAGTACATGGCTTGCTGCAAGCTCTGGCCGGTCAGCCGGGCAGCGCAGGGGTGGACTTTCAGGAAGCCTGGGAGGTCGAGCGACTGGCAGAAGCGGCGCGCCGATCAGCCCAAGAGCAGCGTTGGGTGAAGGTGGGGGCGGTGGGTTGATGCTGTAGGAGTGCAAGCCTGGATTGCAATCGTTGCGATCCAGGCTTTAAGTAGGAGCTAGCTTGCTAGCGAAGAAGGCGGCACATTCGAAGCATATACAGTGCCTTTACTGGCCTCTTCGTGGGAGTGCCGCCCAGACCAAGGTCGCTCCCACAGCGATCAATCCCAGCTCAACGCGCCGCCGGTCTGGTACTCGATCACGCGGGTCTCGAAGAAGTTCTTCTCCTTCTTGAGGTCCATGATTTCGCTCATCCACGGGAACGGGTTGGTGGTGCCTGGGTATTCTTCTTTCAGGCCGATCTGGGTCAGGCGACGGTTGGCGATGAACTTGAGATAGTCCTCCATCATCGCTGCGTTCATGCCCAGTACGCCGCGTGGCATAGTGTCACGGGCGTATTCGATTTCCAGCTGGGTGCCTTGCAGGATCATCTGCGTGGCTTCTTCTTTCATCTCGGCATCCCACAGGTGCGGGTTTTCGATCTTGATCTGGTTGATCACGTCGATGCCGAAGTTCAGGTGCATGGATTCGTCGCGCAGGATGTACTGGAACTGCTCGGCGACGCCGGTCATCTTGTTGCGGCGGCCCATGGACAGGATCTGGGTGAAACCGCAGTAGAAGAAGATGCCTTCCAGAACGCAGTAGTAGGCGATCAGGTTGCGCAGCAGTTCTTTGTCGGTTTCCGGGGTGCCGGTCTTGAATTCCGGGTCGGAGATCGAACGGGTGTACTTCAGGCCCCAGGCGGCTTTTTTCGCGACCGACGGGATCTCGTGGTACATGTTGAAGATCTCGCCTTCATCCATGCCCAGCGACTCGATGCAGTACTGGTAGGCGTGGGTGTGGATCGCCTCTTCGAAGGCCTGGCGCAGAATGTACTGGCGGCACTCCGGGTTGGTGATCAGGCGGTACACGGCCAGCACCAGGTTGTTGGCAACCAGCGAGTCGGCGGTGGAGAAGAAGCCCAGGTTGCGCAGCACGATGCGGCGCTCGTCGTCGGTCAGGCCTTCAGGGTTTTTCCACAGGGCGATGTCGGCGGTCATGTTGACCTCTTGCGGCATCCAGTGGTTGGCGCAGCCGTCGAGGTACTTCTGCCAGGCCCAGTCGTACTTGAATGGCACCAGCTGGTTGAGGTCGGCGCGGCAGTTGATCATGCGCTTTTCGTCGACCGCCACGCGAGCCGAGGAGCCTTCGAGTTCAGCCAGACCTTCGGCGATGTCCAGGTCGTTCAGCGCCTGTTTGGCGCGAGCCACGGCAGCCGAGTCGCTGGAGGTGACGGCGCGCGCTTCAACGGCGGCGGCACCGCCGTCGGTGTCGAGGCGATCCAGCGCGCCTTCATTGCCTTTGGCAGCCTGGGCAGCGGGTTTGGCAGCGGCGACTTCGCCGTCTTCGTTATCGAACTCGTCCCAGCTCAGCATGGGTACATCTCCTGCTTGAGGGTCGCGTCGGGCATCTCTAAAAACTACCTGCGTTGCCATCGCTCAGGTTTCTAGAGGTGCCCTGTGTGACCGGTGAATTTCAAAGTATGGGCTGCCAGCGTTGCGAAGGGTGCGCTGGCAACGGAATTTTTCTCGATCTGTCGAGGCGTCTACGGTGTCGGGTGCTTGAGGCTGCGTTTTTTGCTTGGGCCACCGCGACGTGGGCAGTGGCAGGCGAGCCTGCGATACGAATCTCGGTTGTAGTCAGGTGAGCCGACATTGCGTGTGCAATTGGTCATGTGAGTACCCTGGATCAAGGGCGCGAAGTATACAGAATATTGCTGTGCACTGCTTCACCCGTTGAGAAAATCAGTTTGTGAAATCACTGCTTTGCGTATCGCTGCCGAGGGCTTTTTTCCTGCCGGGAAAACGCGCTCGGGTCACACTTAAAACGCCTATATTGTGTTTCTTTTTGAGTGTAGGCACAAGATATAGTTTCATTGGCCGTCGATAATTATTCTCGACTTAGGTGATTCTGGCACTGGTAACGGTGAAGAAAGCTGACGGGTGTCAGGGGTTGCATGAGGTCAGGATTACTTGAGAGCTGAATGGACGGGTGACCAGCGGCTCTATTCGATTGCGTCACCTACGCATTGTTCAAATACGGCTTGCATTGCACGGTAATCGCACACGACGGAATTGATGTTGGCTTGTGCCCATTGATCAATACCGACGCCCCACCAGTCGATCTGGAAACCTGCATTGATGATGAGATGTTCGAACAGGATGCGTTGCGCTCTGCCGTTACCATCACGGAAGGGATGAATCATATTAAGGTCGCCGAACATCTCGGCACCGGCAATGATCAGGCTTGCTCGGTCCAGACCTTGAAACCAGTTGGCATTGGCCAGGCTTTTGAAAAGCCGTTCAGCTTCTGGTTCTATGCGTGAGACCGTGCAGAAAAGCGTATTTCCTTTGGAAATATCGATGGTGCGTAGCTGCCCAGCCCAGTCATAAATATCTGAAAATAGCTGGCGATGGATATTGCTCAAGTACTGAAGATCGTAAGGCGGTTGCCCGAACTCTATGCTGTCGGCAGCCAGTTCAGACAATTCAAGCTCTGCATGTTCCAGTATCTGCTCATCCTTCAAACCAAGTCGGTTACGCAGCAGGCTGGTACCTGGGTAGCAGTAAGGGTCTTGCCCTGTGCCATATTTATCCCGCATCACGCCGGATCAGCACGATAGATTTTCAGCAATTCTTCACGAGTTGGTCGTGCACTGTGCAAGTCGGCAGGCTTGCTATCGAAGCCTTCAAGCCGGAGGCTGGCAGCATAGTTGGAGCGACGCATCTTGGCGTAGTAAGCCTTTTTGGCTTGTAGTGAGGGAGCAGGCATGAGGGCGTTCTCGGACACTTCAAAGGCCTCAGTGTAGCGAAAAAAGTGTATTGAGCGTCGGACAAACGCCGTTCCTGCGTGTATGAAAAAGCCGATACGACCAACGATTATCCGTTGAGCGTACCGGCTTTTTTCAGCACCTGAGGAGGCAGCCAACACAATGTATCGGCTGCACTCTATCGGTGCTTATTGACAAGCCTCGCAATCAGGCTCGTCGATGGCGCAGGCCTTCGGCACTGGGGCCGGACCTGCCGGTGCTGCTTCGCTTGGGCGCGGCGCAGCAATGGCCGAGTCGTCCGGGCCGTGGCCACCACTGGAAACGGCGTTGAGCTTGCCGGTGGTGATGGTCGACTTCTCGGTGCTGGTCGCGGCCAGGGCACGGAGGTAGTAAGTGGTTTTCAGACCACGGTACCAGGCCATGCGGTAGGTCACGTCCAGCTTCTTGCCCGAAGCGCCGGCGATGTACAGGTTCAGCGACTGCGCCTGGTCGATCCACTTCTGGCGACGGCTGGCGGCGTCGACGATCCACTTGGTTTCGACTTCGAACGCGGTGGCGTACAGGTCTTTGAGCTCTTGCGGGATACGCTCGATCTGTTGCACGGAACCGTCGTAGTACTTCAGGTCGTTGATCATCACCGAGTCCCACAGGTCGCGGGCCTTGAGGTCGCGGACCAGGTACGGGTTGATCACGGTGAATTCGCCCGACAGGTTCGATTTCACGTACAGGTTCTGATAGGTCGGCTCGATGGACTGCGACACGCCGGTGATGTTGGCGATGGTCGCGGTCGGCGCGATGGCCATGATGTTCGAGTTACGGATACCTTTCTTGACGCGCTCGCGAACTGGCGCCCAGTCGAGGGTTTCTTTCAGATCGACATCGATGTACTTCTGGCCACGGGCTTCGATCAGGATCTGCTGCGAGTCCAGTGGCAGGATGCCCTTGCTCCACAGCGAGCCGTTGAAGGTCTCGTAGGCGCCGCGCTCGTCGGCCAGGTCGCAGGAAGCCTGGATGGCGAAGTAGCTGACCGCTTCCATCGAGGTGTCGGCGAACTGCACGGCAGCATCGGAACCGTAAGCAATGTGTTGCAGGTACAGCGCGTCCTGGAAGCCCATGATGCCCAGGCCGACCGGGCGGTGGCGCAGGTTGGAGTTACGCGCCTGCGGCACGGAGTAGTAGTTGATGTCGATCACGTTGTCGAGCATGCGCACGGCAACGTCTACGGTGCGCTTGAGCTTGGCGGTGTCGAGCTTGCCGTTAACGATGTGGTTCGGCAGGTTGATCGAGCCCAGGTTGCAGACCGCGATCTCGTCCTTGTTGGTGTTCAGGGTGATCTCGGTGCACAGGTTCGAGCTGTGGACCACGCCCACGTGCTGCTGCGGGCTGCGCAGGTTGCACGGGTCCTTGAAGGTCAGCCACGGGTGGCCGGTCTCGAACAGCATCGAGAGCATTTTGCGCCACAGGTCTTTGGCCTGGATGGTCTTGAACAGCTTGATCTTGCCAGGGTATTCGGTCAGGGCTTCGTAGTACTCGTAGCGCTCTTCGAAGGCTTTGCCGGTCAGGTCGTGCAGGTCCGGCACTTCCGATGGCGAGAACAGGGTCCACTTGCCGTCGTCGAAGACGCGCTTCATGAACAGGTCAGGGATCCAGTTGGCGGTGTTCATGTCGTGGGTACGACGACGGTCATCACCGGTGTTCTTGCGCAGCTCGATGAACTCTTCGATGTCCATGTGCCAGGTTTCCAGGTAGGCACAGACAGCGCCTTTGCGCTTGCCGCCCTGGTTGACCGCCACGGCGGTGTCGTTGACCACTTTCAGGAACGGCACGACGCCTTGTGACTTGCCGTTGGTGCCCTTGATGTAGGAGCCCAGTGCGCGTACCGGTGTCCAGTCGTTGCCCAGACCACCGGCAAACTTGGACAGCATGGCGTTGTCGTGGATCGCGTGGTAGATGCCCGACAGGTCATCCGGCACGGTGGTCAGGTAGCAGCTCGACAGCTGCGGACGCAGGGTGCCGGCGTTGAACAGGGTCGGGGTCGACGACATGTAGTCGAACGACGACAGCAGGTTGTAGAACTCGATGGCGCGGTCTTCACGCTGCTTCTCTTCGATGGCCAGGCCCATGGCCACGCGCATGAAGAACACCTGCGGCAGTTCGAAACGGATACCGTCCTTGTGGATGAAGTAGCGGTCGTACAGGGTCTGCAGGCCCAGGTAGGTGAACTGCTGGTCACGCTCGTGGTTGATCGCCTTGCCGAGTTTTTCCAGGTCGAAGCCGGCCAGTGCCGGGTCGAGCAGCTCGAACTTGATACCGGCGGCAACATAGGCCGGCAGGGCCTTGGCGTACAGGTCGGCCATTTCGTGGTGGGTGGCGCTCTCGGCCACGTCCAGGAAGCTCAGGGCTTCGGCGCGCAGGGTGTCGAGCAGCAGGCGGGCGGTCACGTACGAGTAGTTCGGCTCGCGCTCGACCAGGGTCCGGGCGGTCATTACCAGGGCGGTGTTGACGTCCTTGATGGCCACGCCGTCGTACAGGTTTTTCAGGGTGTCGTTCTGGATCAGGTTGGCGTCGACTTCGGCCAGCCCTTCACAGGCTTCGCTGACGATGGTGTGCAGGCGCGCCATGTCCAGCGGCTCAAGACTGCCATCGGCACGGGTGATGCGGATGCTTGGGTGCGGCTTGACGGCGGTGTCGGCAGCGGCGCGGCCGGCACGTTCCTTGGCGCGCGAATCACGGTAGATCACGTAGTCACGGGCAACTTTCTGCTCGCCGGCACGCATCAGCGCCAGTTCGACCTGATCCTGGATCTCTTCGATGTGGATAGTGCCGCCCGATGGCATGCGACGCTTGAAGGTGGTGGTGACCTGTTCGGTCAGGCGCGCCACGGTGTCGTGGATGCGTGACGACGCGGCGGCGGTGCCGCCTTCAACTGCAAGAAACGCCTTGGTGATGGCCACGGTGATCTTGTCGTCGGTGTAAGGAACGACAGTACCGTTACGCTTGATGACACGCAATTGACCGGGGGCAGTAGCGCTCAGGTCCTGTTGGGCCTGGGCGGGTTGCGGCGCAGCGGTCGGCTGGTTCTCGCGAGTTGTGTCTGTCTGCATGGGGGGCTCCACATTTTTAAGTATGTTCGGGCATTGCTGCCCACCGTGGCCGGCTTTTGGCCGGTTTGAGGAAGGCTGTGCGCGTTCCCCGGCTTTAAATCAAAAAGGCAGCGGGTTGGCACGCTGCCTGGAAATCTCTGGATAGTGCATATTCGATGTTGCAGGACGTGCAGTGCAGCGTGCCGATTACATCGGGCCATTCGCGCGAGCGGTTTGGCTACGGATCCTGCGTTTAGTTCAACTCCACAAATTCAAGTTAAAGGGCTTGAAAACCTGCCTCGAATTGTGTTCACGGTTTTTTGGTCCAAACCCTACATCTAGGGTCTGCCCAGGAAAGGACATACAAGATAATGCGTTTCTAGCCTCAGTTCAACGCACTGCCTGTGGATAAACTTGTGCACAGTTTGTGCATTGCAGGGTGTATAACGCGGTCCAGCCCGCAGCCTCTGTACGTTGAACCGTTGGTCGCTGTTTTTTTTCTGGCTGCACTGGCGATGGGTGCAATTTTGCGGGCGCGAACCCTATCACAAAAAAACAACTCGGCAAGTCCTCTGGCACCTCGTCTGCTACCGCCGCCACCGGGCAACTGACGCTGGGGCAAAGCCTGCGGCATTGCTACACTCGCGGCAGTGCTGAGGGAGGTTGCGCATGGCTGATGAATCCTGGCGGGTGCTGATTGTCGAAGACGACCAGCGGCTGGCCGAACTGACCCGTGATTACCTGCAAGCCAATGGCCTTGAGGTCAGCCTTGAGGGCGATGGCGCGCGGGCTGTAGCGCGGATCATCGAGATGCAGCCGGACCTGCTGATTCTCGATCTGATGCTGCCCGGCGAAGACGGCCTGAGCATTTGCGCCAGGGTCCGCCCGTACTATGCCGGGCCGATTCTGATGCTCACCGCACGGACCGATGACAGTGACCAGGTACAAGGGCTGGACACCGGGGCCGATGACTTTGTCTGCAAACCGGTGCACCCGCGGGTGCTGCTGGCGCGGGTCCATGCGCTGTTACGTCGCAGCGAGCCGACGCCGCCAAGTGCCCAGCAGCGGGTGAGTTTCGGCCCGTTGCAGGTCGACAGCGGGTTGCGCGAGGCATCGCTGCACGGCCAGCTCATCGAGTTGACTGCCGCCGAGTTCGACCTGTTGTGGCTGTTGGTCAGCAATGCCGGGCGCATTTTGTCTCGGGAAGAGATTTTCACCGCCCTGCGCGGGGTCGGCTACGACGGCCAGGACCGCTCTATCGATGTACGCATTTCCCGTATCCGCCCGCGGATCGGCGACGATCCTGAACACCCGCGGCTGATCAAGACGGTGCGCAACAAGGGGTATCTGTTCGTGGCCGAAGCGGCCCGTCAACTGACCCTGCTGAACCCCGCATGAACGCCATTTTCCTGCGTATCTATGGCGGCATGCTGGGGGTGCTGATTCTGGTGGCGCTGCTTGGCACGTTGTCGCTGCATGTGCTTAACCAGCAGCGCGGCGAGCAATACCGTGAACGCATGGCCCATGGCACCTTCGCTCTGATGGGCGACAATCTGGCGACCATGAACGATCTCCAGCGCCAGCGGGCCCTGGCGATCTGGGAGCGTCTGTTAGGTATTCCGCTGAGCCTGCAGACGCCTGACCAGGCACAACTGGACAGCAGCGCGCGCAGCCGTTTGCTGCGAGGCCAGGTGGTGGTCGAACAGACCGGGCCGCACGCGGCCAAGGTCTATCGCCAACTCAGTGTCAATGAGCCTTTATTGCTGACTGGCGAGGTGCAGCAGATCACCGAGCAGTTGGCGCGAGCCACCCTGTATTTGCTGAGCGATGAACTGGTGCGCGCGCCGGCCGCAGAGCAGCCAGCGCGTTTGCAGGCCTTGAAAGCCGACAAGGGCTTCGGTTTCGATTTGCAACTGTTGCCTCTGGACCTGGCTGACCTGGACGACGATCAGCGCCGGCGCATCTATGAAGGCGATACGGTGATGGCGCTGGGCAAGGGCGGTGATTCGATCCGGGTGCTGTCTGGCATCGTTGACACCCAATGGGTGCTGGAGCTGGGGCCGCTGTACCAGATGCGGCCATACCCGACCGACGTGCTGGTGGGCATTGCACTGTTGGGTTTGTGCTTTATCGGCCTGGTGGTTTATTGGCTGGTGCGCCGCCTGGAGCGCCGGGTGCAGGCGCTGGAGGCTGCCGCCACGCTGATCGCCCAAGGCAGTTTGCAGACCCGCGTGCCCAGCAGCGGCAACGACTCGGTCGGCAGGCTGGCCACGGCGTTCAACAGCATGGCCGAGCATTTGCAGCGCTCCCTGACCATCCAGCGGGAACTGGTGCGTGCCGTCTCGCACGAATTGCGCACACCGGTGGCGCGCCTGCGCTTTGGCCTGGAGATGGTCCAGGATGCCGAAAGCCCCGAAGCGCGACACAAATACATGATCGGCATGGACAACGACATTCAGGACCTCGACAAGCTGGTCGACGAGATGCTGACCTACGCGCGTCTGGAGCAGGGCGCGCCGACCCTGGATTTCCAGCGGGTCGATCTTGAAAGCCTGATCGATCAGGTGATTGCCGAGCTGGCGCCGCTGCGCGCCCAAGTGCGGGTCGCCCGTGGTGTCTGTCGGATCGACCCCGAGGACAGCAATGCCTGGGTCGAGGCCGAACCGCGTTATCTGCGCCGTGCCGTGCAGAACCTGGTGAGCAATGCCATGCGCCATGCCGAGTCGCGGGTCAGCATCAGTTTCCGGGTCGAGGATGGCCGCTGCCGGCTTGACGTCGAGGATGATGGCCCGGGTGTGCCGGAAAGTGCCTGGGAGCGGATCTTTACCCCCTTCATGCGTCTGGACGACAGCCGCACCCGCACCTCAGGCGGTCATGGCCTGGGGTTGTCCATCGTGCGGCGCATTATCAATTGGCATCAGGGGCGGGCCTTGATCGGCCGTAGCGAGCGGTTGGGCGGTGCCTGTTTCAGCCTGGCCTGGCCGCGCGTGCAGACCGCAGAAAAGGTCGAGCCGTGATGCTGCACGTTGCCGCTCAGCTACAGCCGTTCATGCAACATATCGTGGCCGAGGATGACCAGCGTCCGCTGTTGACGCTGGCTGAACTGCTGCAGCCGCAGCGTCTGGAGGCTCTGCTGTTGAATCTCTATGGCGCGCACTTGATGCCGCAGCAGCGAGATGTGCTGGTCTCGCAGTGGGCCAAGTACGGCTTCATGCTGGTGATCCCGCCGCTGCTGGTGGCCTCGATAACCCAGGACTGGCATTGGCCATTGGGGCTTGAGCGCGTGGCGGTGGCACTTGATGAGCGGGGTATCCCGACCGGGGTGAAGTTTCTTGCCGCAGGTGCTGTGTTAGCAGCGCCGGGTGGTGATCCTTTACAGTGCTTTGCCGACCTGCTGGATGACTTGCTGACCCCGTTGGTCAATGCCCTGAGCGCTTATGGCGGTGTGCCGCGGACGGTGTTGTGGAGCAGCGTCGGGGAAGCTCTGGAACACTGCCTGATTCGTCTTGACGCGCCGCTCGCGGAAAAAGGCTGGCCGCTACTGAGCCAGCGGCTGAAGGCTGACGGGCGTCGCAACCCGTTATACCAGACCATTGTTTATACCCCCCGCCGCCAGCGCCGCAGCTGTTGCCTGAGTCATCGGGTCGAGTGGGTCGGGCGCTGTGAGTATTGCCCGTTGCCGACGGGCTCAAAGCCGCCGTAAACCTTCGTCCTTCACGCCGCCACGGCCACCAGACTCAGCAGATGGTCGTCATGCAGGCAAAATTGCCCCTGCAGCACTGCACCGTGCTGCCATTGTTCCGACAGGTCGCACAGCAGACCGAGACGCACCCGGCCGTCAATCGACCAGTCCAGTACCTGCGCATCTTCGAAGTAGAAGCGTTTGCCAACCAGCGGATACAGCGCCTTGAACAACGCCTCCTTGATCGAAAAGGTCAGGGTCACGCACAGCGCCAGTTGCTCCTCTGGCAACTGTTGCAGACGGGCCAGTTCGTCTGCGGTAAGGATTTCTCCGGCCAGGCGGCTGGCGCGCTCATGGCTGAGCAGGCTTTCTGCATCCAGGCCCAGGCCGCGCCAGTGCGTGCGCGGTGCAACGATGGCCGCTGCCCAGCCGGTGCTGTGGGTGATCGAACCACAGACATCGGCAGGCCAGACCGGTGCGCGGTCCTCGCCGATGGCGGGCACATAGAGACGCCGGTCAAGCTGCTGCAAGGCCTGACGGGCACACAGGCGCCCAGCGAGGAATTCAGCCTGACGCTTGGCCACCGAACGCTGGATGCTGGCCGGTGGCTCGATATTGCACAGTGACCAGTCGCTGGGGGCGAGTTGCTGCGGGTCGAATGATCCGCTAATTAATACCACCCCTGATAGCGTTTCCGGCAGAGGCCAGTGCAGCGTGAGATCAGGGCAGCAGGCGGGGAGGGGCAGATGTGCAGTCATGGTCTTGTGTCGTCGGTTACGGGCGTAGGAGCGGCTTTAGCCGCGAATGGCCATATTCCATCCGCGGCTAAAGCCGCTCCTGCGGTGTTGGGGCTGTCAGCCAAAAATCTTCTTGAAGAACGTCTGCATGTCGGCCCACGAGCTTTGGTCGGCGGCTTTGTTATAGCCAATGTCCGGCCCGCCATGCTCACCGTGGCTCAGGCGGTCCGCGTCAGGATTGGTGAAGCCGTGTTTGGCGCCTTCGATGCTGACGAACTTGTAGTCGGCCTTGGCCGCGTCCATTTCCTGTTTGAAGGCCGCGACCTGTTCGGCGGTGACCATGCTGTCGCTGGCGCCATGTTCCACCAGCATGGGAACTTTGATGCCTGGCTTGGCCGGGCTCTGGGTGGCCAGGGCGCCGTGGAAGCTCACCACGCCCGCCAGCGGTTCACCACGGCGGGCGGCGTCCAGCACCACCTTGCCGCCGAAGCAGTAGCCAATGGCGGCAATTTTGGCCGGGTTGGTCTGCGGCTGTTTCTTGAGTTGCTCAAGGCCGGCGTCGAAGCGCTTGCTGGAGGCGTCGCTGTCTTTGAGCGCGGCCTGCATGAATGCCAGGGCGTCCTTGGGGTGTTCGGTGTTCTTGCCATCGCCATACATGTCGATGGCCAGCGCGCTGTAGCCCAGTTGCGCCAGGTCGCGGGCGCGGCGCTTGGCATAGTCGTTCAGCCCCCACCATTCGTGGACCACCAGAACGCCTGGGCGCTGGCCAGTGATCGCGTCATCGTAAGCGTAGTAGCCGACCAGTTGCGTACCGTCAGCACTCTGGTAATTGATCTGCTCGGTCTTTACCGCCGCCTGCGCCAGCCCGGCCAGGCCCATCAAGGTCAACGCAATCCAGACACGCATGGGCAATTCCTTTTCTGCAAGAGTGGGGGAGCGCACAGCCTAGCCGATTTGCCCGTTCAGGTGTGTCATGGGTGTGCCGCAGGTGTTCAGTCGGGGTTCAGCGCTGGCCTATTACCGTAGTCGCAGCAAGGTCGTTATGATGCCTGCCATGGAACCGGCGGTTACCGGGTGATCATGACGATCGCCGTTTTTTGTCCTGAGGGTGCAGCCGCATCCGGGAGAGCTGCATGAAGTTGTTGGTGGTCGAGGACGAGGCGCTGTTGCGCCATCACTTGTATACGCGCCTGAGCGAGGCCGGACACGTGGTGGAAGCGGTGGCCAATGCCGAGGAGGCGCTGTATCAGGTCGGGCAATTCAATCATGACCTGGCAATTATCGATCTGGGCCTGCCAGGCCTGGGCGGGCTGGATCTGATTCGTCAGTTGCGCACCCTGGGCAAGGCCTTTCCGATCCTGATCCTCACCGCGCGTGGCAACTGGCAGGACAAGGTCGAAGGCCTGGCTGCCGGCGCCGATGATTACGTGGTCAAACCCTTCCAGTTCGAAGAGCTGGAGGCGCGGCTCAATGCGTTGTTGCGCCGCTCCAGCGGTTTTATCCAGTCGACCATCACCGCCGGCCCCTTGCTGCTTGACCTCAACCGCAAGCAGGCCACCCTGCAAGAGCAGCCGCTGGCGCTGACGGCCTACGAATACCGTATCCTGGAATACCTGATGCTCCATCACCAGCAGGTGGTGCCCAAAGAGCGTTTGATGGAGCAGCTGTACCCTGACGATGATGAGCGCGATCCGAACGTGATCGAAGTGCTGGTCGGCCGCCTGCGCCGCAAGCTCGACACCGCTGCAGCGTTCAAACCCATCGAAACCGTGCGCGGCATGGGCTATCTGTTCACTGAGCGCTGCACATGATCCGTTCGCTGCGCCTGCGCTTGATGCTGGGGGCAGCGACCCTCGCGGTCATTTTTATGTTGTTGATGCTGCCGGCATTACAAAGCGCCTTTAGCCTGGCACTGCGTGGCGCCATCGAGCAGCGCCTGGCTGCCGATGTGACCACCATGATTTCCGCGGCGCGGGTCGAGAGCGGCGGTTTGATGATGCCTTCTTTATTGCCGGGCGAGCAGTTCAACCTGCCGGGCAGCCGTCTGCACGGCTATATCTTCAACCGTCAGGGCCAACTGGTCTGGCGTTCGCTGGCCAGTGAAGGCGAAGAGCTCGATTACCGCCCTGAATATGACGGCCTGGGCAGCAAGTTCAACCGGATCAAGACCGACAACGGCAACGAGTTTTTCGTCTACGACGTGGAAATCCGGCTGTTGGGCGGGCGTAATGCGGCGTTCAGCATCGTCGCCGTGCAGCCGTTGCACGGCTACCAGGAAACCGTTGGCCAATTGCGCAAAAAGCTTTATCTGGGCTTCGGTGGCGCCCTGATCGTACTGCTTGGCCTGCTGTGGCTGGGCCTGACCTGGGGCCTGAAGGCGCTCAAAGGCGTCAGCCGCGAGCTTGACCAGGTGGAAGCCGGCGAGCGGGAAAGCCTCAGCGAGAACCACCCCAGCGAACTGCTGCGCCTGACCGGCTCGCTCAACCGCCTGTTACGCAGTGAGCGTGAACAGCGGATTCGTTATCGCGACTCGCTGGGTGATCTGGCCCATAGCCTCAAAACACCGTTGACCGTCTTGCAGGGCGTCAGCGAAACCATTGCCAAGCGCCCGCAAGACCTTGAGCAGGCGCGGGTGCTGCAAACCCAGATCGAGCGCATGAGCCAGCAGATCGGCTACCAGTTGCAGCGTGCCAGCCTGCGCAAGAGCGGTCTGGTCCGGCATTACGTCGCACTGCGGCCGGTGGTCGAGAGCCTGTGCAACACCTTGCAGAAGGTTTACCGCGACAAAACGGTCAATGTCACCCTGCACTTGCCGGAGCACTGCCAGGTGCCTATGGAAGAGGCTGCCCTGATGGAGCTGCTCGGCAACCTGCTGGAGAACGCCTACCGGCTGTGCCTGGGCGAGGTGCGTATCAGTTTCATGGCGCTGGAGTCTGGCGACGAACTGTGTGTTGAAGATGACGGCCCCGGTGTGCCCGCCAGCCAGCGCGCGCGCATTCTGCAGCGCGGCGAGCGCCTGGACCGGCAGAACCCCGGGCAGGGCATTGGTCTTGCGGTGGTCAAGGACATCATCGAAAGCTACAGCGCACAATTGACCCTGGATGAGTCGCCGTTGGGCGGTGCGCTGTTTCGCATTCACTTCACCGCCGAGTGACTGGCGTATTTCCGCCAACGCTGGCATGGCAGGCCCACCGGCACTGGCCGCTCAGGCAGGCCGCGCCACAGGCAGATTGCGCTTGTCGGCCAGCAGGGCGCTGACGGGCGTGCAGCGCTAAAGCGTGCTGCTCAGGGCGCAGGCGGATACCCGCCACTGTTAAGCCGTCAACCTCTAAAACAGGCGGAAATCCGCCACCCATTTTTCTCAAGAGCATCTAGTGTCAATGCTGAGCGCCTTGTCTGGCGCGGGTTCTGCGGTAAATAACCGAACGTGGCACGGCCATTGCTATACAACCGGCAGAGGCCTGCTACGCGCAGCTCGACACAACAAATCCCTCCAGTGCAGGAGGGTTAGCGCTTTATAGGCAACACGCGCACCGGATAGTGCCGTGAAGCCCTTGAGGATAACTACAATGACGACTCGTCAGCCTATCTACAAAACCCTGTACTTCCAGGTCATCGTGGCCATCGTGATCGGTATCCTGATCGGTCACTTCTACCCGCAGACCGGCGAAGCCTTGAAGCCGCTGGGTGATGGCTTCATCAAACTGATCAAGATGGTCATCGCGCCCATCATCTTCTGTACTGTAGTGAGCGGCATCGCCGGCATGCAGAACATGAAGTCGATCGGCAAGACTGGCGGTTACGCGCTGCTGTATTTCGAAATCGTTTCGACCCTGGCCCTGATCATCGGCCTGGTCGTCGTCAACGTGGTCAAACCGGGCGTTGGCATGAACATCGACCCGACCACTCTGGACGCTTCCAAGATCGCCGCCTATGTAACGGCGAGTAAGGACCAGAGCATCGTTGGTTTCATCCTCAACGTGATTCCGAACACCATCGTCGGCGCCTTCGCCAACGGCGACATCCTGCAAGTGCTGATGTTCTCGGTGATCTTCGGTTTCGCCCTGCATCGCCTGGGTGCTTACGGTCGTCCGGTACTGGACTTCATCGATCGCTTCGCACACGTGATGTTCAACATCATCAACATGATCATGAAGCTGGCGCCTATCGGTGCGTTCGGTGCCATGGCCTTCACCATCGGTAAATACGGTGTCGGCACCCTGGTTCAGCTCGGTCAGTTGATGCTGTGCTTCTACATCACCTGCTTCCTGTTCGTGATGCTGGTCCTGGGCGGTATCTGCCGTGCCCACGGTTTCACCATCTCCAGGGTGATTCGCTACATCCGTGAAGAGCTGCTGATCGTACTGGGTACTTCCTCGTCGGAATCGGCCCTGCCACGTATGCTGATCAAGATGGAGCGCCTGGGTGCACAGAAGTCGGTCGTGGGTCTGGTTATCCCGACTGGCTACTCGTTCAACCTGGACGGCACCTCGATCTACCTGACCATGGCTGCTGTGTTCATCGCTCAGGCGACCAACACCGAAATGGACATCACCCACCAGATCACCCTGCTGCTGGTGCTGCTGCTGTCCTCCAAAGGTGCTGCTGGCGTGACCGGTAGTGGCTTCATCGTGTTGGCTGCAACCCTGTCGGCCGTAGGCCACCTGCCGGTTGCCGGTCTGGCGCTGATCCTGGGTATCGACCGCTTCATGTCCGAAGCCCGCGCCCTGACCAACCTGGTGGGTAACGCGGTTGCCACTCTGGTTGTTGCCAAGTGGGTCGGCGAGCTGGACAACGACAAACTGCAATCCGAGCTGGCCTCGGGCGGTTCGGCAATCATCGAAACCCGTCATGAAGATGACCTGGGTGTCGCTGAAGGCCCGGCTCCGGTGAGCACCACCAAGCCAACCGTCTGATCATCGATCGGATCTGAAAAAGCCCATCTTCGGATGGGCTTTTTCGTTGCTGCCGGTTCTATTCAATGCGGGTCTCGCCGCTGAACACCAGGGTCTGACGACAACGGCGACACAGGTAGCGGCGGCCCTGGACCACCATGCGATGGCGCTGTGCTGTGAACGCAAAATCGCTCTGCGGGCATGGGCAGCGGTAGATGTAACGGGTCACCTGCCGCCGCTCCACGGCATAGGTATGGCAGCGGTTGGGCGGTAGCTCATACACGCCGCGCATGATCAGTTGCCATTCCTCCCCATGGGGCTGGATCTTGCTGCCAAACAACTGATGAGCGATCAGGTGAGCCACTTCATGAGGGACGGTCTGGCGCAGGAAGTCTTCGTGGTTTTCCTGGTATAGCTTAGGGTTGAAGCGCAGCAGGTTTTCCTGCAGATGGGCAACCCCCGCCTTCTGCCCGCGCAGCTTGAAACTCACCAAGGGGCGCTTGAACGGACGTTTGAAAAAGGCTTCGGCTTTTTGATAACAGGCTTCTACGTGGGACTTCAGTAGCTCGGGCATGCGTGACGACTCTCCAGTGGCGCCCAGTATGCCGCAAGGCGGGCGCCGACTGAAAATCCCGACACTGGCTACTCGTCGGGAGGGTTACACTGCCTGTCAGGTCGTATATTGCGGCCCGGCGCCCAGTCCCCAGAGCACCACAGTAAAGGCCATGATCGCCACCAGCACCACCAGGCCTACCGACAGGATGGAGCTTGAAAACATGAAGCCCTCTTCGGCCGAGACGTTCATGAACGTTGGCAGGCCGCTGTACAGCAGATACACCGTGTAGCTGATCGCTGCAGTGCCCACTATCAGCCCCAGCCACAGGTGCGGATAAAGCGCTGCCACGCCGCCAATGAACAGCGGTGTGGCGGTGTAGGTGGCAAACGCGATACAGCGCGCCAGGCTCGGGTCGGCATCATAGGTGCGAGCCATCCAGTGGATGAAACCGCCCATGATCGCCACGCCGGCCAACAGGGTCAGGTAAGACATCATTGCCATGCCCAAGGCACTGGCCTGAGTGAGCATGACCGGCGCGCGCTCGCCGATCGTCCAGCCGACCTGCGTGGTGCCGATATAGGCGCATAACGGTGGGATCACCGCCAATAGCAGGGTGTGAGTGAGATAGATATGACGAATGCTTTCGTCTTCTGTGCGGATTTGTTGCCACTCACGCTCCGGATGGGTGAACAGACCCCAGACATGATTGATCACGGTGTCCTCCTCGCAGTTAGCGCCTGCAGTGGCATGGCGCCGCCAACCACCTGATTCAGGCCTCACATTAAAAGTATAGAAGTGCCGCACAGCCGGTGCGCTGCTGCTTAGAGCGATTGGTGATCTGCAACACGTCGTTAATGCCATGCATGGAGGTTCAATGATGCTGACGATGTGCGTAAAATGTCGGCCCTTTCGGCGGTCTTGCGCGACATTTTCCTTGTTCAGGCCCCTTTGTAGAAACCTTGCCAGCGGAAACCACCAGCATCATGGGCACTCTTTCAGTCAATCAGAACAAACTGCAGAAACGCCTGCGTCGGCTGGCCGGCGAGGCTGTCAGCGATTACAACATGATCGAGGACGGCGACAAGGTCATGGTCTGTCTGTCCGGCGGCAAGGACAGCTACACCATGCTCGACGTGCTGATGCACCTGCAGAAGGTGGCGCCGATCAAGTTCGATATCGTCGCGGTGAACATGGACCAGAAGCAGCCCGGCTTTCCCGAGCATGTGTTGCCGGCTTATCTGGAAACCCTGGGCATCGAGTATCACATTGTCGAGAAAGACACCTACTCGGTGGTCAAGGAACTGGTGCCGGAGGGCAAAACCACCTGCTCGCTGTGCTCGCGCCTGCGTCGCGGCACGCTGTACACCTTTGCCGATGAAATCGGCGCGACCAAGATGGCCTTGGGGCATCACCGCGACGACATCGTCGAGACGTTCTTCCTCAACATGTTCTTCAACGCCTCGCTCAAGGCCATGCCGCCCAAGCTGCGCTCCGACGACGGCCGTAATGTGGTGATCCGCCCTCTGGCTTACTGCCATGAGAAGGACATTCAGGCCTATTCGAACTTCAAGGGCTTCCCGATCATCCCGTGCAACCTGTGTGGTTCTCAGGAAAACCTGCAACGCCAGGTGGTCAAGGACATGCTTCAGGATTGGGAGCGCAAGACCCCGGGCCGGGTCGAGAACATCTTCCGTGCCCTGCAGAACGTTCAGCCTTCGCAACTGGCCGACCGCAACCTGTTCGACTTCAGCAGCCTGCGCATGGACGAAAGCGCGGCGTCGCGCTTCGTCAATGTGGTCAATCTCTGAGCCGACTCAGTGGTTGACGGTATAGGCCAGCATCGCTGACAACTGACACAGTGGCCGGCCACTCTCGGCCTGCCACTGGTTGAATGCGGCCTGGACAATGGCCATGTCGCGTTTGCTGGACGGCACCTTGTCGACAATGTCCTGCGCATTGAGGGCAGCGACCACATCGTTGCTCGGCACGAAGGTGTCCTTGCCGATCATGCGCAGAAAGCGCGGCGCCGACAAACCGCCCATCTGGCTGCCATGCTTGCTCAGGTACTGCCACAGCCCGGTAATGTCCTCCACCGGCCATTGGGCGATGAAGTTGCCGAAGCTGCCGTGCTCTTGAGCGATATCCAGTACCAATTGGGCATTGCGTGGCACGCTTTTGAGCTTGCCGAGGTGGCGAATGATGCGGGTGTCCTGCATCAGCCGCTCCAGATGGTCGGCGCCCATCAGCACCACCTTTTCCGGGTCAAAACCGAAAAACACCTGCTCAAAGGCCGGCCACTTGGCATCGACCAGGCTGTGCTTGAGCCCGGCGCGAAACACCCGCAGGGCCAGGGTCGACAGGTAGCGGTCATCGCCGATGGCCTTTAATTGCTCTGGCGTTCTGGGCTGCGGCAATTGCGCCTCAAGCGCCTTGGCCGAGCCAAAGCGGTTCAGGCAATACTCATGGAGCCATTTGTAGTCTTGCATTCGAACTCCAGGCTTATAGATTTGCGGGTTTGGCCTTCTACGCCGCGCTCAGCAACGACGCGGTCCGCGCCAGGCGTTGGCCCAGGGCGCGGCACAGTTCGATCTCGTGTTTGTCCAGCGGACGTTTGCCGTCGGGGCCGGCGTGATGGCTGGCGCCGTACGGTGTGCCGCCACCGGCGGTTTCCAGCAGCGCCGACTCGCTGTAGGGCAGGCCGGTGATCAGCATGCCGTGGTGCAGCAGCGGCAGCAGCATCGACATCAAAGTGGTTTCCTGGCCGCCGTGCAGGCTGGCGGTGGAGGTAAACACACTGGCGGGTTTGCCGACCAGCGCACCGGTCAGCCACAGATTGCTGGTGCCGTCGAGAAAGTACTTGAGCGGCGCAGCCATGTTGCCGAAGCGCGTCGGGCTGCCGAGGGCCAGGCCTGCGCACTGTTTGAGATCGTCCAGAGTGGCATAAGGCGCGCCGCTTTCCGGGATATCCGGGGCGCTGGCTTCGCAGTCGGCCGACACCGCCGGTACGGTGCGCAGCCGTGCTTCCAGCCCGCCCATCTCGATACCGCGGGCAATTTGCCGGGCCATCTCGCTGGTCGAACCATTACGGCTGTAGAACAACACCAGAATGTAAGGTGCACTCACGGCAGCAACTCCAGCAGCTTTTCGGTGGGGCGACCAATTGCCGCACGATCACCGGCGACCAGAATCGGTCGTTCGATCAATTTCGGGTGGCTGGCCATGGCGCCAATCAACTGCTCATCGCTCAACGCCGGGTCGGCCAGGTTCAGCTCCTTGTATTCGTCTTCACCGCTGCGCAGCAGCTGGCGCGGGGCGATTCCCAGCTTGCCGAGCAGGTCGCGCAACTGCGCTGCATCGGGCGGGGTTTGCAAATAAAGGACTACTTCAGGAGTCAGGCCGCGGGCTTGCAGCAGCTCCAGCGCCGCGCGGGATTTTGAGCAACGCGGGTTGTGATAAAGCTTCAGATCAGTCATTTGCGGGTCGCATCTTGTAGAGTGTGGCGCGTATTCTAACTGCGCGGTGTGCTGGATCGACATATACAGTGCCGATTGCACGCATCAAGTGTCATATGAGTTTGGTTTGACGAAAGAAGGAAAGTTTCGATGGCAAGGCGATTAGTGGCAACGTTGGCACTGCTCGGCAGTATCTTGCTCAGTGGTTGTGGTATGGACCTGGGCACTGACCAGAATGGTCAGAAAGTGACCAGTGAGCGCATCGACAAGCACTGGCTGGTGATCAATTACTGGGCTGAATGGTGCGGGCCGTGCCGGGTCGAGATCCCGGAACTGAACCACCTGGCCGAACAGCTCAAGGACCAGAAGGTCACCGTATTGGGGGTCAACTTCGATAACCTGCAAGGCGATGAGCTGAAAAAGGCTTCCGATGCATTGGGCATCAAGTTCACCGTACTGGCTCAGGACCCGGCCGAGCGCTATGAATTCCCGCCTGCCGAAGCCCTGCCGGTGACCTACATCATCGATGACAAAGGCAAACTGCGTGAGCAGTTGCTGGGCGAACAGACCGCCGCCGGCCTGACCGCCAAACTCAAGGCGCTGCGCGGCGAGGGCTGACGCTGCTGCGCGGTTATTCTTGCCAGAACCGCAGCGGTTTGCCCTCTGCCGGCCACAACCGCAACTGGTTGATCGGCGAGATATCCCAGCGCTGCACTTTGGGCAAGGTTTCGAGAAAGCGCTGTTCCTGCTCCATCAGCGCTTCGACGCACAGTTTGCGGGTCTTGCCGATCCGCTCGAAGCTGATCAGTTGGCCTTGCAGCGTGTAGGCGGCGAACCAGTGGTTGCAACCGGCGTTGCCATACGCCCGACCGTCAGCGCCCAGGGTCATGGTCATGCGGCTGCGATCAACCAGCGGGCGCTCGCCGATCCACTCCAGCACGTAACTCTGCTCCTGCTGAATCAGCACTGGCTCACTGGCACAGCCGGTCAGCAGCAAGGCACCGATCAGGCTTGCTAACCCTCGGCGTTTCATGCCGGCTGGGCCTGGCATTTACGGCAGGTGTGTTTGTCGCCGTCAGTCTTCCAGCCCAGTTCGGCGATGCGCGCAACGGCCGCCGGTTTCTGAGCCTTGGTGCCCAGTTTGCTTTCCACCGAAAACTCGAACTTCAGCTCGCTGTTGCAGCTGTCGCAATGCACCGCCCACTCATGGATCGCCAGTTCGTCGAACACTGGGCCGTTGGCCACCGCGACCCACTGGCCGGGCGGGTTGATCAGGTGGCGGACCTTTTCCACTGTCAGGCGCATGTACAGGCTCTTGCTGCCTTTAAGGGTGACCAGCAGTTGGTCGTCGCCTTGAATCGAGCCGCCGTTACCGGTGACCTGGTAGCGGCCGGGTGCCAGAGTGCGGCACTCGGTGAGGGTGTGTTGCGGGTTGAGCATGCTGTAGCGAAAATCGTGTTCGGCCATGAGTCCTCCAAAATGCCCGCTATGGTATCAGGCTAAGCGCGTGCGCTCACGCGGTGACTCGCGCTTCGGTCGCCAGGCGGGCAATGGCTTTGTCAAGGTCGTCCAGGGCGTCGCTGGCCTGCGGGGCATTTTGCTTGAGCAGGGTCTCTGCCCGCTGGCAGGCGGCGCGTAGCTGCGGCACACCGCAGTACCGGGTCGCACCATGCAGCCTGTGGATGCGCTCGATCATCGCCTGGATATCGGCAGCGCTGCGGGCCGTGCGAATCGCTTCGCGATCGGCGTCCAGCGAGGCCAGCAACATGGCCAGCATGTCGGCGGCCAGGTCAGCTTTGCCGGCCGCCAGGCGCAGGCCTTCTTCCGGGTCCAGAACCAGCGGCCCGACATGACTCTGCTCGGCGTCCAGTGGCGACTCCGGCACCGGCGTACGCAGCGCCAGACCGGTCCATTTGAGCACCACTTGAGCCAGTTGCCGCTCGCTGATCGGCTTGGTCAGGTAGTCGTCCATACCGCTTTGCAGCAACGAGCGTTTCTCGTTGGCCATGGCGTGGGCGGTGAGGGCCACAATCGGCATCGGGCTGTTCTGCCGCTCTTCTTCCCAGTCACGAATTGTCTCGGTGGCCTGGCGACCATCCATGCCGGGCATCTGCACGTCCATCAGCACCAGGTCGAAGCTCTGTTCCTGCACGGCCTGGACGGCGGCGTAGCCACTGTCCACCGCCACCACCTTGGCGCCCATGTCTTCCAGCAGGGTCTGTACCAGTAACAGGTTGGCAGGGTTATCGTCCACACAGAGGATGCGGGGTGCCCGGCTGGGCAACTGAATACTGTTTTCGGTACGGATTGCGCGCGGGGCAATCAACTCTGACAGCCCGCGACGCAGCTTGCGGTCACAGGCAGGCTTGGCCTGCAACTGGGTATATACATCCGGGACTGACTGCTGGAACAGCAACTGCTCGGTGGTCGGGCACAGCACCAGCACCTTGCAGTCGAGGTTTTCCAGCTCCCAGATTGACTGGCGCAGACGTTCCGGAGGCATCTCGTAGCTGGTCACGCCGATCACTGCCAGTTCAATGCGCGCTGGCGTTTCATGGGCGACCGTCACACCGTTGATCAGGCTTTCCAGGTTCTTGAACAGCAGAGGCTCCAGGCCGCAATCCTCTAGCTGATGCTCCAGTGCCTGACGCGCCAGCTCATGGTGCTCCAGAACCGCCACCCGCACGCCTTGCAGCGGTTGCGGCATCGGGTCTTCGGAGTCGTCGCGGGCCTTGGGCAGTTTCAGGCTGATCCAGAACTCCGAGCCGACGCCAGGGGTGCTGTCTACCCCGATCTCGCCGCCCATCTGCTCGATCAGGCGTTTTGAAATCACTAGCCCCAGACCGGTGCCGCCTGGCTGGCGCGACAGCGAATTGTCGGCCTGGCTGAAGGCCTGGAACAGCGCGCGCAGGTCCTGGCTGGACAGCCCGACTCCGGTGTCCTGGACGCTGATGCGCAGTTGCGCGCTGTCTTCGGTCTCTTCCTCGACCATGGCGCGGGCAACAATGGTGCCTTCGCGGGTGAACTTGATCGCGTTGCTCACCAGGTTGGTGAGAATCTGTTTGAGGCGCAGCGGGTCGCCGATCAGGGCCGCCGGCGTGTCGCGGTACACCAGGCTGACCAGTTCCAGCTGCTTGGCATGCGCCGCCGGAGCGAGAATGGTCAAGGTGTCTTGCAACAGGTCGCGCAGGTTGAAGGCGATGGTGTCGAGGACCAGCTTGCCGGCCTCGATCTTGGAGAAGTCGAGAATCTCGTTGATGATGCTCAACAGGCTGTCGGCGGACTTTTCGATGGTGTTGAGGTAGTCGATCTGACGTGGCGTCAGTTCGCTTTTCTGCAATAGATGTGTAAAACCGACGATGCCATTGAGCGGCGTACGGATTTCATGGCTCATGTTGGCCAGAAACTCCGACTTGATACGGCTTGCCTCCAGCGCCTCTTTGCGCGCCAGGTCCAGTTCGATGTTTTGAATCTCGATGGTTTCGAGGTTCAGGCGCACGTCTTCGGTCGCCTGATCGATGCTCTGCTGCAGTTCTTCGCGGGCATTTTGCAGCGTCGAGGCCATGCGGTTGATGCCCGACGCCAGTTCGTCGAGCTCATGGCTGCCCAGTGGCGGCAGGCGGGTTTCCAGATGACCTTCCTTGAGCAGGCTGACCGCATGCTTGATGCGCCCCAGCGGCTGGTTGATGCTGCGGCTCATGCGCAGCGCCAGTGCGGCGGTGACGCCCAGCCCGAGGAGGATTAGCAGCAGGCTGGCGAACAGGCTGCGATAGCCGCGCAACAGCGTGCCGTTATGGGAAATCTCCAGTTCGACCCAGCCCAGCAGACGGTCGGCCTCTTCAGGGATGACAGCGCTGGTCAGATGCCGCTGGTTGCCGAACACCGGCAATAGATAGCGGGTGGCATCGCTGCCGGTGCGATTGAGCAATTGGGTGCCCTGACCGGTGGGCGCGGGATTGATCATGCTCGGGCCGGCATGCGCCAGTGCATTACGATCGGCATCCAGGAACGTCACCGAGCGCACGTCGTCTTCTTCCAGCGACTGGGTGGCGATGCGGCTGAGAATGGCTTTGTCTTTATGCCCCAGCGCGGTAGCGGCCAGCGGTACCAGTTGGCGGGTGATCATTTCGCCGCGCACCAGTAGCTGGCTTTGCAGCTCGTACAACTGCATCCATGTGAAATAGCCGCCCAGCACCACAGCCATCAGGCTGGTGGGCAAAATGGTCAACAGCAGAACCCGGCTCTTGATACCCAGCTTGGTCAGCACACACGCTCTCCTGCAACCCGGAAGGTGTCCCGGAAGGTCCTTTATTTGTCACCCCTGAACAGTGACACACCAGTGTAGCCATTGGCTGCCAGACATATTACATCCTTAACTGCCTGCGGCGGCGCACGGCGTCACCATCCCCGGTGGCAGGGGCAATCAGCCGCCCGTTGGTCATTGTGGAGCGGCCTTGGCATTATTGACAGGCTTGGCGCGAGCGCAACGGGCTGGGCAGCCGCACGCCAGCAGCGCAGCCCGCCAGGCAAGGCGTGCCGGCAAGTCTCTTATTCTTTTTGGTGATAAATGCCTCACTTTGCGTGATATGGGCTTTGGGCGTTTGCCGGTATGATAGGCGCCCCCGCAGACTGGATTGCGAATACGCCATGACCCTGCAGTATCAAACCATTGCCGATTGCGTCGGCAACACACCGCTGGTGCGCCTGCAGCGCCTCGGCGGTGACACCAGCAATACCCTCCTGTTGAAACTTGAAGGTAACAACCCCGCAGGTTCGGTCAAAGACCGTCCGGCGCTGTCGATGATCACCCGCGCCGAGTTGCGCGGGCAGATCCAGCCCGGCGATACCCTGATCGAAGCCACCTCCGGCAACACCGGCATTGCCCTGGCCATGGCGGCGGCCATCAAGGGGTACCGCATGATCCTGATCATGCCCGACAACTCCAGTGCCGAGCGCAAGGTCGCGATGACGGCCTATGGCGCCGAGCTGATTCTGGTCAGCAAGGAAGAGGGCATGGAAGGTGCCCGCGACCTGGCCGAGCGCATGCAGGCCGAAGGTCGTGGCAAGGTGCTGGACCAGTTCGCCAACGGTGACAACCCCGAGGCGCACTACACCGGCACCGGCCCGGAAATCTGGCGGCAGACCGGCGGCACCATCACCCACTTTGTCAGCTCGATGGGCACCACCGGCACCATCATGGGTAACTCGCGCTACCTCAAGGAGCAGAACCCCAACGTGCAGATCGTCGGCCTGCAGCCGATGGAAGGCGCAGCCATTCCGGGGATCCGTCGCTGGCCCGAAGAGTACCTGCCCAGCATCTATCAGGCTTCCCGGGTCGATCAGATCATCGACATGGGGCAGGCTGAGGCCGAAGACGTCATGCGTCGCCTGGCCCGTGAAGAAGGCATCTTCTGCGGCGTGTCGTCCGGTGGTGCAGTGGCCGGGATGTTGCGCCTGTCCCGCGAGCTGGAAAACGCCGTGATCGTCGCCATTATCTGTGACCGTGGCGACCGTTACCTGTCGACCGGCGTTTACGACGCACCCAACTGATGGCCAAACAGCAACGAGGGCTGCGTTTCCAGCCCGCCGGTGGCGTTAAAAGCGCGCAGATTCCGGTCGGCAAGAAGCAGCGCCTGGTCATTGAGCGACTGTCCAGCGACGGTCGTGGCATTGCTTTCGCTGACGGCAAGACCTGGTTTGTGGCCGGCAGTCTGGCCGGTGAAGAAGTCGACACGCGGGTCCTCAACGCCCGCGGTAAGGTGGTCGAGGCCCGTACCGAGCGGGTGGTGCGGGCCAGCGAGACACGACGTGCTGCCGCTTGCGAGTATTTCGGTCGCTGTGGCGGCTGCAGCGTGCAGCACATGCCCCACGATCAGCAATTGGCATTCAAGCAGGAAATGCTCGCAGAGCAACTGCAGCGGGTGGCCCAGGTTGCGCCGGAGCAGTGGGCGCCGCCGTTGGTCGGCAGCGAGCTGGCCTACCGGCGCCGGGCCCGGGTCGCGGTGCGCTGGGACAACAAGGCGCGCCAGCTGGAGGTCGGCTTCCGCGCTGCGGCGAGCCAGGACATCGTCAATGTGCGCCATTGCCCGGTGCTGGTCGAAGAACTCCAGCCGCTGATGGCCAGCCTGCCTGAGTTGCTGGGGCGGCTAGCCAAGCCCCAGGCATTGGGGCATGTCGAGCTGTTCAGTGGTACGGCCCTGGCACTGCTGGTCCGGCATGTCGCGCCGCTGGCTGCTACCGATCTGGCCATACTGGGTGAATTCTGTGATCAACAGGGCGTGCAGCTCTGGCTGCACGGCGATGGCGAGCCGTATCCGCTCGACCCGCAGCAGACCCTGGGCTATCGCCTCGAACCCTGGGATATGCAACTGGCCTGGCGGCCTGGAGATTTCATTCAGGTCAACGCGGCGGTCAACACCGCGATGATCGACCAGGCCCTGCAATGGCTGGCGCCCGAGCCGGGCGAGCGGGTCATGGACCTGTTCTGTGGCCTGGGCAATTTCGCCTTGCCGCTGGCTGCACAAGCCCGCGAGGTGGTGGCGGTCGAAGGTGTCCAGGTGATGGTCGATCGCGCCGCACTCAATGCCCGCGACAACGGGCTGCAGAACGTGAAATTTTTCCAGGCTGATCTTTCTCAGCCTTTGACGCAGGCAAGCTGGTCTGTAAAAGGATTTTCTGCGGTACTCTTGGACCCACCACGCGACGGTGCCTTTGAAGTGGTGCGCCAGATCGGCAAGTCGGGGGCCCGGCGGTTGCTGTATGTGTCCTGCAACCCCGCCACCCTGGCCCGTGACGCGCAAGAATTGATCAAACAGGGTTACCGCTTGAAACGAGCCGGAATTCTCGACATGTTTCCTCAAACGGCGCATGTCGAAGCGATGGCGTTATTTGAAATGAAAGAATGAGTGAGTGGACGCCGGTTCATTGGATCGAACCGGTGCCACAGGGAATCTCGTTTAATTCAGACTGGCCCGTGAATGCTGTTGCTTGCTGGCCCGGCAAGTGGCATTCGCTTTAAAAGGCCGGCGACTTTCGGCGCCATTCATCGCGCCGTAGGGAAGGTAAGCAGCATGGTACAGGTGAGAGCACACCAGCCGGTCAACACCGACGGCAGTATCAATCTCGACGCATGGCTCGACCATATTGTCAGTGTCGATCTGATTCTGGATCGCCAGGCCATGAAAGAAGCCTGCGAATTCGCAAGGCTGGCAGAAGAGCAGAACAACCCCACCCATAAAGACGACTGGGCCGACGGCACCTCCAGTTTTCAGACCGGTCTTGAAATTGCCGAGATCCTCGCCGACCTCAAGCTCGATCAGGACTCGCTGATTGCGGCGGTCATTTATCGTGGCGTACGCGAGGGGCTGATTCCCCTCGCGCAGGTCGAAGAACGCTTCGGCGCCACCGTGGCCAAACTGATCGAAGGCGTTCAGCGCATGGCCGCGATCAGTGCCAGCTTCAGCCCGCGCCAGTCGCTGGTGCTGGGCAGCCAGACGCAGGTCGAGAACCTGCGCCGCATGCTGGTGGCAATGGTCGATGACGTGCGCGTGGCGCTGATCAAGCTGGCCGAGCGTACCTGCGCGATTCGTGCGGTAAAAAATGCCGACGAAGAAAAGCGCAACCGCGTTGCCCGGGAAGTCTTCGACATCTATGCCCCGTTGGCCCATCGGCTGGGTATCGGGCATATCAAGTGGGAACTTGAAGACCTCTCGTTCCGCTACCTGGAGCCTGACCAGTACAAACAGATCGCCAAGCTGCTGCATGAGCGGCGGCTGGACCGTGAGCGCTTCATCAGCGATGTGATGACCCAGCTCGACAACGAGCTGCAGGCCACCGGGGTCAAGGCCGATATCAGCGGCCGGGCGAAACACATCTACTCGATCTGGCGCAAGATGCAGCGCAAAGGCCTGGCGTTCAGCCAGATCTACGACGTGCGTGCCGTGCGGGTGCTGGTTCCGGAAATGCGCGACTGCTACACCGCGCTGGGTATCGTCCACACTCTGTGGCGGCATATTCCCAAGGAGTTTGACGACTATATCGCCAACCCCAAGGAGAACGGCTACCGTTCGCTGCACACTGCCGTGATCGGCCCGGAAGGCAAGGTCCTGGAAGTGCAGATCCGCACCCACGCCATGCACGAAGAGGCCGAGCTGGGCGTGTGTGCCCACTGGCGCTACAAGGGCACCGACGTCAAATCCAGCTCCAACCACTACGAAGAGAAGATCTCCTGGCTGCGTCAGGTGCTGGAGTGGCACGAAGAACTGGGTGACATCGGTGGGCTGGCCGAACAGCTGCGGGTCGATATCGAGCCGGACCGGGTCTATGTGTTCACCCCGGACGGTCATGCCATCGACCTGCCCAAGGGCGCGACACCGCTGGATTTCGCTTATCGGGTGCACACCGAGATTGGCCACAACTGCCGCGGTGCGAAGATCAACGGGCGGATCGTACCGCTCAACTACAGCCTGCAGACCGGTGAGCAGGTCGAGATCATCACCAGCAAGAATGGCATCCCCAGCCGAGACTGGCTCAATGCCAACCTCGGTTACATCACCACCTCACGGGCACGGGCCAAGATCGTCCACTGGTTCAAGCTGCAGGCCCGCGACCAGAACGTCGCCGCTGGCCGCACCTTGCTGGAGCGCGAACTGGCGCGCATGGCGTTGCAGCAGGTCGACTTCGAGAAGCTGGCCGACAAGGCCAATTACAAGACCGGCGAAGACATGTTCGCGGCACTGGGTGCCGGTGACCTGCGTCTGACCCAGCTGGTCAACCTGGCGCAGCAGCAAGTCGAGCCGGAGCGGGTCGACGAGGTCGAGCTGATTCCGCGCAAGGCGACCGGTTACAAGCCGGGCAAGCGTGGCGATATCCAGATCCAGGGCGTCGGTAACCTGTTGACCCAGATTGCCGGCTGCTGCCAGCCAGTGCCGGGCGATGCGATTGTCGGCTATATCACTCAGGGGCGTGGCGTGACCATTCACCGGCAGGATTGCGCCTCGGTGTTGCAACTGGGCGGCAAGGAGCCGGAGCGGATCATCCAGGTCAGTTGGGGGCCGGCGCCGGTGCTCACCTACCCGGTGGACATCCTGATTCGTGCCTACGACCGTTCCGGGCTGTTGCGTGACGTCACCCAGGTGCTGCTCAACGAGCGCATCAACGTGCTGGCGGTCAACACCCGCTCGAACAAGGAAGACAACACTGCAACGATGTCGCTGACCATCGAAATTCCGGGGCTCGATGCACTGGGCCGGTTGCTGGGGCGTATTTCCCAGTTGCCGAACATCATCGAGACCCGGCGTAACAAGACGTCGTGATGGACAGCCCGTAGGAGCGGCTTCAGCCGCGAAGATGCGCTTTCGCGGCTGAAGCCGCTCCTACGGGCGACCTTGGGAGCCTTCTATGTACACGCTCGACGATCTGCTCAATCTCATGGCCCGGCTGCGTGATCCGCAGTACGGTTGCCCCTGGGATCTGAAGCAGACTTACGCCAGTATCGTGCCGCACACGCTGGAGGAGGCCTATGAGGTCGCCGACGCCATCGAGCGGGGTGACTACAGGCAGATGCAAGGCGAATTGGGTGACTTGCTGTTCCAGGTGGTGTTCTACGCTCAACTGGCCAAAGAAGAGCAGCGCTTCGAGTTTGCTGCGGTGGTCGATGGCATCACCCGTAAACTGCTGCGCCGTCACCCGCATGTATTTCCCACCGGCGAGCTGTATGCGCCGCTGGAGACGCCGCGTCTGAGTGAAAGCGAAGTCAATCGGCGCTGGGACGAAATCAAGGCTCAGGAGCGTGCCGAGCAGGCTGCCGCGCCCGAGCAGTTGTCGTTACTCGACGACGTGCCGCAAGCCTTGCCGGCGCTGTCCAGAGCCAGCAAGTTGCAAAAGCGTGCGGCCCAGGTGGGCTTCGACTGGCCGGCCGCCTTGCCGGTGGTCGATAAAGTGCGTGAAGAGCTCGACGAAGTGCTGGAAGCCATGGCCGATGGTGATGCCGCAGAAGTGGCCGATGAAATCGGGGACCTGCTGTTTTCGGTGGTCAATCTGGCCCGGCATCTTAAAGTCGACCCGGAAATTGCGCTACGCTCGGCCAATGGCAAGTTTGACAGGCGTTTTCGCTTCATCGAAGCGGTCTTGCACGATCAGGGGCGCGCCCTTGAGGGCTGCAGCCTGGAAGAACTCGATGCCTTGTGGGGCGAAGCCAAACGTCAGGAAAAGAACACAACCCATTGCGGTTGAACCGGATAAAGCGAGTAAAGAATGAGCCTCTCCCTACGCGACCAATTGCTCAAGGCCGGCCTGGTCAACGAAAAACAGGCCAAGCAGGTCAGCAAAGCCAAACAGAAAGAACAGCGTCTGGTTCATAAGGGCCAGATCGAAGCTGACGACTCACAAAAGCGCGCCGCCCAGGAGGCCCAGGCCGAAAAAGCCAAGCGCGACCAGGAGTTGAATCGTCAGCAACAGGAAAAAGCCGAGGCCAAGGCCCGTACGGCGCAGATCAAGCAACTGATCGAAGTGTCCCGCTTGCCCAAGCTCACCACCGAGGACTACTACAACTTCGTCGACGACAAAAAGGTCAAGCGCATCTCGGTCAACACCCTGGTGCGCAACAAACTCAGCAGCGGCTCGCTGGGTATCGTCCACCACGGCGGCGGCTACGAAATCATCCCCCGTGAAGCAGCCCTGAAAATCCAGGAGCGCGACCCACGCCGCATCGTACTGCTCAACGCCCCGACCGAAGAGCCGGATGCCGATGATCCGTACGCTGCGTACCAGATCCCTGATGATTTGATGTGGTAAGTACCGCCACACCCCGGTAGGAGCGGCCGTCGCCACGGCACCGCGCTGTCGCGCAGCAAACACGGAACCCCGTAGGACTGGCTTCAGCCGGGAAGCCTTCGCGGCTGAAGCGGATCGCCGCCCGGCCGCTCCTACGGTGTATTCCTTGCAAATCAACGGGTTGTGGTCTTGTTTGATGAGAGAGCGGCTTTAACCGCGAAAGCTCAAAGCTTCGCAGCTAAAGCTGCTCCTACAAAGGGCTGTGTCTGCTGCACGACGGCGCAATTGTGCTGTGCCTGCTCTTCCAGCGCCTCAAGTTCCTGCTTGTAACGCTGCGCATCAGCCTCATCGTGGAACATCCCCACCAGCTGATCCTGCTGGCGCACATCCCAGATATGAATTCCGTGGCCAATCGCCTCATGAGAGAGGTGGGCTTCGTCGCGTTCAGTCACTGTTACGGTCATGGTGTGATCTCCCGGATCTGATAACTGCGGCGAGATGTCGCAGGTCTTTTTTATAGTTTTTGTTAGCCTGCTAAGTAAATACCCTTTACCGACCATGAAACCCGCGAAATAGCCGAAGCCCTTGAAATACAAGCCCTCGCGCCAGCATGAATGTTTCTTCATGTTTCAAGGGGCAAAGTGGCCGCCCACAAAAAAGCCCCTGATACCTGCGTACCAGAGGCTCTTTGTAACGTACGTCTTAGCGGCCTTTAACCGACTTGCCGTTCACCGTGCCGTCCTGGAGCATGATGTTGTACTCCTTGCCATCGGTCTCGACCTGCTGCAAGCGTACCAGCAGATAATCCCAGTCCTTGGCGAACCACAGCACCGTGATGCGCTTGCTCTGCGTCGGGTCGCGTACCCGCTCGACCTTGATCGCATCGATCTGGCCAGCCTTGGTCGACACGGTCTCCGAACCCAGCACACGGAAGTCGTAGGTGTCGAGCTCGTCACCATCGACCACCTGATAGCTCATGCTCTTCTTGCCGGCCGCCACGTCATGTTGCAGGGCCAGCTGGTACGTGGACTTGTCCAGCACACCACGATTGATCGGCAGCTTGATCGCGTCGCCGCGGTCGCTGCCTGTGACGAACTTGCTCGACCAGTCGAAAGCCAGGTCAACCTTCTTGGACTTGCCCAGACCGCTACGCTCGAACGTGTAGGTCTGTGGCATCAACACATCCTTGTCGACCTTCAGCGTGCTGGACTCGGTCAGGCTGGCAATGACCATCGACGCCTTGAAGTTGAGGTTCCAGGTGCCGTTCTGGCCGGCTTCCAGACTGCGTTCGGCTGTGCCGCTCATGGGCAACTGTTTCCAGTCGGCCGTGTAGCTGGCGGAGAATGGCTGCAGATCGGCCGCCTGGGTGGCAGGCAGGGCGAGCAGGGCGAAAGCGAAGAGCAGTGCGCGACGCATGATGTCTCCTAGTTTCGAATCAGGTGGCCGCTGGCCGGGAGCAGTTGACCATCGAGGCTGGCGCCTTGTTGGTCAAGATGCAGACGCCGCTCAGCGAACCAGCGAATGGCCAGCGGGTAAATCCGGTGTTCCTGGATATGAACGCGTTGCGCCAGAGTCGTGGATGAATCGTGCGACTCTACCGAAATCACTGACTGTACGACCAGTGGTCCGCCATCGAGTTCCTCGGTGACGAAGTGCACGCTGCAACCATGCTCGCGATCACCGGCATCCAGCGCCCGCTGATGGGTATGCAAACCCTTGTAGCGCGGCAGCAGCGAAGGATGAATGTTCAGCAGGCGGCCGTGGTAGTGATTGACGAAACCTGCGCTGAGAATGCGCATGAAGCCGGCCAGCACCACCAGGTCAGGATTGAAGCCGTCAATCAGCTCGACCAGCGCCGCGTCGAACGCCTCGCGTCCGTCGAACTGCTTGTGGTCCAGGACACAGGCGTCAATGCCCGCGTCTTTGGCACGTTGCAGGCCGAATGCATCGGCGCGGTTGGAAATCACGGCGCGGATGCGCGCCGGGCTGTCCGGGGCGCTGAAACTGTCGATCATCGCCTGCAGGTTGCTGCCGGTACCCGACAGCAACACCACGACATTGCAGGGAGCTTGTGTCGATGCTGGCATCAATGCGCCTTGAGGTTGTTCAGCTCGACCTGGGCAGCACCTTCGGCAGCCGCCGCGATCTGACCGATCACCCATGGCTGTTCACCGGCATCACGCAGCACGCTCAGGGTCTTCTCGACCTGGTCTTGCGCAACACAGATGACCATGCCCACGCCGCAGTTCAGGACGCGGTGCATTTCGTGCTCGTCAACGTTGCCCTGCTCTTGCAGCCAGTCGAAGACTGCCGGGCGTTGCCAGCTGGCGACGTCGATGATCGCCTGGGCGCCTTTTGGCAGGACCCGCGGGATGTTGTCGAGCAGACCACCGCCGGTGATGTGGGCCATGGCCTTGACCGCACCGGTGTCCTTGATCAGCTTGAGCAGCGGTTTGACGTAGATGCGCGTTGGCGCCATCAGCAGTTCGGTCAGCGGCTTGCCATCCAGCTGGGTGGCTTCGATGTCGGCACCGCTGACTTCGATGATCTTGCGGATCAGCGAGTAGCCGTTGGAGTGCGGGCCGGAAGACGGCAGGGCGATCAGGGCGTCGCCGGTCACCACTTTGGAGCCGTCGATGATCTCGGCTTTTTCGACCACGCCGACACAGAAGCCGGCCAAGTCGTAGTCTTCGCCTTCGTACATGCCAGGCATTTCAGCGGTTTCGCCACCGACCAGCGAGCAGCCGGCCAGTTCGCAACCGGCGCCGATGCCGGTGACCACGGTCGCCGCGACGTCAACGTTCAGTTTGCCGGTGGCGTAGTAGTCGAGGAAAAACAGCGGCTCGGCACCGCACACCACCAGGTCGTTGACGCACATGGCGACCAGATCCTGGCCAATGCTGTCGTGCTTGTTCAGGTTCAGCGCCAGGCGCAGTTTGGTGCCGACGCCGTCGGTGCCTGAAACCAGCACTGGCTGCTTGTAGCCGGCCGGGATTTCGCAAAGCGCGCCGAAACCTCCCAGGCCGCCCATGACTTCAGGACGTGCGGTGCGCTTGGCGACGCTTTTGATGCGTTCGACCAATGCTTCACCGGCGTCGATGTCTACACCGGCGTCTTTGTAGCTCAGGGAAGGTTGCTTGCTCATAGAAAATCCAGGCCTTTAGGGGGGATTCGGAAGGACAATCGACCGTTGCGGCCGGGTCCGGTCCAGTCTTGCGCAATCGCACAGTGCTGTTTCGGAGCCGATACCATTGTCGGTCTGTGAAGGCGCGCGATTTTAACAGGCTTGCTGCTCTGGAGCCATCCTTGGGCCGACGGGCAGGGCAGCGCTGTACAATCGCGACGTTAATGTGAATGATTGAGCGCCCGCTGCTGTCTCAACCACGAAGTGCCGCGACTGCGTTCTTCCTAGACCAGGAACCTTCCATGCGTTTTTCCAGTTACCTTCTTCTTGGCTGCCTGAGTCTGGCCAGCCTGCCGGGTTTGGCGCAGACCGTGAATGACCTTTATCAAGTCCGCGAACCAGTCACCAGTCAGTCGCCCCAGGAGCGTGACCGGGCTACCCAGGCGGCGGTGCAGACCATGGTGGTGCGCCTGACCGGCAACACCAGGGCCGCCGAGGGGGCGGCGCTGGCCGAGGTGCGCAAGGACCCGCAACAAATCATCAGCCAGTACGGCTATGAGCCTGGCCCGCCGCAGACCCTGCTGGTCGATTTTGACCCGGCCAGCACGGATCGTGCCTTGCGTCAGGCCGGTCTGCCGATCTGGGGCAGCAACCGCCCGAGCATTCTTGGCTGGTGGCTGATCGACTCCACTGAAGGCTCGAATCTGGTCGGCGACGCGCAGGAGGCTGCCGCGCCGCTGCGCCGCGCCGCTCAGCATCGCGGTCTGCCCATGCAGTTGCCGCTGGCCGATCTGAGCGAGCAGGGTGTCGGCACCGCACATCATCTGTCCGCCAGTGATCCGGGCGAGCTCAAGCAAGCGTCCGAGCGTTACGGCGCTGACGCCATTCTGGCGGTGCATGCCCGTGAAGAGGGCGGCAAGTGGCAGGCGCAGTGGCGCCTGTGGCTGGGTGAGCAGCGTGAGCAGGGCAATGTCGGCGGCGACAGTGTCGAGGCGCTGGCCGATGCCGTGCTGCTGGCGGTTACCGAGCGCCTGGCGCCACGCTTCGCGGTCAAGCCCGGCGCGACCGCCAGTACGCTGCAGTTCGAGGTTCAGGGCATGAACCTTGAGCGTTATGCGCAATTGATGCGGGTGCTCGAAGCCATGGGCGGCAAGCTGGTACTGGTCGAAGGCGAGCGCAGCACCTTTGCGGTCGGGACCAGTGCCGAGCAACTGCGTAACCAGCTTGGTCTGGCCCGTCTGCAGGAAATCCCGGCCAGTGAGGCCGTGCCCGTGGATGCCAGCGCCCCGGCTACAGCTCCGACGTCAGGTGCTGAGGCTGGCGCGCCCGTCAGTGCCGGCAAACTGTATTTCCGTTGGTAACGGTTTTGCGGGAGATTCTTGATCGCGAAGACTGCCTGAAGTTCATGGCAAATGTGCCGGCTTTACTGGCCTCTTCGCGAGCAGGCTCGCTCCCACGATCACCTTTGATTTGCGCTGAGCGAGCGGCGCTACCCAACGGTGGCTCCTGCGCACCGGTTGTTTGATGAGGAACATCAATGACTGACATAAAACGCTGGTACTGGCTGGGCGCTGCGGCGCTGCTGATCGCCTTTCTATTCTCGCTGCATTCGATCCTGATGCCGTTTCTGGTCGCGTTGCTGCTGGCCTATATGGGCGACCCGCTGGTCGACCGCCTGGAGCGTCTTGGCTTGTCCCGTACCCTCGGCGTAGCAGCGGTGTTCGGTTTGTTTACCTTGATCATGCTGGCGTTGCTGCTGGTGCTGGTGCCGATGCTGGTCAAGCAGTTGATCCGCCTTTATGAGCTGGCCCCGCAGATCCTCGACTGGCTGCAACACACCGCCTTGCCGTGGGCGCAGGCCAAGTTCGGCCTGTCCGATGGCTTCTGGCGGTTCGACAAGCTCAAGACTGCGCTGGCCGGGCATATGGGGCAGGCCGGCGATATCGTTGGCCTGGTGCTCTCCCAGGCCACCGCTTCGAGCCTGGCGCTGATGGCCTGGCTGGCCAATCTGGTGCTGATCCCGGTGGTGAGCTTCTATCTGCTGCGCGACTGGGATCTGATGATGGCCAAGCTGCGCAGCCTGCTGCCGCGCCAGCGTGAAACCCAGATCATGGGCCTTGCCAGTGAATGTCACGAAGTGCTGGGCGCCTTCATTCGCGGCCAGTTGTTGGTGATGGTCGGCCTTGGCGTGATCTATTCGGCCGGGCTGATGCTGGTGGGCCTGGAACTGGGATTGCTGATTGGCATGATTGCCGGTCTGGCAGCGATCGTGCCTTATATGGGCTTCGTTATCGGTATTGGCGCGGCACTGATCGCCGGCTTGTTCCAGTTCGGTGGTGACCTGTATCCGATGCTCGGGATCGTTGCGGTGTTCATGATCGGTCAGGCGCTGGAAGGCATGGTTCTCACCCCTTTGCTGGTGGGCGACCGTATCGGCCTGCACCCGGTGGCGGTGATCTTCGCGATTCTGGCGGGCGGTGAGTTGTTCGGCTTTACTGGCATCCTGTTGGCGTTGCCGGTGGCGGCGGTGATCATGGTGTTGTTGCGCCATGTGCATACCCTGTACAAAGAGTCGGACATGTATGCAGGCAGTCGTGACCCGGAACTTTGATGGCCGATGCTGGCAAACACCGCTGGAGCAGGCGCTGCGAAAAAACGCAAGCCTTTGATTTTGCTTGAAGTCTGTCGCATTGTGCGGTCCGCCTCACGGGTATAGACTTTGCTAACTTTATTCAGAGGTCATCGCTTGCTCCCAGGAAGCGCCCAGTCAGCATGAAACCGGTTCAGCTGCCCCTGAGTGTGCGTCTGCGCGATGACGCCACTTTCATCAATTACTATCCCGGCGCCAACGCGGCGGCCCTCGGCTATGTCGAGCGGTTGTGCGAGGCCGATGCGGGATGGACCGAAAGCCTCATCTATCTGTGGGGCAAAGACGGGGTGGGGCGCTCTCATCTGTTGCAGGCGGCCTGCCTGCGCTTCAAGCAACTGGGCGAGCCGGCGGTCTACCTGCCGCTGACCGAGTTGCTCGAGCAGGGCGTCGAGCTGTTCGATCATCTTGAGCAGTACGAACTGGTTTGCCTGGATGACTTGCAGGCCATCGCCGGCAAGGCTGACTGGGAAGAGGCGCTGTTTCACCTGTTCAATCGTTTGCGTGACAGTGGCCGGCGTTTATTGATTGCCGCGTCCAAGTCACCCCGCGAGCTGTCGATCAAGCTGCCTGACCTCAAGTCACGCCTGACCATGGCGCTGGTGTTCCAGATGCGCGGCCTGTCTGATGAAGACAAGCTGCGCGCCTTGCAACTGCGTGCCTCGCGCCGTGGCCTGCACCTCACCGACGAAGTCGGGCATTTCATTCTGACCCGTGGCACGCGCAGCATGAGTGCGTTGTTCGAACTGCTTGAACGCCTCGATCAGGCCTCGCTGCAAGAAAAGCGCAAACTGACCATTCCTTTTCTCAAGGAAACCCTTGGGTGGTAGCGGCGCCGCTCGATCAGCAACTGATCCGCCAGGCCGCCGCCGCCTTGCGGCATGCCCAACGTATTCTGATCATCACCGGTGCCGGTCTGTCGGCCGATTCAGGGTTGCCGACCTATCGTGGTCTGGGCGGCCTGTATAACGGCCGTACCGATGATGGCTTGCCTATTGAAATGGCGCTGTCCGGGCCGATGCTGCGCCGCGATCCGGCGCTGTGCTGGAAATACATCGCTGAACTGGGCAAGGCCTGCCTTGCTGGCGAGCCCAACATCGCCCATTACGCCATCGCGCAATTACAGCGCCTCAAGCCTGATTGCTGGGTGCTGACCCAGAATGTCGATGGCTATCACCGGGCTGCGGGCAGTCCGCCGGAGCGCCTGATCGAGATTCATGGGCAAATGACTCCGCTGTTTTGCCAGGCGTGCGGCGCCGAAGACCCGCAACTGGCCGGGCACCTGTCAGCCGAGCTACCGCCGCTGTGTAGCCATTGTCATGGCATTTTGCGACCGCCGGTTGTTCTGTTCCAGGAAATGCTCCCTGAGCCCGCTATAGACGCTCTGCAAGCGCAAATGGCGCTGGGCTTCGACGCGGTGCTGAGTATCGGCACCACCGCCAGCTTTCCCTATATTCACGAGCCGGTGTTGCGCACGCGGATTACCGGCGGCTTTACCCTGGAAATCAATCCTCAGGCCACTGATCACAGTGCGGGGATGGATATTTTCCTGCAGGGCCGGGCGGCACATGTCATGCCGGAACTCATAAGTCACATTTAATTCGATAGAATTTGCAAATCGGTTGGATAGCGGGCATAGTCGCGGCTCCTCATTTTTTGACGCCACGGTCGTGCCCATGCAAGTTTTACGCTTCGCACCCCTCGTGCCACTCGCTTTAGTTACTTTTCTATTCGGCTGCTCCACCCAGTCATCGGTGACCCAGCCAGAGCAATTCGCTCAATACCAGAATTCCGTTACCGCTCAATCCAGTGCCCGTCAGGCGCACAACATCCGTGCCCAGCAGGCTCTGGAAGCGGAAGAAGAGCTGGCCGAGTTCACCGACGAGAACGCCTACCAGCTGCCGTTGCTGGCAGACAGCATTCTGGAGCGCGGCAAGGCGCTGATCGGCACCCGTTACCGCTTTGGCGGCAACTCCACTGCCGGTTTCGATTGCAGCGGTTTCATCAGCTACCTGTTCCGCGAAGAAGCCGGCATGACCCTGCCGCGTTCGAGCCGCGACATGATGAAAATCGACGCCCCGCAGGTCTCGCGTCATGACCTCAAGCCAGGCGACCTGCTGTTCTTCAGCACTGCCGGCCGCGGCCGTATCAGCCACGCTGCGATCTATCTGGGCGACGACCAGTTCATCCACTCCAGCAGCCGCCGTAGCGGTGGGGTGCGGATCGACAGCCTGGACGACACCTACTGGAGCAAAACCTTCGTCGAAGCCAAGCGCGCTCTGGTGTTGGCACCAGCCTCCGGTGAGGCCCAGACCACTGCAATGACTTCCACCAGCGTCAAGCCGGTCAGCAACAAGCGTCATAACTAACACAAGCTGTTTGAAACGGCCTGTTAACTGGAAAGCCCGTTTGGTCGGATTGTCTGAAACCTCTGCAAAGCGCTCTGGTCTTCAGCTAGTCTCTCTTAACGGGCTTTCTAGCTTTCGGCAGTAAAGCCGCATTCCTGATGGAGTTTTTGTGGTCATGTCGATTTTCTTACGCTGTGCCGTGATCTCTCTCGCTGCGCTGCTCGGCGCCTGCGCCAGCGCGCCGCCGCCCAAACCCAAGGTCGTCCAGCGTCCGGTGATCGTCGCGCCTGCGGTGCTGAATTCACCCGCTGCCGAAGACGTGCTGTTTCGCGCGCTAGGCCTGGTCGGCACGCCTTACCGCTGGGGCGGTAATACCCCGGACTCCGGCTTCGACTGCAGTGGCCTGATCGGCTATGTCTACCGCGACATGGCGGGCATCAGCCTGCCGCGTTCGACCCGCGACATGATCGTGATGAAAGCGCCCAACGTCGGCCGCGAGAACCTGCAGACCGGCGACCTGGTGTTCTTCGCCACCTCCGGCGGCTCGCAGGTCTCCCATGCCGGCATCTACGTCGGCGAAGGCCGCTTCGTGCATGCCCCGGCCACTGGCGGCACCGTCAAGCTCGACAGCCTCGGCTCGCCTTATTGGCAGAAAGCCTACCTGAACGCCAAGCGCGTTCTGGAGCCTTCCAGCCTGGCGCAGAACAACCGTTGAGCCGCTTGGGTGTTCGCCCGGACACCCAGATTGTAGGAGCGGCTTCAGCCGCGAAGCGTCGCCATTGCTTTCGCTTCTGTTGTTGCTTTTGCTTTTTGAACCGAGTTATCACAGACGCCGCCGAACGCGACGATTGGCGCCGGAGCGAGGGAACCCCGCCCCGAAGGGCGGGGCCAAGACCGGAGCAATGCCTTTGGTTAGTTTGGGCGAAACCAAAGTAACCCGCTCGTAAAGAACGGAACCTGGCGAACAGACAACTGCGGCAAAGACCCTGTGCACAACGCTAAAGATCTTCGCGGCTAAAGCCGCTCCTACGCTCAGACGCGCCGATACCCGACCCGATACCGTTTGACGCTCCATGCCCAACCCTCTACCCTTCGCGGTTTGTTTCAGGTGCCCGGCAGCCAACGGCTGGCAGGGTGAAACAGGGAAGCCGGTGGGAAGACACGCACTTCGATTCCGGCGCTGCCCCCGCAACGGTAAATGAGTCAAGACCGCGCATCGTGCCACTGGACATTCTCCGGGAAGGCGCACGGTCGGCAGGCAATGCCTCGCTCATGAGCCCGGAGACCGGCCTGTCACGTATTCAAGGCATCACGGCGGGCGATGCTCTGCGCAAGGCAACTGACTGCCTTGGCGTTCTGTCGTCCTGTTGTCTGCTTTCGCCTGCCTTTCCAGCGGAGAGCTGAGATGAACGAGTCCCTCGAACGCGACGAGCGCCATCTGGCGCGCATGCAGCGTAAAAAAGCCATTATCGATGAACGCATCGCCAACTCGCCCAACGAGTGCGGCCTGCTGCTGGTGCTGGGCGGCAATGGCAAGGGCAAGAGCAGCTCGGCCTTTGGCATGCTCGCCCGGGCGATGGGCCACGATATGCAGTGTGGCGTGGTGCAATTTATCAAGGGCCGTAACGCCACTGGCGAAGAGCTGTTCTTCCGCCGTTTCCCCGACCAGGTGCGTTATCACGTCATGGGCGAGGGCTTTACCTGGGAAACCCAGGACCGCCAGCGCGACATCGCCGCTGCCGAAGCGGCCTGGCAAGTGTCGAAGCAGTTGCTCAGCGACCCGAACATCAATCTGGTGATCCTCGACGAGCTGAATATCGCGCTCAAACACGGCTACCTCGACCTGGAGCAGGTGCTCAACGACCTGCAGGCGCGCCCGCCGATGCAGCACGTCGTGGTGACCGGTCGCGGGGCAAAACCGGAACTGATCGAGCTGGCCGATACCGTCTCGGAGATCGGCATGGTCAAGCATGCCTTCCAGGCCGGCATCCGGGCGCAGAAGGGCATCGAACTGTGAGTGATGCGCAAGCGCGACAATGTCCTGCGGTACTGATCGCCGCGCCGGCGTCCGGCCAGGGCAAGACTACCGTCACTGCTGCCCTGGCACGTTTGCATCGCAATCAGGGCCGCAAGGTCCGGGTGTTCAAGTGCGGGCCGGACTTTCTCGACCCGATGATTCTCGAACGCGCCAGTGGTGCGCCGGTCTATCAACTGGACCTGTGGATGGTCGGCGCCGATGAAAGCCGGCGGCTGCTCTGGGAGGCGGCCGCTGAGGCTGACCTGATCCTGATTGAAGGGGTTATGGGCCTGTTCGATGGCACGCCCTCCAGCGCGGATCTGGCCCGCCACTTCGGGGTGCCGGTGCTGGGCGTTATTGACGGTACTGCCATGGCCCAGACCTTTGGCGCACTGGCGCTGGGACTGGCCCGTTATCAGCCAGACCTGCCATTCGCCGGTGTGCTGGCCAACCGGGTTGGCACGGTGCGCCATGCGCAGTTGCTGGAAAACAGCCTGACCGAAGGCCTGCGCTGGTACGGCGCGTTGTCACGTGAAACCGGTATTGAACTGCCCAGTCGGCATTTGGGCCTGGTGCAGGCCAGCGAACTGAATGACCTGGATGCGCGCCTAGATGCTGCGGCCGAGGCGCTGGCCGGCACTTGCGAAGTTGCGCTGCCGCCGCCGGTCAGTTTTGCTGCGCCCGAGCCGCAACCGGTCGAGCCCTGGCTGGCCGGGGTGCGGGTTGCGATTGCCCGTGACGAAGCTTTTGCTTTCACCTACGGCGCCAGCCTGGAGTTGCTGCGCACCATGGGCGCGGAGCTGAAGTTCTTTTCGCCGATTCACGACAGCCAGTTGCCCGAAGCGGACAGCCTGTACCTGCCCGGCGGTTACCCTGAATTGCACCACGTTGCGTTGCAGGCCAACCGCTCGATGCGCGATGCGATTGCCGCCCACCATGCACAGGGCAAGCCGCTGCTGGCCGAATGTGGCGGCATGCTGTATCTGCTCGACGCACTGACCGATGTCGACGGGGTGCGCGCTGAGTTGGCCGGCCTGCTGCCCGGTGAGGCGACCATGCAGAAGCGCCTGGCGGCGTTGGCACTGCAAGCGGTGACGCTGCCTGAGGGCGTGTTGCGCGGGCACACCTATCACCATTCGCTGACCAGCACTGAGCTGGAGCCGATTGCCCGAGGCATCAGCCCAAATGGCGGACGCGGCGCGGAAGCTGTGTACCGGCTGGGCCGGCTGACCGCCTCTTATGTGCACTTTTATTTCCCTTCCAACCCCCAGGCGGTGGCGGCGTTGCTGAAACCATGAGTGAAGCAGCCTTTAGCCCGGATGAGCGGGCCGCGGTGTACCGGGCAATTGCCGAGCGCCGCGACATGCGTCATTTCAGCGGTGGCACGGTGGCGCCCGAGGTTCTGGCGCGCTTGCTCGAAGCCGCGCACCACGCGCCGAGCGTCGGCCTGATGCAGCCTTGGCGCTTTATCCGGATCACTGATACGGCGCTGCGCAACCGCATGCAAGAGCAGGTCGAGCAGGAGCGGGTCCGCACCGCTGAAGCATTGGGCGAGCGCGCCGATGAATTCATGAAGCTCAAGGTCGAGGGTATCAGCGACTGTGCCGAGGTGATCGTCGCGGCGCTGATGGACGGCCGTGAGCAGTTTGTCTTTGGCCGACGCACGATGCCGGAAATGGACATCGCCTCAATGTCCTGCGCCATTCAGAATATGTGGCTGGCGGCCCGCGCCGAAGGGCTGGGCATGGGCTGGGTGTCGCTGTTCGATCCTGACAACCTGGCCGCCCTGCTGAACATGCCCGAGGGCGCCCGACCGTTGGCGATTCTATGCCTGGGGCCGGTCACCGGTTTCTATCCGGCACCCATGCTGGTGCTCGAAGGCTGGGCGCAAGAGCGCCCGCTGGAACAACTGCTGTATGAGAATCAATGGGGAGTGCATCGATGAGTGTGGCGCTGTTGAGCGTAGCGGGGGTGGCGCTGGATGCGTTGCTTGGAGAACCGAAACGCTCGCATCCGCTGGTGGCGTTCGGGCGATACGCCGAGCGCATCGAACAGCGTTTCAATGCCGCCGGGCGCGGCTGGCGCAGTCATGGGGTCACCGCCTGGGTGCTGGCGGTGATTCCGCTGACCCTGCTGATCACCTTGCTGAGCTGGCTGCCTTATATCGGGCTGCTGGTGGACATTCTGGCGTTGTACTGCGCGCTGGGCCTGCGCAGCCTCGGCGAGCATGTGCAGCCGGTCGCGGCGGCGTTGCGTGGCGGTGACCTCGACCAGGCGCGGCAGCGGGTCGGTTATCTGGTCAGCCGCCAGACTTCGGAGCTTGACGCCAATGGCGTGGCCCGCGCGGCCACCGAGTCGGTGCTGGAAAATGGCAGCGATGCGGTATTCGCCGCGTTGTTCTGGTTTGTCGTGGCCGGTGCGCCCGGGGTGGTGCTGTATCGCCTGAGCAATACCCTCGACGCTATGTGGGGTTACCGCAACGAGCGCTTCGAGCGCTTCGGCTGGGCGGCGGCGAAGATCGACGACGTGCTCAATTACATTCCTGCGCGGCTGGTGGCCTTGACCTACGCGCTGCTGGGCAAAACCCGCCTGGCGCTGCGTTGCTGGCGCACCCAGGGGCCGACCTGGGACAGCCCCAATGCTGGCCCTGTGATGGCGGCGGGCGCTGGCGCGCTGGGGGTCGAGCTGGGCGGTGCAGCGATTTATCACGGTGAGTTGCACGAGCGTCCAGCGCTGGGCGAAGGCCGGCCTGCCGATGCCGAGTCCATCGAAGCCGGCTGGCAACTGGTGCAGCGCGGCGTATGGCTGTGGCTGCTGATTCTCTGCGTGGGAGCGCAACTCTATGCTTGAACATGGCGGCCGGCTACGCGCAGCGGCGCAGCAGTACGCGATTGCCGAGGCCGACTGGCTGGACCTGTCCACCGGTATCGCGCCGTGGTCCTGGCCGATTGCGCCGGTCGATGCGCGCGACTGGGCACGTTTGCCAGAAACCGATGACGGTCTGGAGGCGGCGGCTTGCGCTTATTACAACGCCGCGCAGGTGTTGCCGGTGCCGGGGTCCCAGGCCGCCATTCAGGCGTTGCCTCGCTTGCGTGGCCCCGTCGGCAAGGTTGGCGTGCTGTCGCCGTGTTACGCCGAGCATGCTCATGCCTGGCGCAAGAGCGGTTTTCTGGTGCGTGAAGTGCTGGAGCATGAAGTCGAGCACTTCATCGACGTCTTCAACGTGCTGGTGGTGGTCAACCCGAACAACCCCACCGGCCGTTTGATTGCGCCTGAGCAGTTGCTCAAATGGCATGCCCGGCTGGCCGAGCGCGGTGGCTGGCTGGTGGTGGACGAGGCGTTTATGGACACCGCGCCGGCGCACAGCCTGGCGGCCGAAACCTGGCGCAGCGGGCTTATCGTGTTGCGCTCGTTTGGCAAGTTTTTTGGCCTGGCCGGTGCGCGCCTGGGCTTTGTGCTGGCTGAGGCCGGTTTGTTGCAGGCACTGGCGAGCGAGATCGGCCCCTGGGCCGTCAGCGGCCCCACCCGCAAGGTCGGGCTGGCGTGCCTGAGCGATCTGCCCGGCCAGCAATTGCAGCGGGAGCGTTGTGAATATGCGGCGCTGCGCTTGTCAGCGCTGCTCAGCGCTCATGGTCTGGAACCTGACGGCGGTTGCGCACTGTTTCAATGGCTGGTCACTGCCCATGCTGAGCCGTTGCACGAGTTTGCTGCCCGGCGTGGAGTGTTGCTGCGCTTGTTCAAGGCAGAGCGTGCCGAACACAGCAGCCTGCGTTTTGGCCTGCCGCACAGTGAAGCTGACTGGCAGCGCCTGGAAACCCTGCTGCATGACTACCGCAAGGACCTGAAATGACCACCCTGATGGTGCAAGGCACCACCTCCGATGCGGGCAAAAGCACGCTGGTAACCGGCCTGTGCCGCTGGCTCAAACGCCAGGGCATCAGTGTGGTGCCGTTCAAACCGCAGAACATGGCGCTCAACAGCGCGGTCACTGCCGACGGCGGCGAGATTGGCCGTGCCCAGGCTGTACAGGCCCAGGCCAGCGGTCTTGAACCGCACACCGACATGAACCCGGTGCTGCTCAAACCCAATACCGACACCGGCTCGCAGGTGATCATTCATGGGCGGGCGGTGACCACCATGAATGCGGTGGCTTATCACGGTTACAAAGCCATCGCCATGCAAGCTGTGCTCGACTCGCACCAGCGCCTGGGCGCGGCGTATCAAGTGGTGATGGTCGAAGGCGCCGGCTCACCGGCCGAGATCAACTTGCGCGAGAACGACATCGCCAATATGGGCTTTGCCGAGGCGGTGGACTGCCCGGTGCTGTTGATTGCCGACATTAACCGCGGCGGGGTGTTTGCCCACCTGGTCGGTACGCTGGAGCTGCTCTCGCCCAGCGAGCAGGCGCGGGTCAAGGGCTTTATCATCAACCGCTTTCGTGGTGATGTGGCGTTGCTGCAGCCAGGCCTGGACTGGCTGGAGCAACGCACCGGCAAGCCGGTAGTGGGTGTGCTGCCCTACCTGATGGATTTGCATCTGGAAGCCGAAGACGGTCTGGACCGACGCCAGACCGAAAAGCTCGACAAGGTACTCAACGTGGTGGTGCCGGTGCTGCCGCGCATCAGCAATCACACGGACTTTGACCCGCTGCGCCTGCACCCGCAGGTTAACTTGCAGTTCATCAGCGCCGGCCAGCCGATTCCGCCCGCCGACCTGATCATCCTGCCTGGCTCCAAGAGCGTGCGCAGTGACCTGGCGTATCTGCGCGCCAATGGCTGGGAGCCGGCGATCGCCCGGCATCTGCGCTATGGCGGCAAGCTGTTGGGCATTTGCGGCGGGCTGCAGATGCTCGGTGAGCAGGTGCATGACCCGTTGGGCCTGGAAGGCGCGCCGGGTTCCAGTGCCGGTTTTGCTCTGCTACAGATCAGCACGGTGCTGGAGGCGCAAAAGCAACTGCGTAACGTGCGCGGTGTGCTGAGCCTGGAAGGCGCCGAGGTCAGCGGCTACGAGATTCATGCCGGGGTCACCAGTGGCCCGGCCCTGGAGCAACCAGCGGTGCAATTGGCAGACGGTCGCTGTGATGGCGCGCAAAGCGCCGATGGCCAGGTGCTTGGCACCTATCTGCATGGCCTGTTTGAATCGCCGGCCGCTTGCGGCGCGCTGCTGCGCTGGGCCGGGCTTGAAGACGTGCAGAGTGTTGACTATCACGCGCTGCGCGAGCGCGATATCGAACGCCTCGCCGATCTGGTCGACAAGCACCTCGATGGCGCGCTGTTGCGTGGGCTGTGCGGTCTGGAGAACAACTGACATGCTGCAACTGATTCTCGGCGGCGCCCGCTCTGGCAAGAGCCGCCTGGCTGAAGAGCTGGCAAGCCGCTCGGGGCTGGCGGTGACCTACATTGCCACCAGCCAGCCGGTAGACGGCGAACTCAACCAGCGTGTGGCCCTGCACCGGGCGCGACGCCCCGAGCACTGGGGGTTGGTCGAAGAACCGCTGGAACTGGCGCGGGTCCTGCGTGAGTGGGCGGCGCCGGGCCAGTGCCTGCTAATCGATTGCCTGACCCTGTGGCTGACCAACCTGCTGATGCTCGACGACCCGCAACGGCTGGCCCATGAGCGCCAGGCGCTGCTCGATAGCGTGGCGGCCCTGCCGGGCGAAATCATTTTTGTCAGCAATGAAACCGGGTTGGGTGTAGTGCCCCTGGGTGAGCTGACCCGTCGCTATGTTGACGAAGCCGGCTTGTTGCATCAGGCCCTTGCCGAACGCTGCCAGCGCGTGGTGTTGACGGTTGCCGGCCTGCCTCTGACTTTGAAAGGAACTGCTCCATGACTCAATCCTGGTGGCTTGCCCCTGCTCGCGGTATCGACGTGGCGGCCCGTGAAGCGGCGCTGGCGCGTCAGCAGCAACTGACCAAACCGGCCGGCTCGCTGGCGCAACTGGAGCGTCTGGCGGTGCAGATCGCGGGCCTGCAAGGCCGCGAAAAACCAGCTGTCGACCGGCTGTGGATTGCGATTTTTGCCGGCGACCACGGGGTGGTCAGCGAAGGCGTGTCGGCCTATCCGCAGGAAGTCACCGGGCAGATGCTCGGCAACTTCGTCAATGGCGGTGCGGCTATCAGCGTACTGGCCCGGCAATTGGCCGCGCAGCTGGATGTGGTCGACCTCGGCACTGTCAGTGCCCTGAACTTGCCAGGTGTGCGTCATCTGCAACTGGGCGCCGGCACCGCCAGCTTCGTCAGCGGCCCGGCGATGAACGCCGGGCAGGGCCATGCGGCGTTGCAGGCCGGGCGTGACAGCGTACTACGCGCCAAGGCCGCCGGTATCGAGCTGTTTGTCGGCGGTGAAATGGGCATTGGCAATACCACCGCAGCCAGTGCCGTAGCCTGTTCATTGCTTGAGTGTGCAGCAGCATTGATGGTTGGTCCGGGCACCGGTCTGAACGCCGAGGGCGTGCAGCACAAGACCGCCGTGATCGAGCGCGGCCTGGCGTTGCATGCCGAACATGCGGGCGATCCGCTGGGCAGTTTGCTGAGCCTTGGCGGCTTCGAGATCGCCGCTCTGGCCGGTGCCTACCTGGCCTGCGCTCAGGAAGGTATCGTCGCGCTGGTCGATGGCTTTATTTGCAGCGTCGCCGCCTTGGTGGCGGTGCGCCTGAATCCATCGATACGGCCATGGCTGTTGTTTGGTCATCGCGGTGCCGAGCCCGGTCATCGGCATGTCCTGGAAGTGCTGCAGGCCGAGCCGCTGCTTGATCTGGGGCTGCGGCTGGGCGAAGGCAGTGGTGCGGCGCTGGCAGTACCGCTGGTGCGCCTGGCCTGCGAGCTGCATAACGGCATGGCGACCTTTGCCGAAGCCGCCGTGGCGGATCGCCCGGCATGATCGTCGACCTGCTGCGCCATGGCGAAACCGAGCTGGGCGGCGGTCTGCGCGGCAGTATCGACGATGCCCTGACCGAAGCGGGCTGGGCACAGATGCATGCCGCCGTGGCCGACGCTGCAACAGGTGCCGCGTCATGGACCCGGATCGTCAGTTCGCCGTTGCAGCGCTGTGCACGGTTCGCGCAAGTATTGGCCGAGCGTCTGCAACTGCCGCTGAGCCTGGACGCTGATGTTCAGGAGCTGCATTTCGGTGACTGGGAAGGGCGCAGCGCGGCGCAGATCATGCAAACCGATGCCGATGGCCTGGGCGCGTTCTGGAACAACCCCTACACCTTCACCCCGCCCAATGGCGAGCCGGTGGCGGTGTTTGCCGAGCGTGTGGGCGCGGCGTTGCAACGCTTGCAACAGCGCCATAGTGGCGAGCGGGTATTGCTGGTCTGTCATGGCGGGGTGATCCGCCTGTTGTTGGCCCGTGCCCGCGGCCTGCCCCGTGAGCAGTTGCTGCAAGTGTCGGTGGCCCATGGCGCGCTGCACAGCGTGCAAGTGGCGGTGGATGGCACCCTGACGGAGCTTTGAGATGCTGCCTTTGTGGATCGCCGTGCAATTTCTCAGCAGCCTGCCGGTGCGTTTGCCGGGCATGCCGGAACCGCAGCAGATGGGCCGTTCGCTGCTGTTTTATCCGCTGGTCGGGGCGCTGTTCGGCGCGTTGTTGATGTTGCTCGCGGCGCTGTTGTCCGCAACCCCGCCGATCTTGCAGGCGGCGCTGCTGCTCTGCGCCTGGGTGCTGCTCAGCGGTGGGCTGCACCTGGACGGCCTGGCCGACAGCGCGGACGCATGGCTGGGCGGTTTCGGTGATCGTGAGCGCACCCTGAGCATCATGAAAGACCCGCGCAGCGGACCGATTGCGGTGGTCACCCTGGTGCTGGTGTTGCTGCTGAAGTTCTGCGCGATCCTGGTCCTGCTTGAGCAGCAGGCATGGATCGGCTTGCTGCTGGCACCGCTGATCGGGCGCACGGCGTTGCTGGGACTGTTTCTCAGCACGCCTTACGTGCGTGCTGGCGGCCTGGGCCAGGCGCTAGCCGATCACCTGCCGCGTCGCGCTGGCTGGCAAGTGTCGGGCGTAGTGGTGGTGGCCTGCCTGTTGTTGGGGGGCGCCAGCGGCGTAGTTGCCTTGCTCGTCGCCAGCGCGGGCTTCATTTGGCTGCGCAACCTGATGCTGCGCCGACTCGGCGGCACCACCGGGGACACCGCCGGGGCGTTGCTGGAGTTGCTTGAGGTCGCCGTGCTGGTGGCGTTGGCCTTGTAAAGCAGCGTTCGCTGTGAATAGAGCCTTCGGGGCACAAGCCCCTCCTACAGACGATGTTGTTCTTGTCGTGGCTGGCATACTGTGAAATATCTTGCAATATCCACTGATGCGGGTATATACACGTATTCATGTTGACCACCGAATGTATCTGTACCCATCTGCGTCGTGCTGCCCGTGGGGTGAGCCGGCATTATGACGAAGCGCTGGACGGCTTCGGGATTAATGTCGCCCAGTTTTCCCTGCTGCGCCATCTGCAGCGTCTCGACCAACCGAGTATCTCCAGTCTGGCTGAAGCCATGGGGCTGGAGCGCAGTACGTTGGGTCGCAATCTGCGGGTGCTGGAAGCCGAAGGGCTGGTGGCGCTGGATGAGGGGCGTGATCAGCGTAATCGGCTGGTGCGCCTGACGGCTGAAGGTAATAAGCGTCTGCACGCAGCCGGCCCGGCCTGGGAGCAGGCCCAGCAACAATTGATCGATCGATTGGGTGAAGACCGGCGTAATGAACTGCTGCGCGTGCTGCAAAGCCTGGCCTGAATAACAACGGGTAAACCACCCGAATAACGAACGAGGGAATGACAAATGACATCAGCCTGGCGAACCAGCGGCTGGATCATGGTGGGCAGTGCGCTGATTCTGGCGTTATCACTGGGAACGCGGCATGGTTTCGGGCTGTTTCTTGCGCCCATGAGCAGCGACTTTGGCTGGGGCCGCGAAGTGTTTGCCTTCGCCATTGCCCTGCAGAACCTGTGCTGGGGGCTGGCGCAACCGTTCGCCGGTGCACTGGCTGACCGCTATGGCTCCGGCAAGGTGGTGTTCGTAGGGGGTGTGCTGTATGCCATCGGCCTGGCGATGATGAGCATGGCCGATTCCCCCTGGAGCCTGTCGTTGAGTGCCGGGATTCTGATCGGCATCGGTTTGTCCGGGACCTCGTTCTCGATTTTGCTTAGCCTGGTGGGGCGCTCGTTGCCTGCTGAAAAACGCAGCATGGGCATGGGGATTGCCAGTGCGGCGGGCTCGTTTGGCCAGTTCGCGATGCTGCCAGGCACCCTGGGGCTGATTGGCGGCCTGGGCTGGTCCGGTGCTTTGTTGGTGCTCAGCGTGCTGGTGGCGCTGATCCTGCCGCTGGCCGCGATGCTCAAGGAGCAGCGCCCGGTGGAGGCGCAGGGGCCGCAGCAGACGCTGGCTGAGGCGCTGCGCGAAGCCTGCAGCCATTCCGGCTTCTGGCTGCTGGCGCTGGGCTTTTTCGTCTGTGGCTTTCAAGTGGTTTTCATCGGCTTGCACCTGCCGGCTTATCTGGTGGATCAGCACCTGCCGGTGCAGGTCGGCACCACGGTGCTGGCGCTGGTGGGGCTGTTCAATATCTTCGGTACTTACACCGCCGGCTGGCTGGGCGGGCGGATGTCCAAACCTCGGCTGCTCAGCGCGCTGTATCTGCTGCGCGGCGTGGCGATCGTGATATTTCTCTGGGTGCCGCTCAGTGAGACCTCGGCCTACCTGTTTGGCGTGGTGATGGGGCTGTTGTGGCTGTCGACTGTGCCGTTGACCAATGGCACGGTGGCGGTGATGTTCGGTGTGCGTAACCTGTCGATGCTCGCCGGTATCGTGTTTCTGTTCCATCAGTTGGGCTCGTTCATGGGCGGCTGGCTGGGCGGGGTGGTCTATGACCGTACCGGCAGTTACGATCTGGTCTGGCAAATCGCAGTGTTGCTCAGCGTGCTGGCGGCGGCCCTGAACTGGCCGGTGCGTGAGCGTCCGGTGGCTCGTTTGCAGGTTGCAGTGTGATCCGCCTTGGCCCCTGGCTGCTCGTTGTGGCGGCCGGCACTGCGCTGCTGGCGCTGAGCTGGTGGGGATGGCAGCGCATGGGGCTGGCGGCGTTGCAACTGGGCATGGGCAATTGTTGAGCTGTGGCCGGTTGTGGGAGTAACGTGTCGGACAATACACCGACTAAAACACCACCCACAGGGATGCTCCGATGACTGCGCGCTGGATTTCACTGCCACTTCTATTGCTGGCCTTGGGCAGTACCGCCCAGGCCGCCGATTGCCCCGCCGTGCTCAAGGAACAGGGCGAGTTGCCCGCGTTGCGCGGCAAACAAACCATTGACCTGTGCCAGCGTTTTGCCGGTAAACCGCTGGTGGTGGTCAATACGGCCAGCTTCTGTGGCTTTACCTCGCAGTTCAAGGGCCTGGAGGCGTTGAATCAGCAGTACAAGGCTCAAGGCCTTGAGGTGCTGGGCGTACCGTCCAATGATTTCAAGCAGGAGTCCGGGGACGGTGAAGAAACGGCCAAGGTCTGCTACGTCAATTACGGCGTGACCTTCACCATGACCGAGCCGCAACCGGTACGCGGCAGCGATGCCATTGCGTTGTTTCGTAATCTTGCCGAACAAAGCGATGGCGCCGCACCGCGCTGGAACTTCAACAAGTATGTGGTGGATCGTCAGGGCAAGGTCGTCGCCCACTTCGGCAGCACCACCAAGCCGGATGATCCGCAGTTGATTGCGGCCATCGAGAAGGCGATTGCTTCAAAGCCTTGAGGCATACACAGGGGTATTAAAAAGCCCGCAACCGTGACCGGCTGCGGGCTTTTTCATGGCTGATCCGTGATCAGAACTTGTAGGTCAGCGAAGTACCGATGGTGTGTGCGCTGTTGCGGAAGTCAGCGTTGTAGGCGCCTTTGGTTGCGCTGGCATCGCGCAGCTTGGCTTCTTCTTCACGCAGGTACAGGTAAGCGAAGTCGATGGTGATGTCTTCGGTCGGGCTGTAACCGGCGCCAAGGCTGAAGATCTTGCGATCGCCAGTCGGGATGCGTGGCGAACGATGCGAGTTGCTGACTGGCGACTGGTCCATGGCAAGGCCGGTGCGCAGGGTCCACTGGTTGTTCAGTTTGTAGGCTGCACCAATGGCGTGGTACCAGGTGTTTTTCCACTCCTGGACTTCCGAAATGCGCCCGATCGGGCCTGTTGCGCCGCCGAGCTGGGCCGGCACGCCGCTGTTGTTCACGTCGATCGATTGCAGACGGCTCCAGCGGGTCCAGGTGCTGCCTGCGTAGAGTGTCCACTGGTCATCCAGTTGGTGGGTGATGGACAGTTCGGCAGACTCCGGGGTTTCCAGTTTCAGCGAGGCGTCGTATTTCTGGCCGTTGAACACACTGAAGCCCGGGCCTTCGATCTTGGTCTTGCCCTTGAGCTTGTAGTCGACCTTGGAACGGTAAGCCAGGCCGATGCTTGTGTCGTCGGTGGCCTGGACCAGCACACCGATGTTGAAGCCTACCGCGACGTCATCACCCTTGATGGTGACCTTGCCGTCGTTGCGGCCAGGTGTGGCGGCGTTGACGGCTGCCGAAGCCAGCTCGCCTTCAATACGGTTGATTGTCGGCCCGAAACCGATCGAGACCCGGTCGTTGAAGGCGTAGCTGATGGTCGGCTGCAGCGTCACGACCTGAACTTCGCTCTTGGAGCCCCAGTAACGGCCGGCGAAGCCGCTTTCGTAGTCGGTCTTCAGGCCAAATGGTGCATACATGCCCAGGCCGAAGGTCCATTGTTCGCTGAGTGGCTTGACGTAGTAACCCATGGGTACCGCGACCACAGGGACCATGTCGCCATCATTGCTGCCGCCGAAGGTGCCCTGGCCATTGTCGATGTCAGTCTTGGCAAAAATTGCAGCGGCACCGAGGTTGACCTGTTCACGCTTGAGGCGTGACATACCGGCAGGGTTGCCAGCCACTGTGCTGGCGTCTTCAGCTGCCGATGCACGACCGGCGAACGAGGTGCCCATGCCACTGATGCTTTGTTCGTTGAGGGCGAAACCGGAAGCCAGCAGATGGGAGGAGGCGAGACAGGCAGTCAATCCGAGTGTGGTCTTGAGCATTGCTTTTTTCATTATTAGTACTCCATGAGAATCACGGCATCGAAAGTATCAATATTTCCTACCGTGCGCCATAGCCTGAAGAGCCCGAGATAGAGCCTTTTTTTGTCTGACAATCGGACCTTTTTGCACGATCGTCCCAGAACGTGCGGACTACGGCCATCGCTTAGGCGGTGGCAAATAAAGGGGCGACGCTGAGTTGCCATGCAGTGACAAAATCTTTCAGTCTGCCTTGCGGCTGAAATATCTGTCGCCAGATTCTGGCCATTGCCAGAGGATCGTCTTCCGTGGGCAGGGTGTTGATCTGCGCCTCGACCATCAGCCAGGCAATCGCTGTGGCGTACCGCAGGTTGACGGTCAGTTCCAGGTGCGGGCCGCTGAGAAACGCATGCTGGCTGGCCAGCCCACGGACCAGACTGGCAAGGTTCGGGTCCTGCGCCAGGTAGTCGTCCCAGAGCCGCTGATGGCGTGATTCGGAAATATGATAGAGGCCATGACCGCGAGGGCTGTCCAGTGCGGCACCGAGCGCCGACTGGCTGGCGGCGATACCCAACAGCAATGCCTCGGCAGCGGGGTGGTGACGATCAAGGTAGGCCAGAGTCGGGCGAATGACGTGACGGTGCAAATGTACGGCTGCGATACCCATAAGACAGTCCGCTCACTGTGAAGTGGCCGGCGGACCCGCGCGCGTGGCAGCACTATGAAAGGTTGGGTCCGTCGGAAGCGGCAGGGCCGCTTGAGTTCAAGTGTAGTGTCATATTTACGGTGTAAAGGTCTGTTTTTACATCGTTTGTCTTATCAGCATCACTTCGATAGAACGCTTGGCGATTAGCCGGCTGCCGCTCAATCAGGCCGCCAGGGCCTGGCGGGTGCGGTCGATGACGGCCTGCAGCGGGGCTGCGCTGGCGTACTGCTCGGGGTACAGGCGCTCACTGTGACGGGCAATGCCGTGCTCGTTGACCAGGGTAAAGCTGAAGCTGCCCTTGCGTGCTGCGACGATAAGGCAGTTCATGGGGGCAAAAGCGTGAGTCAGGGCGTTGATGGCTTCTTGGGTATGAAAGTGTTGAGTTGTCATTATGAAAATATTCCTGAGTACGGCATGTCTGCATGCCGTGCATCCATTAAGGATTCCAGTAAACGCGGGGTACGGAGTCTTGGGGCCGTAATTGGGCGTAGAACCTGACTGGAACAAAAGCAGCCAGTTGAAGCGCATAAATATGTGGCGCTCGGGCTGACCGGTAGGTACGTGGGAAGTCAGGCAACATACAAGAGCAAAGGTTCGCGCTCTGATGAAGATCCTGATCAATTGCAGAAGGGTCGGTGGAGCATGGGCCTTGATGTGCAGCGCGTTGGCGCAGCAGAGAGAGCAAGGAGGTGCTCGAAAAACCAGCGATGGGGTCTGTTCCCGTGGGTTATAGCCGTGGCTGGCCTTGGGAACCTGGTTGACCTGAGTGAATTGACATTCAGCTTGGTACTTAACGGCGGCGATGCTGCCTGAGATTGGCGGGTAATGCAAGCCCTTTGACAAAATTTCTGGTGAACCGGTTTGCACGCCGGGTGCGTCCAGGCGTCGATGACCGGCCGTAGTGTCTGGCTCGCTGGTTTTTCACTTTCTGTAAGGCGAGGCTTACAGCCTGGCCAGCTGTCAAGCATCGTTGTGCACATTAGCGGCACAAGCTGCCGCATCACTGTCATATGGGCGCCTAAGAGCTTGATTTACTGCGGTGAATTAATAAGTCAATGAAAAACATCGCTTTTTTTTACTGGTGAAAAAATCGACAGTTTGAGCGCAGGCCTCATTCTGTGTGGCTTTGCGAGGGGATAGGGGGGGTTGTCCACTGAGTTATCCACAGCTTCTGTGGATTGTCCCGGTGCATTTCTGTGTGTATCAGGGGCTTTACCTTGGCAGAAAATGGCGTAGAGTATGCTCCCCCTCGATTTAAGTCCTTGATCCTTCGGTCATCAGGACGCAGTCTTCGCTACGGGTCTGAACACGCACATTGCTGCTGGCCGTGGAGTTCTCAAATGGCGCTTGAACTGAACAGCCTGTTGTTGGGCCTGGCCTTGGCTGCTGCGCCGCTACTGGCATTGGCCTGGCAGTTGCAGCGGCGGGCCGCGACCGCTGCTGGCGAACAGGCATTGCTCGAAGAGCGCCTGAGCACCGCGCAGCTGGCGCAGGACGGGCTGACCGTGCAGCTTGAAGCCAGCCGTGACGAAGTCAGCGACCTGAGCGAGGCCAACGCCGCCCGCCAGGCCGATCTGGCGGCATTGCGCCGTGAGGTCCAGTTGCTGCGTCAGGAGTGCGATGACCGCCGCGACGCCGCTGAGGGCTGGAATGTCGAGCGCACTGGCAAAGAAAGCGAGTTACGGCGCCTGGAAGCCCGCTGCGCGGCGTTGCAGGCCGAGTTGACCGAGCAGCAGGAAGGCCACCAGCAACGCCTCAATGATTTGCAGGATTCACGCAATGAACTGCGGGCGCAATTCGCCGAACTGGCCGGCAAGATTTTCGACGAGCGCGAGCAGCGCTTTGCCCAGACCAGCCAGGAGCAGCTCGGCCAGTTGCTCAACCCGCTCAAGGAGCGCATTCAATCGTTCGAAAAGCGCGTGGAGGAAAGCTACCAGAACGAAGCGCGCGAGCGCTTCTCGCTAGGTAAGGAGCTGGAGCGCCTGCAACAGCTCAATCTGCGCCTGAGCGATGAAGCCACCAACCTGACCCAGGCCCTCAAGGGTCAGAAGACCCAAGGCAACTGGGGAGAGTTGATCCTGGAGCGGGTGCTGGAGCACGCCGGGCTGGAAAAGGGCCGTGAGTACCAGACCCAGGTCAGCCTCAAGGGGCCTGAGGGTGAACGCTTTCAGCCTGACGTGCTGATCATGCTGCCGGGTGACAAGCAGGTGGTGGTCGATGCCAAGGTCAGCCTCACCGCTTATCAACAGTATGTCAATGCTCCTGACGAGGTGCTGGGCCAGGCAGCACTGAAACAGCATGTGCTGTCGCTGCGCAATCACGTCAAGGGTTTGTCCGGCAAGGACTATAAACGTCTGGAAGGCCTGCACAGTCTGGATTTCGTGCTGCTGTTCGTGCCGATCGAAGCGGCTTTTGCCGCGGCCCTTCAGGCCGAGCCAAATCTGTTTCAGGAAGCGTTTGACCGCCACATCGTGATTGTCAGCCCGACTACCTTGCTGGCCACCCTGAGGGTGATCGACAGCCTGTGGAAGCAGGAGCGACAGAGCCAGAATGCCCGGGAAATCGCCGAGCGGGCCGGCTGGCTTTACGACAAGTTTGTCTTGTTCATTCAGGACCTCGATGAAGTCGGCAATCGCTTGCAACAATTGGATAAGGCTTATGCGGCCGCACGCAATAAACTCACTGAAGGGCGTGGCAATCTGGTCAGCCGTAGTGAACAGCTGCGTCTACTGGGGGCACGGGCCAGCAAGAGTCTTCCGGCCGACCTGCTCGAGCGGGCAATGACCGACGAAGACGGCACGCTGCACTTGCCTGAGTAGCCGGGCCGTTCATCGCCAATGGATGACGATTGGGCTGATAGATGTCACATTGCCCATGTTTGCAGAGCGGTGACTGGCGGCATGCCGGTCAGGCTCTAGAATCAGTACAGGCGGCCGATAGTCTGTAGTCGCCGGTTTTTCCCCAAGGGGGCGTTATGAACAACAAATTGCAGGAATGGCTTCATGATCTCGGCGTTGCCCTGGGCCTGATAGAACGGCCCAAATTGCAGCCGATCCCCGTGCGTAGCGACGACGAGCGACGCCAGCGCCGTCGATAACAGCCCAGCTGCCGTGCAAGCCCTGATGCTCTCGGGGCTAGCGCCTCAGGCGTCGGCCAGGCAGGTCCCGGCCCATCAGCATGATCAGGTCAACGATCACCGGCACCGAGACCCGGTCCGGGCGCTTTCTGGCGCTTTCGCGGACCCGCTGCGGGAACTGACAGCCAAACGTCTCTTCGAGCCGCTCAAGCAGCATCTGTACATCGTCGTCGTCCAGCAGCATTTCTGCGAACGTGGCGTTGTCGCGTATGTGTGACTTGTCCACCAGAATGATGCCCAGTGCATCGAGCACGCGCTGGGTGACCCCCTCGCGATCCATAGGGACCTCCGGGTGTTGGCTGCTCACCTGGCACCATTACCGCAGTGCCAGCCTTGGCAGGTTAACGCAATCCTTTCCCGGCTCAGAGGCAGTGCCGACAGACGCGCCGCTTCTGTTCGGTAAAGGGCTGTTGTAGATTGGCCGATTTCGAGGTTTCCGATGTCCCGCCAGCGTTGCGAGCGTTGCCTGCGCCCGCTCAGCCACTGCCTGTGTGCGCTGATTCCGAGTCTTGATAGTCGTACCCGGGTGTTGGTGCTGCAGCATCCCAGCGAGGTGGGGCACGCCCTCAATACTGCGCGTCTGGCGACTCTGGGGCTGCGCAATGCGCAGTTGCTGGTGGGTGAAGTGTTCGATGACCTGCCGCAATTGCTCCATCAGCCCGGTTATCAGGCGCGCTTGCTGTTTCCGGGGGCGCAGGCTGAGGTGGTTGCACCGGTGCCTGCTGATGGCTTGCCGACCTTGTTGGTGGTCCCTGACGGCACCTGGCGCAAAGCGCGTAAGCTGCTGCATCTGAACCCGGCGCTGGCAGCGTTGCCCCGGCTAAGTCTGGCGCAGGTAACGGCTTCTCGCTATCGGCTGCGCAAAGCGCCTGGTCCCGAGGCGCTGTCGACCCTGGAGTCGATCGTCCAGGCACTGCAAGTGCTGGAGGCGCCCACAGGCTTTGATGCCTTGCTAAAGCCTTTTGATGCGTTGATCGACGGGCAGATTGCGGCCATGGGTGATGAGGTTTATCGGCGTAACCATGGGTGAGGTGCCCGACCATCAAGGACGGCCTCTGTCATCGCAGACAGGCCGCTGTTAGGTTGTATTTGCAGGTAGCTGTAACTGTCAGCTCGATAGCCCGCTATCTAGAATGATCGTGACCGCACCATTTTCCCGCCATTCTGGAACCATTCATGCACGTATCTTCCGGCCGTTGGCTATTGGGCCTCGGTCTGGCGCTGTTGACCGCGCTGCTCTGGGGCATCCTGCCTGTCAAACTCAAACAGGTTCTGCAGGTCATGGACCCGGTCACGGTGACCTGGTACCGCTTGCTCGTTTCCGGGCTGTTGCTGTTCATCTGGCTCAAGGCGAGCAGGGGCCTGCCGAGCTTCAAACCGCTGGGCAAGACCGGCAAGGGGCTGGTGGTCATGGCGGTATTGGGGCTGGTGGGCAACTATGTGCTGTATCTGGTGGGGTTGAAGCTGCTCAGCCCGGGTACTACGCAACTGTTGATCCAGACCGGGCCGATCATGTTGCTGATCGCCAGTATCTTCGTGTTCAAGGAGCGTTTCACACTGGGGCAGGGCATGGGGCTGCTAATCATGCTGGCCGGCTTTGTGCTGTTCTTCAACGAGCGGTTGGCCGAACTGTTCAGCTCACTGGGCAGCTACACCGTCGGTGTGCTGGTGATATTGCTGGCGTCATTGGTCTGGACCTTCTATGGCCTTAGCCAGAAGCAATTGCTCACGGTCTGGGACTCACGCCAGGTGATGATGGTCATCTACCTGTTCTGCGCCTTGCTGATCACGCCGTGGGCGCACCCACTGCAAGTGCTGCAGCTCGATACCGTGCAGGGTTTGCTGCTGTTCGCCTGCTGTCTCAACACCCTGGTGGCCTACGGCGCGTTTGCCGAAGCGCTGGTGCATTGGGAAGCTTCAAGGATCAGCGCGACTCTGGCGCTGACGCCGCTGATTACGCTGGCGTGCGTCGCGGTAGCGGCCTGGCTGTGGCCCGACCATGTGCAGGGCGAGCAGCTTAATCTGTTGGGGTATGGGGGCGCGGTGCTGGTGGTGACCGGTTCGGCGTTTACCGCCCTGGTGCCGTCGCTGATGGCCGGTTGGCGGGCCCGCAATGCTCGTTTGTCGAACGGCAAGCTTCATGGCTAAAGCCAATATTGTTCGGTTAAGTGCTTAATGTCCCCGGCTGCTCCCACGGGTCCTACAGGGTTCGGCTTTTGCCTGGCATTCAGGTAGCCGCAGATAAACCTTAACCTCGGCCCAACTGCTCTGCCTGGCGCACCCATTGCTGGCGCTGTGCCTCGCTGGCGCTGCGCACCGGGGCAAACTCGGTCAGGCGAGTGGTCCTGATCCCGCAAGAACCCAGAATCGTGCGCGTGATCTGCCGGTGGGGCGGGGCGCCGAAAATCCAGCGGCCGAAGATCCAGCGAAAGTAGCGCGGTGGCGTGTCCAGGCTAATCAGCAGTTCCGCGCTGCGGCCCTTGAGCAGTTGATTGTCCGGGTCTTCGCGTCCATGGAGCCTGAAGGCGAAGCCCGGGATCAGGACCCGATCAAAGAAACCACTCAGCAGCGCGGGCAGGCCGCTCCACCAGACCGGATAGACCAGCACCAGATGTTCGGCCCAATGAATCAGCCGCTGGGCATCGAGCAAATCGGCCTCCAGTGGCTGACCCTGCTCATAGCCGCCACGCAGGATCGGATCGAATGCCATTTCGCCCAGCTTCAGGCTGCGCACGACATGGCCCTCACCGCGCGCGCCCAGGGCGTAGGCATCGCCCAGTGCATGGCATAACCCGCCAGCCTTGGGGGTGCCATAGATCAGCAGGATTCGCTTGCCATTACCTTCAAGCGGAGTGGCGCCACTACGGGCCTCAGCCATGACTACCCGCCTCAAGCATGTTTTGCGGGCGTACCCAGGCGTCGAACTGCTCGTCGCTCAGGTAGCCCAGGTCCAGAGCTGCCTGGCGCAGGGTAAGCCCTTCGGTGTAGGCCTTCTTGGCGATCTGTGCGGCTTTGTCATAACCGATATGCGGATTGAGTGCGGTGACCAGCATCAGTCCGCGCTCCAGATGCTCAGCCATCTTCGCGGTGTCTGGCTCCATGCCAGCCACACAGTGCTCATTAAAGTTTCGGCAGCCGTCTGCCAGCAGTTCGATGGATTCGAGCAGGTTATGGATGATCACCGGCTTGTACACATTGAGCTGTAAATGCCCCTGACTGGCGGCAAAACCGATGGTCACATCGTTACCCATGACCTGGCAGGCAAGCATTGACAAGGCCTCGCACTGGGTCGGGTTGACCTTGCCGGGCATGATCGAGCTGCCCGGTTCGTTGGCCGGCAGGCGCACTTCGGCCAGCCCGCCGCGCGGGCCGGAGCCGAGCAGGCGCAAGTCGTTGGCGATTTTCATCAGGCTGGTGGCCAGGGTCTTCAGGGCGCCGGACAAGGCGGCCAATGGTTCGTGACCGGCCAGGGCGGCGAATTTGTTTGGCGCGGTGACGAATGGTAAACCCGAGAGCGCTGCCAGTTCGGCCGCCACCGCTTCGGCAAAGCCTTTCGGGGCATTGAGGCCGGTCCCCACCGCCGTGCCGCCCTGAGCCAGCTCGTACACTGCTGGCAGGGTGGCGCGAATGGCTTTGACCGAGTAATCAAGCTGGGCCACGAAACCGGACAGTTCCTGACCGAAGGTGATCGGCGTGGCGTCCATCATGTGGGTACGGCCGGTCTTGACCAGTTGGCTATGCCGTCTGGACTGCTCGGTCAGGCCTTCAGCCAGTTCTGCGACAGCCGGCAGCAGTTGATTTTGAACCGCTTGGGCGACCGCGATGTGCATGGCCGTGGGGAAGCAGTCGTTGGAGCTTTGCGAGCGATTGACGTGATCGTTGGGGTGCACCGGCGACTTGCCGCCGCGACCCTGGCCGGCCAGCTCGTTGGCGCGTCCGGCGATCACTTCGTTGACGTTCATGTTGCTCTGCGTGCCACTGCCGGTTTGCCAGACCACCAGCGGAAACTGGTCATTGAGCTGGGCGTCGAGGATTTCGTCAGCCGCCTGCTCGATCAGCCGGGCGATATCGGCGGGCAGGTCGCCATTGCGATTGTTGACCCGCGCGGCGGCTTTCTTGATCAGCGTCAAGGCATGCACCACTTGCAGCGGCATGCGCTGCTGGCCGATGGCGAAGTTGATCAGCGAGCGCTGGGTTTGCGCTCCCCAGTAGGCATCTTGCGGGACTTCAATCGGACCAAGGCTATCGGTTTCGGTACGGCTCACTGTACGACTCCTCGAAAATACGTTCGGTCTGTGCTGCTGACCGGTAGAGTTTAGTCGCCGATATCACCCTCGGGTTCCCCGCAGGCTCATGACCGCTGGCAACGCAGGGGTTGAGGCCGATGCGAACATCTGCGCAGAATGAAAAACATTGAGGCCATGCCTCGTTTGCCCAAATAGGAAACCCGATGATCCGTCTTCGCGTCATGTTCACCGTGCTGGCTCTGGCGTGTGCCAGCGGTCAGGTTCTTGCCGACACGGCCAGCCAGAATGCCAGCGCCGAGACGCTTCTGAAGCTGACCAACGCTGACAAACTCACCACGCCGATCTACGGGCAGGTTCAGCAGTTGTTTGCCCAGCGCTTCGCCGAGGCCAAGGCGCCGGCTTCGAAGAAAGCCCTGCTGGAGACCTATCAGGCCAAGGCCAACGCAGCGCTGGACCAGGCGGTTGGCTGGAACAAGCTCAAACCTGAGCTGGTGAAGATCTACACCAGCAACTTCACTGAGGCCGAGCTCAAAGAACTGGTGAATTTCTATCAGTCACCGGTCGGCAAAAAGGTGCTGAGCAAAATGCCTGAGCTGTCGCAGCAGTCAGTGCAACTGACCCAGACTCGTCTGGAAAGCGCAGGTCCTGTGGTCAACAAGCTGCTCGCCGACATGAGTGCCGAGCTTGAGCCGGCCAAGGCCGCACCTGCGAAAAAACCTTGAGCCTCCACTCTGAGACATCGTACCGATCATGAGCATGCAGCAACGTATCGAAACGGCCCTGGCCGACCTGCAACCTCTGCACCTGCAAGTGCTGAATGAAAGCCATATGCACAGCCGGGGCCAGGAGACGCACTACAAGGCGATCCTGGTCTGCGAGTCATTCCAGGGGCTCAATGCTGTCAAGCGTCATCAAAAGGTCTATGCCACTCTCGGCGGCCTGATGCAAGAGTTTCACGCGCTGGCGCTGCACACTTACACCCCGCAAGAGTGGGCGGCAAACAGCGATGTACCGGCGTCGCCGACCTGCGCAGGCGGTCACGCCTGAGGCCTGCGGCTTATTGATCCAGGTCAATATCCAGCGCTGTCTGCCAGCTCAGGTTTTTTGCTAGAATCCGCGCCGCGCCGCACTTGGCCGGCGCGTTTTCATTTCTGTTCTGTCCGGTAGGCCCTTTGCGAGGGTCACCACCTGGAGATATTGATGACTCAAACGTCGATGACCGCGCCGATCGTCGTGGCTGCGCTATACAAGTTCGTCACCCTCGACAATTACCTTGAGCTGCGTGAGCCGCTGCTCAATGCCATGCTCGCCAACGGCGTCAAAGGCACCCTGCTGATTGCCGAGGAAGGTATCAACGGCACCGTGTCTGCAACCCGCGAGGGGATCGACGGTTTGCTGGCCTGGCTGCGCAGTGACCCGCGGCTGGTGGACATCGACCACAAGGAATCCTACTGCGACGAACAGCCGTTCTATCGCACCAAGGTCAAGCTCAAGAAAGAGATCGTGACCCTGGGCGTGCCAGGCGTCGACCCCAACAAGGCGGTCGGGACCTATGTCGAGCCGCAGGACTGGAACGCGCTGATCAGCGACCCTGAAGTGCTGTTGATCGATACGCGCAACGACTATGAAGTGTCGATCGGCACCTTTGAAGGCGCGATCGATCCGAAAACCACCACCTTCCGCGAGTTTCCCGACTACATCAAGGCCAACTTCGACCCGAAGGTGCACAAGAAGGTCGCCATGTTCTGCACCGGCGGCATCCGCTGCGAAAAGGCCTCCAGCTACATGCTCGGTGAAGGCTTCGAAGAGGTCTATCACCTCAAGGGCGGGATTCTCAAGTACCTCGAAGAGGTGCCGCAGGAGCAGACCCTGTGGCGCGGCGACTGCTTTGTGTTCGACAACCGCGTAACGGTACGTCACGACTTGTCTGAAGGCGACTACGATCAATGTCATGCCTGTCGTAATCCGGTCAGTGTCGAGGACCGTGCCAGCGAGCATTACGTGCCGGGTATCAGTTGCCCGCATTGCTGGAATACCCTGAGCGAAAAGACCCGCCGCAGCGCCATCGACCGGCAGAAGCAGATCGAGCTGGCCAAGGCGCGTAATCAGCCACACCCGATCGGCTACAACTATCGCCAAGCATCGGAAACGGAGGCCTGAGCCATGTCCGCTCGTCTGGTGTATGTGATGGACCCGCTTTGTTCATGGTGCTGGGGCTTCGCTCCGGTCGCCGAGGCTCTGGTGCGCCAGGCACAGGACAGCGGTGTGCAACTGCACTTGGTGATGGGCGGACTGCGCGCCAACGATGCGCCGCTGGACCCTTCCACCCGGCGCTACATCCTTGATCACTGGCAGTCGGTGCAGCAGACCACCGGCCAGCCGTTTCTGTTCGACGCGGCTTTGCCTGAAGGTTTTGTCTATGACACCACCCCGGTGTGCCGGGCGGTGGTCACCGCACGACAGCTCGACCCGCAGGCGGCCTGGCGATTGGTGGGCCTGATTCAGGCAGCGTTTTATGCCGCAGGCCGCGACGTGACTCAAGGTTCACTGTTGGCCGAGCTGGCCGAGCAGGCGGGGCTGGATCGCCTGCAGTTTGCCGAGCTGTTCGACAGCGCCGAACTCAAAAGCGCCACGGCGGCGGATTTTGCCTGGGTTCAGGGGCTGGGGATTGCCGGCTTTCCGACTTTGCTGGCCGAACGTAACGGCCAACTGGCGTTGCTGACCAACGGCTACCAGCCCGTGGACGCCCTGGCGCCATTGCTGGCCCGTTGGCTGGAGCGCGCTGCCAGTGCCTGATACACCCGGCGACACGGCGGCAACTTCCACCACGACCGATCGGCTGAGCTGGGCGGATATTCGCGCGCTGGTGTTGCGCCACAAAAAGGCGTTATGGACGGCCAATGGCGTGGCGATCATGGCCACCCTGTGCAGTGTGCCGATTCCCTTGCTGTTGCCGCTGCTGGTCGATGAAGTGCTATTGGGCCATGGCGATACGGCGTTGCGCTTCATGGACCGGCTGCTGCCTGAAAGCCTGCACCAGGCGGTGGGCTATATCGGCCTGATGCTGCTGGCGACTTTGCTGCTGCGTCTGGGGGCGCTGCTGTTCAACGTGTTGCAGGCGCGGTTGTTTGCCCGCTTGTCCAAAGACATTGTCTATCGCATTCGCTTGCGTCTGATCGAGCGCCTCAAGCGTATCGCCCTGCGTGAATACGAGAGTCTCGGCGGCGGGACGGTGACCACCCATCTGGTCACTGATCTGGACACGCTGGACAAGTTCGTCGGCGATACCCTCAGCCGCTTTCTGGTAGCGATGCTGACCCTGACCGGCACGGCTGCCGTCCTGATGTGGATGCACTGGAAGCTGGCGCTGTTGATTTTGCTGTTCAACCCATTGGTGATCTTCGCCACCGTACGGCTGGGCAAGCGGGTCAAACACCTTAAAAAACTGGAAAACGACAGCACCGCACGCTTCAGCGAAGCCTTGAGCGAGACCCTTGAGGCGATACAGGAGGTTCGTGCCGGCAATCACCAGGGCTTTTTCCTGGGCCGGCTTGGCCTGCGTGCCCGCGAGGTGCGTGACTACGCGGTCAATTCACAATGGAAAAGCGATGCCTCAGGGCGCGCCAGTGCGCTGTTGTTCCAGTTCGGTATCGATCTGTTTCGTGCGGCGGCGATGCTCACTGTGCTGTTCTCTGATCTGTCCATCGGTCAGATGCTGGCGGTGTTCAGCTACCTGTGGTTCATGATTGGCCCGGTGGAGCAGTTGCTTAACCTGCAATACGCCTGGTACGCCGCTGGCGGCGCGCTGAGCCGTATCAACGAACTGCTGGCGCGGGCCGATGAACCGCGTTATCCCGGCCACGCCGACCCGTTTGCCGGCCGGCAGACAGTGGGCATTGAAGTGTGTGGCCTGAGTTTCGGTTACGGCGCCGAGCGGGTCCTGGATCAGGTGAATCTGTCGATTGCGCCCGGTGAAAAGGTCGCCATCGTGGGCGCCAGCGGAGGCGGCAAGAGCACCCTGGTGCAGCTGTTACTGGGCTTGTACACAGCTGATGCCGGCAGCATCCGGTTTGGCGGTGCAACCCAGCAGGAGATCGGCCTTGAGCGGTTGCGTGAGCGCGTCGCAGTGGTGTTGCAGCATCCGGCACTGTTCAACGACAGTGTCCGCGCCAACCTGACCATGGGACGCGATCGCAGTGATGAGGCTTGCTGGCAGGCGTTGCAGATCGCGCAACTGGACGCCACCGTGCGCAGCATGCCGCAGGGGCTCGATACCGTGGTTGGACGTTCCGGGGTACGGCTTTCCGGCGGCCAGCGGCAACGCCTGGCGATTGCGCGGATGATCCTCTCTGAGCCGCAGGTGGTGATTCTTGATGAGGCCACCTCGGCGCTGGATGCTGCGACCGAGTACAGCCTGCACCAGGCTCTGGGCCGCTTTCTGCAAAGCCGGACCACGCTGATCATTGCCCACCGCCTGTCCGCCGTGAAGCAGGCTGACCGGGTGCTGGTGTTCGATGGCGGGCGCATTGCCGAAGACGGCGACCATCAGCAACTGATCGCTGACGGCGGTTTGTATGCTCGGTTGTACGGGCATCTGCAGCAGGTTTGAGACGCGTTGCAGCATTTCTGGCAATTGTCGCCAATCGCCCTGCCGCGATCATGGATTTGGCCTAGGCTTGGCTGAGGATCATCAGTCAGGCAATCGGTGAAACGAACTTCATGAAGCCCGCACGGACTCTTGCCCGACCGCGTTTGCTGGGCATCGTATGGCCTTTTATTGTCGTGGTGCTGTTTCAGGCGCTGCTCGGCTGCTTCAGCCTGTACATGATGTCGGCCATGCGCAGCTATGTCGGTGGTGAAAGCCTCTGGTCCAAAGGTCAGAAGGACGCGGTCCGTTATCTGGACCTGTATGCCTTGAGCCATGACCCGCACGACTACCTCAGGTATCGCCAGGCGATTGCCATCCCTGAGGGCGGGCGCAAGCTGCGCGAGGCGCTCGATCTCCCTGAACCTGATCTCGCCGCGGCGCGTGCGGGTGTTCTACAAGGCGGCAATCATCCTGAAGATGTCGCACGCATCATCTGGCTGTATCGCCATTTCCGTGACATCGGGGCCATGCAGCAAGCGTTGCATTGGTGGTTGCAGGGCGATGCTTATCTGGCCGAGCTTGATGAGCTGGCGAGCAGCATGCGCCAGCACATCGCTCAAGGGCAGCCTGATGCGCAGACCGTGGCGCAATGGCGCGAGCGAATCGAGCAGCTCAATGCCCGTATCACCCCGGCGGCCATGGCCTTCAGTGAGGCGCTGGGGCAGGGGTCTCGATCGTTATTGCGGGTGCTGATCGTCATCAATCTGCTGACGGCCCTGATCCTGATTGCGCTGGCCTTGCTGCGCACCCACAACCTGTTGGTGCTGCGCCGGGCGATTGCCGATGACTTGCAACGCGAAAGAAAACGCGCCCAGGTTACGCTGGAGTCAATTGTTGACGGGGTCATTACCACGGATGTGCAAGGCAATATCCTGTACCTGAACCCGGCCGCCGAGCAACTGACCCACTGGCAGAGTGACCAGGCGGCCGGCACGCCGCTGGCAGCGCTGTTCAACCTGCTGGACGAGCATGCCCGGCGCGAGAGTGCCACGCTGATCGAGCATGTCCTCGGCGGTCAGTTCAAGAGCGGCGCGTTGCATTGCAAACTGATCCAGCGCCTGGACGGCAGCACTGTTGCGGTTTCTCTGGTCGGTGCGCCGATTCTCACCGACGGCCAGATCAGCGGCGCGGTATTGGTGCTGCACGATCTGACCCAAGAGCGCCAATACATCGCCAATCTTTCCTGGCACGCCGCTCATGACCCTTTGACCGGGCTGGTCAACCGCAGCGAGTTCGAATATCGGCTTGAGCAACTGCTTGAACAGCCGGTGGCGCAAGAGCTCGAGCGAGTGCTGATGTTGCTCGATCTGGACCAGTTCAAGCTGATCAATGACAACTACGGACATGCGGCCGGTGATGCCCTGTTACGACACCTGTGCACGGTGCTGCCGCAAGGCTTGCGTGAGGGTGACACCCTGGCGCGGCTGGGCGGCGACGAGTTTGGCATTTTGCTGCACGATTGCCCGGCCGATTCAGTGCAGGGCGTCGCTGAAGGGCTGCGCAGCGTGGTGGAGAACCTGCATTTTGTCTGGAAAGGCCGCGCGCTGGTGATCACTGTGAGCATCGGTGTGGTACTGATCGGCGCGGCTCAGATCAGCCTGGAGGATGCCCTGCGCGCCGCCGACCTGGCGTGTTATATGGCCAAGGAAAAGGGCCGCAACCGTATCCAGCTGTATCACCCCAATGATTTGGAGTTGTCGCTGCGCTCTGGCGAGATGGCCTGGATTCAGCGCCTGCATCGTGCGCTGGAAGAAAACCGTTTCTGTCTGTACGCTCAGGAAATTGCCCCGCTCGGTGATGATGGCGACCCGGTACGGCACATCGAGATTCTCCTGCGCCTGCGTGACGAGTCCGGCAACATCGTGGTTCCGGATCGCTTTATCCCTGCTGCAGAGCGCTTTGGCCTGATGACCTCGCTGGATCGCTGGGTGGTGCGTAGCGTGTTCAAACTGATTGCCGAGTGCCGGAGCGACGAACAGCATGCCGAGCCCAGGGTGTTATGTGCTATCAATCTGTCCGGTGCCAGTATTGGCGACACGGCCTTTCTGGGCTACCTCAAGGAGCAGTTCAGCCAGTACGCCGTGGCGCCGCAGACCATCTGCTTTGAAATCACCGAAACCACGGCAATCGCCGATCTGGGCAGTGCGATCGTGTTCATCAACGAACTCAAGGCATTGGGATGCCAGTTCTCGCTTGACGATTTTTGTGCGGGCATGTCGTCGTTTGCCTACCTCAAGCATTTGCCGGTGGACTTTCTCAAAATTGATGGCAGCTTCGTCAAGGACATGCTCGACAACGCGGTCAATCGCTCGATGGTGGAGGTCATCAACCACATTGGCCATGTGATGGGTAAGCGGACCATTGCCGAATATGTCGAGACGCCTTTGATCGAAGCGGTTCTGCAGGAAATGGGCGTGGATTTTGCGCAGGGTTACCTGATCGGTCGCCCCGAATTATTGACTCGCGAAAGTCTTTATAAGGAGCCCGTGCGGCGTGGCGTGCTGCCAGCACGGGAAAGGATGGCTCCGGCAGGGGGGGAGGAGGTTTCGCTCTACCGGGGCAGGATCGAAACGTAGCACCCGTGAGGTGCGAATAAATGGAGTTATACAATGATCGACACTTTTGTCCGAACTGGCCCACTCATGGAACCGGGCAGTTACCCGGGTTGGGCACAGCAATTGATCAACGATTGCAGTGGCGCCAAGGCTCGCGTGGTCGGGCATGAGCTGTACCAGCGGATGCGTGACGCACGCCTGAGCCCTATGGTCATGCGCCATTACCTGATTGGCGGTTGGCCGGTGGTGGAGCAGTTTTCGGTGTACATGGCGCAGAACCTGATCAAGACCCGTTTTGGCCGTCATCCCGGTGAAGACATGGCGCGCCGCTGGCTAATGCGCAATATTCGCGTCGAACTTAATCACGCCGATTATTGGGTCAACTGGTGCGAGGCCCACGACGTCAGCCTCAGCGACCTCAAGGCGCAGCGCGTTGCGCCTGAGCTGCATGCGTTGAGCCACTGGTGCTCGCAGAGCTGCACCAGCGACAGCCTGGCAGTGGCCATGGCGGCGACCAACTATGCTATCGAGGGCGCTACCGGCGAATGGGCTGCCCTGGTGTGCTCCACCGGCACCTACGCCGAAGCCTTCCCGGATGAGTCCCGCAAACGGGCCATGAAATGGCTGAAGATGCACGCCCAGTACGACGACGCCCATCCATGGGAAGCGCTGGAAATCATCTGCACCCTGATCGGCAACCATGCCAGCGAAGCGCAGCAATATGAATTGCGTCAGGCCATTACCCGCAGCTACGACTACATGTACCTGTTTCTGGAACGCTGTATGCAACTTGAACGCAGCAGTAAGCCGGTACGTGAACTGCTCGCCGAACCTGCGTAAAGATACGGGTCGGGTGGGGATGTGCGGGAGCGGATTTATCCGCGAAGAACATTCGAAACACGCAATGTATCGTGGCTAACGCCGCTCCTGTGGCGGGCTCAGCCCGCCATCATCATCCGGTTGCGGCCTTCACGCTTGGCCGCATACAGCGCACTGTCAGCCCGGCGCAGCAAGCTGTCGACCGATTCGGCCGGCAATAATGTCGCGCAGCCCAGGCTGATACTTGGCCGCAGGCCATCCAGACCAACGACCTCCAGCGCCTCCACCGTCTGGCGCAAACGTTCGCCAATCATCGCCGCGGCCTCGCGATCAGTGTTCGCCAGAATGATCACGAACTCCTCGCCGCCGTAGCGAAACACCCGGTCGACATTGCGCACTTGCTGCTTGAGCGTCTGCGCCACACTTTTGAGTACCTGGTCACCATTGACGTGCCCATGGGTGTCATTGATCTGCTTGAAATGGTCGATATCCAGCATCAGCAACGACAGCGGCTGGCGATAACGCCGCGAGTCATCCACCTCCCGGGTCAGAACCTGATCCATCGCCACACGATTGCCGGTATCGGTCAGCGGATCACGCAACGCGCTTTTGATCGCCATCCGGTACAGCAAGGCATTGCGCAAAGGGTAGAGCAGGCAGCTGACCAGCCCTTGCAGGTCATCGCCCAGCGCAGCACCCAACGGATGGCGGTGATGCAGTTCCAGTTGCCCGAGCGGCTCGCCAGCATGGCTGAGATCGTAACGGGTGGCAGGTGGGGTGCAGTCGCCGAACGACAGTTGCAGGTCACTGGCGGCATGGCTGTAAGTGAGGCCATCGAGCAGCCCGGCCTGGGTCAGCCCCTTGCAGAACATCTCCAGGATGCGGTCGGCCTCCAGGCTGGTCTGCAGTTGCTGAGCCAGTTGATAACCCAGTTGACGCATGTCCACAGGGTGTTCCTGAACTGACAGGCGAGGGCGCGCGGATGGGCGCGGCACGCTGCTGGTATCAATGACTACTGGGTCGATCCGGGGTGGAGAACTCATCTATTCACTCCTCAGCACATTCCTTGAGGCTGGTTTGGTTAGAGCGAAATGCATGCCAATCGGTTCATTCATCCTGAATGCTAGAAAAAACAACGTCTTACAGATGAGATGGCGCCCAAGATAGCGGCAGCGGCTTGACGCAGGGGCATGTTTTAACAGATTTCGGCGTCACTATGCGTCGTTTTGCCGCCGCATGTGACGCCTTGCACATCATTTTTGGGCGTTGAACGCCTGGCCGTTGATGCCAGCGCTGTCCGGCCCCATCAGGTACAGGTACACCGGCATGATCTGTTCGGGAGTGGGGTTGTCGAGGGGATTCTCGGCAGGATAGGCCTGGGCGCGCATGTCAGTGCGGGTCGCGCCGGGGTTGACGCTGTTGGCACGGACCGCCGCCACACCGTCCAGTTCATCGGCCAGGGTCTGCATCAGCCCTTCGGTGGCAAACTTCGACACGCCGTAGGCGCCCCAGTAAGCACGGCCCTTGCGTCCGACGCTGCTGGAGGTGAACACCACCGAGGCGTCACTCGATTGCTTGAGCAACGGCAGCAGCGCCTGAGTAAGCATGAACATGGCGTTGACGTTGATGTGCATCACGCGCATGAAGTTTTCACCCGACAGCTGTTCCAGCGGCGTGCGCGGGCCAATGATCGAGGCATTGTGCAACAGGCCGTCAAGCTGGCCGAATTCGGCTTCGAGCATCGCTGCCAGTTCGTCGTACTGATGTGGCAGGGCGGTCTCCAGATTGAACGGGATCACCGCCGGGCGCGGATGGCCGGCTGCTTCGATCTGGTCGTAGACCTGGCTGAGGTTGGCTTCGGTCTTGCCCAGCAACAGCACCGTCGCACCGTGGGCGGCGTAGCTGCGTGCTGCGGCAGCACCGATACCGCGGCCGGCACCGGTGACCAGAATGACCCGGCCTTTGAGTAGCTCGGGGCGGGCGCAATAGTCGAACATTGTCAGTCTTCCTTGGAGTCGGGCAGTGCTCAGCAGCTGCACAGAGCGTTATCGAGGACCTGGCGCAACTGCAGCGGATGATCCACCACCACATCGGCGCCCCAATGGTTCGGGTTGTCGTTGGGGTGAATGTAGCCATAGCGCACGGCGGCCGTGCGGGTGCCGGCATCGCGGCCCGACTCGATGTCGCGCAGGTCGTCGCCGACGAACAGCACGCTGGCAGGATCCAGGTCCAGGCGGCTGCAGGCCAGGATCAGTGGCTCGGGATGCGGTTTGCTGTGGGTCACATGATCCGGGCAGATCAACAGTGCCGAGCGCTGCGCCAGGCCCAGTTGCTCCATGATCGGTGCGGCGAAGCGCACCGGCTTGTTGGTCACCACGCCCCAGATCAGCCCGGCTTTTTCGATGTCGGCAAGCAACTCGGCCATGCCGTCGAACAGGCGGCTGTGCACTGCGCAGTTGTGTTGGTAACGTTCGAGAAACTCCAGGCGCAGGGCTTCGAATTCCGGAGCGCTGGGCGACAGGCCGAAGGTTGCCGAGACCATGGCCTTGGCGCCGCCGGAGATTTCGTCGCGGATCAGCTTGTCGTCCACTGGCGCAAAACCGCGCTCGGCCAGCATCGCCTGGCAAATGGCGATGAAGTCCGGGGCGGTGTCCAGTAACGTGCCATCCATATCGAACAGGACCGCTCTCAAGCGCATGCTCAGGCCTCCTTCACGGTCTGGATCATGTAGTTGACGTCAACGTCGACGGCCAGCTTGTAATGCTTGGTCAGCGGGTTGTAGGTCAGGCCGATGATGTCCTTGACCTGCAGTCCGGCAGCGCGGCTCCAGGCGCCCAGTTCCGAAGGGCGGATGAATTTCTTGAAATCGTGGGTGCCACGCGGAAGCATGTTGAGGATGTACTCGGCCCCGACAATGGCGAACAGGTAGGCCTTGGGGTTGCGGTTGATGGTGGAGAAGAACACCTGGCCACCCGGTTTGACCATACGGCAGCAGGCCGCGATCACCGAGGACGGGTCAGGCACGTGTTCGAGCATTTCCAGGCAGGTGACCACATCGAACTGTTCGGGCATTTCCAGCGCCAGGTCTTCGGCAGTGATCTGCCGGTATTGGACTTGCACCCCGGATTCGAGCTGGTGCAACTGGGCCACCGCCAGCGGCGCTTCGCCCATGTCGATACCGGTCACGGTGGCACCGCGCAAGGCCATGGCCTCGCTTAGGATGCCGCCGCCGCAGCCGACGTCGAGGACGTTCTTGCCGGCCAGGCTGACCCGCTCGTCGATCCAGTTGACCCGTAGCGGGTTGATGTCGTGCAGAGGTTTGAACTCACTTTCGCGGTCCCACCAGCGATGGGCCAGGGCCTCGAATTTGGCGATTTCAGCGCGATCGACGTTGCTCATCGGATGTCCCTCTTGAAGATGTGAATTCGGTGGAGTCCGGCAGCCGCCAACAGACGGATGGTCAGGGGGCGCTGGACATTCATTGAGTGCGGTCGGCAATGCGCCGACCCCATGCCGTGGCGCTTGCGCACAGGGCTTGTTCATCCATGCGGGTCAGGCGGCGATCTTCCAGTAATGGCTTGCCGGCGACCCATACGTGGCGTACGCAATCGCGGCCGCTGGCGTAGATCAATTGTGATACCGGATCATAGACCGGTTGTACGGCCAGCCCTGACAGGTCGAACGCGACCAGGTCGGCAGCCTTGCCAAGCTCCAGCGAGCCGGTTTGCTGCTCGATACCCAGGGCACGGGCGCCGTTGAGCGTGGCCATGCGCAATGCGCGGTGCGCGTCCAGGGCGCTGGCCGAGCCGGCGACGGCCTTGGCCAGCAAGGCGGCGGTGCGGGTTTCACCCAGCAGGTCCAGATCGTTGTTGCTCGCCGCGCCATCGGTGCCCACTGCGACATTGACCCCGGCTTGCCACAGTCGCTCTACCGGGCAGAAGCCGCTGGCCAGTTTAAGGTTCGATTCCGGGCAGTGAATGACACTGGTGTTGCTTTCTACCAGCAAGGCCAGGTCTTCGTTGCTGATCTGGGTCATGTGCACGGCCTGGAAGCGCGGCCCCAGCAGGCCAAGGCGCTGCAGGCGGGCCAGTGGACGCTCCTGGCGCTGCTCGACCGATTGTTGCACTTCGAAGGCGGTCTCGTGCACATGCATATGGATCATGGCGTCGAGTTCATCGGCGATGACCCGCACCCGTTCCAGGTTCTCGTCATTGACCGTGTAGGGCGCGTGGGGGCCGAAGGCGACGTTGATGCGCGGATGATGGAGCAGGTCATTGAACAGTTCGATGCCGACATGCAGCGCTTCGTCGATGTTGCGTGCGCCGGGCACCGGAAAATCCAGCACCGGCACGCAGATCTGGGCGCGCATGCCGCTGTCGTGCACCCGCTCGGCAGCCACTTTGGGGTAGAAGTACATGTCCGAAAAACAAGTAACGCCGCCCTTGAGCTGCTCTGCAATGGCCAGGTCGGTGCCGTCGCGCACGAATGCTTCATCGACCCAGCGGCTTTCGGCAGGCCAGATGTGTTCCTGCAGCCATGTCATCAGCGGCAGATCATCAGCCATGCCGCGAAACAGGGTCATCGCCGCGTGGCCGTGGGCGTTGATCAGGCCGGGAGCCAGCAGCATCCCCGGCAGCTCGCGGGTTTCTGTTGGTGACAGGCGCAGGGCATCGGTCCTTGGGCCGATCCAGACGATGCAGCCGTCGCGGATGCCGATGCCATGTTCCCTCAGCACCACCCCGGCAGGTTCGACCGGCACCAGCCAGTCCGGCAGGAGCAGAAGGTCAACGGGTGTACTGGCTGTGGGCATGACAGACTTCCGGGGTTGGTTCAGATTGTGTACAACGACAGCGTGAGTCGGTGGTCAGGCAAGGTGGTGGGTCACTTGCAGCACGGGCTTTGAGCCTGGTAATGGCGAAGTATACCCGAGCGTCTGGTTGGCCGGCTCGCTATAATCGGTCGCTTTTTTATTCAGGTTCTGGATTGTTGACGATGGAGTGGGCGATGCGCGATCAGTTGTTGGCTGCGGAAAAAGTAAAGGCCATCGATTGGCGGGAAGACGCCCTGTACTTGCTTGATCAGCGGGTATTGCCGCGCGAAGAGGCCTGGCTGGCCTGTCATGATGTCCAGGCGGTGGCGGCCGCGATCAGCGCCATGGTGGTGCGCGGCGCGCAGGCGATCGGCGTCAGTGCTGCCTATGGGGTGCTGCTCGCGGCGCGGGCGCGGATGGCGGCCGGTGGCGACTGGCAGTCGGCGCTGGACGCCGACTTCGCTTTGCTGGACGCTGCGCGGCCCACGGCGGTCAACCTGTCCTGGGCGCTGAGCCGCATGCGAGAGCGCCTGCAACGTTTGAAGTCTGATGACGACCCGTTGCGAATTCTGGCGGCCGAAGCGGCGGCTATTCATCTCTCTGATCGCGATGCCAACCTGACCATGGCACAACTGGGGGCCGAACTGATCCGCAAGCAGCAGGGCAACCTGCAGGCGGTGCTGACCCACGGCAACGCCGGCGCGCTGGCCACCGGCGGGTTCGGTACGGCGCTGGGGGTGATCCGCGCCGCGCACCTGGAAGGCATGATCGAGCAGGTCTATGTCGATGAAACCCGGCCTTGGTTACAAGGTTCGCGGCTGACCGCTTGGGAGCTGGCCAGCGAAGGCATCCCGGTCAGTGTGATTGCCGACTCGGCGGCAGCGCATCTGATGCGTACCAAGGGGATTACCTGGGTGGTGGTCGGTGCTGACCGGATCACCGCCAACGGTGATGTGGCAGCCAAGATCGGCACCTATCAACTGGCGGTGGCAGCGATGCATCACGGCGTGCGGTTCATGGTCGTGGCACCGAGTTCGTCGATCGACATGGACACCACCAGTGGTGACGGCATCGTCCTCGAAGAGCGCGATGGCCTTGAATTGCTGGATGTGGGCGGCCAGCCACTGGCTGCCAGAGTCGGCGCGTTCAATCCGGTGTTCGATGTCACTCCGGCGGACCTGATTGACGCCATTGTCACTGAAAAGGGCGTGGTCGAACGGCCCGATACCGCCCGGCTGGCGCAGTTGATGAGCCGCAAGCACCTGCATTGATTGCCGTTCGTCGCCTGCCAGGCAGGATTGTCGGTGGTTCTCTGGCGGCCTGAGAGCGTCTCTCGGCGTTGCCGCGCTCAAGTGGCTCACATCCATTGCTTGCAAGGGATGTGAGCGTGACGGCGATTGTGCTAACATCCGGCGGTTTTCGGGGGCGCTATTCGCAGTCCCTCCAACTGCGCAGATCCATGGCGTAACCCGTTGATTTGTCGTAAGTCGTCGCCTGGTGTCAACCGGGGGCGGCGAGCCTTGATCGTTCCGCAGGGGGCGTTGGGGTTTCACCAGAAAAAGGAATCAGGCTTCTCATGGGTGAACTGGCCAAAGAAATTCTTCCGGTCAATATCGAAGACGAGCTGAAACAGTCCTACCTGGATTACGCCATGAGCGTGATTGTCGGGCGGGCACTGCCGGATGCTCGCGATGGCCTGAAGCCCGTGCACCGGCGTGTGCTGTACGCCATGAGTGAACTGGGCAACGACTGGAACAAACCGTACAAGAAATCCGCCCGTGTGGTCGGTGACGTGATCGGTAAGTACCACCCCCACGGTGACACTGCGGTCTACGACACCATCGTGCGGATGGCCCAGCCTTTCTCGCTGCGCTACCTGCTGGTCGATGGCCAGGGCAACTTCGGTTCGGTCGACGGCGACAACGCGGCGGCGATGCGATACACCGAAGTGCGGATGACCAAGCTCGCCCACGAGCTGATGGCCGATCTGCACAAAGAGACTGTCGACTGGGTGCCCAACTACGACGGCACCGAGCTGATCCCGGCGGTCATGCCGACCAAGATTCCCAACCTGCTGGTCAACGGTTCCAGCGGTATTGCCGTGGGCATGGCGACCAACATTCCGCCGCACAACCTCGGTGAAGTCATCGACGGTTGCCTGGCGCTGATCGACAACCCCGAGCTGTCGGTCGACGAACTGATGCAGTACATCCCCGGCCCGGATTTCCCGACCGCTGGTGTAATCAACGGGCGTGCCGGCATTCTTGAGGCTTATCGCACTGGTCGCGGGCGCATCTACATGCGGGCCCGCTCGATCGTCGAAGACATCGATAAAGTCGGTGGCCGCCAGCAGATCGTCATCACCGAGCTGCCGTACCAGCTCAACAAGGCCCGGTTGATCGAAAAGATCGCCGAGCTGGTCAAGGAAAAACGCCTCGAAGGCATCACCGAGCTGCGTGACGAGTCCGACAAGGACGGCATGCGGGTGGTCATCGAGCTGCGTCGTGGCGAAGTGCCTGAGGTGGTGCTCAACAACCTCTACGCCCAGACCCAACTGCAAAGCGTCTTCGGCATCAACATTGTCGCGCTGATCGACGGTCGTCCACGGATCCTCAACCTCAAGGACCTGCTGGAAGCTTTCGTTCGTCACCGTCGCGAAGTGGTTACCCGCCGCACCGTGTTCGAACTGCGCAAGGCGCGTGAGCGTGGCCACATCCTTGAAGGCCAGGCGGTTGCGCTGTCGAACATCGACCCGGTCATTGCCCTGATCAAGGCTTCGCCGTCGCCGGCCGAGGCCAAGGAAGGGCTGATCAGCACGCCTTGGGAATCCAGTGCGGTGGTGGAAATGGTCGAGCGCGCCGGCGCCGATGCCTGCCGTCCGGAAAACCTCGATCCGCAATATGGCCTGCGTGATGGCAAGTATTTCCTGTCGCCGGAACAGGCCCAGGCGATCCTCGATCTGCGTCTGCACCGTCTGACCGGTCTGGAGCACGAGAAGCTGCTGGGCGAGTATCAGGAGATCCTCAACCAGATCGGCGAGCTGATCCGCATCCTCAACAGCGCCACGCGCCTGATGGAAGTGATTCGCGAAGAGCTGGAACTGATCCGTGCCGAATACGGCGATGCGCGCCGCACCGAGATCATCGAGTCGACTGGCGACCTGACCCTGGGCGACCTGATTACCGAAGAAGACCGTGTGGTGACCATTTCCCACGGTGGCTACGCCAAGACCCAGCCGTTGACCGCTTACCAGGCCCAGCGCCGTGGCGGTAAGGGCAAGTCTGCTACCGGGATCAAGGATGAGGACTACATCGCGCACCTGCTGGTCGCCAACAGCCACACCACGCTGATGATGTTCTCCAGCAAAGGCAAGGTGTACTGGCTCAAGACCTACGAGATTCCTGAAGCGTCGCGTGCCGCCCGCGGTCGTCCGCTGGTTAACCTGCTGCCGCTGGATGAGGGTGAGTACATCACCACCATGCTGCCGGTCGAGGAGTACACCGTCGGCCACTTCATTTTCATGGCCACCGCCAACGGGACCGTGAAGAAGACGCCGCTGGAGCAGTTCGCCCGTCAACGCAGTGTGGGCCTGATCGCCCTGGAGCTCGATGAAGGCGATGTGCTGATCAGCGCCTCGATCACCGATGGCAGTCGCGAAGTCATGCTGTTCTCTGACGGTGGCAAGGTCACCCGCTTCAACGAGAACGAAGTGCGTGCCATGGGGCGTACCGCTCGTGGTGTGCGCGGTATGCGTCTGGCTGAAGGGCAGAAGCTGATTTCCATGCTGATCCCGGAAGAGGGCAGCCAGATTCTCACCGCTTCCGAGCGTGGTTATGGCAAGCGTACGGCTATCAGCGAGTTCCCCGAGTACAAGCGTGGCGGCCAGGGCGTGATTGCCATGGTCAGCAACGAGCGTAACGGCCGTCTGGTCGGGGCGATCCAGGTGCTCGACGGTGAAGAGATCATGCTGATCTCCGACCAGGGCACTCTGGTTCGTACCCGGGTCGACGAAGTGTCCAGCCTGGGCCGTAATACCCAGGGTGTGACCCTGATCAAGCTGGCCAGCGATGAAACTCTGGTTGGCCTGGAGCGGGTTCAGGAGCCTTCCGAGATCGAAGATGAAGAGCTTGATGAAGGCGCGGCTGCCAGCGAGACGGATGATGAGCAACCAGCGGACGCTGCGGGTGACGAAGAGTCCGCAGACTGAAGCAATGCAGTAAATAGCTCGGGGGCAGGTTCGTTCGTGAAAACGCGTGCCTGCCCCTGCGCCTTTGCGGTGCAGTAAGGTGTGATGCCTGTGCACCGGTCCCGGATTGAGGTGCCTGCCGGCCATCCAGCGCTGTGCTGGCAGGCTGCCTGTAGCGTGAACAGACCCGAAGCATTTGACGAGAGTGGATATGAGCAAGCGAGCCTTTAACTTCTGCGCAGGTCCTGCTGCGCTCCCTGAAGCTGTTCTGCTGCGCGCCCAGGCCGAGCTGCTGGACTGGCAAGGCAAGGGCCTGTCGGTCATGGAAATGAGCCATCGCAGCGACGAGTTCGTGTCCATCGCCGAAAAGGCCGAGCAGGATCTTCGCGATCTGCTTCATATTCCCGCCAATTACAAAGTGCTGTTCCTGCAAGGTGGCGCCAGCCAGCAGTTCGCCCAGATTGCCCTGAACCTGCTGCCGGAAAACGGTGAAGCCGACTACGTCGACACCGGTATCTGGTCGCACAAGGCCATGGAAGAAGCGGCCCGCTACGGCAAGATCAACCTGGCTGCCACCGCCAAGCCTTACGATTACTTCGCCATTCCTGCTCAGCAAGAGTGGACGCTGTCGAAAAACGCGGCGTACGTCCACTACGCGCCGAACGAAACCATTGGCGGCCTGGAATTCAACTGGATTCCAGAAACCGGCGACGTGCCGCTGGTTGCCGACATGTCGTCGGACATTCTCTCGCGTCCGGTGGATATCTCGCGGTTCGGCATGATCTACGCCGGCGCGCAGAAAAACATCGGCCCAAGCGGCATTGTTGTCGTGATCATCCGCGAAGACCTGCTCGGTCGTGCCCGCGCCCTGTGCCCGACCATGCTCGACTACAAGGTCGCGGCTGACAATGGCTCGATGTACAACACGCCGCCGACCCTGGCCTGGTATCTGTCCGGGCTGGTGTTCGAATGGCTCAAGGAGCAGGGTGGCGTCGAGGCCGTGGCCAAGGTCAATGATCTCAAGCAGCGCACCCTGTATGACTACATCGATGCCAGCGCGCTGTACAACAACCCGATCAACAAGGCTGACCGCTCGTGGATGAACGTGCCGTTCCGCCTGGCTGACGACCGCCTTGACAAACCGTTCCTGGCCGGTGCCCAGGCCAATGGTCTGCTCAACCTCAAGGGGCATCGCTCGGTAGGTGGCATGCGTGCCTCGATCTACAACGCCGTGGGCCTGGATGCCGTCAATGCGCTGGTCGCCTACATGAAAGACTTCGAGAAGGAGCACGGTTGATGTCCGATCAGGAGCTCAAGGCGCTTCGCGTGCGCATCGACGCACTCGACGAGAAGATCCAGGAACTGATCAGCGAGCGGGCACGCTGCGCCCAGGACGTGGCGCGGGTGAAGATGGCGACCCTGGCCGAAGGCGAGGCGCCGGTGTTCTATCGGCCCGAGCGTGAAGCTCAGGTGCTCAAGCGGGTCATGGAGCGTAACCGTGGCCCGTTGAGCAACGAAGAAATGGCGCGTCTGTTCCGTGAGGTCATGTCTTCGTGCCTGGCGCTGGAGCAGCCGCTCAATGTTGCCTATCTCGGTCCTGAGGGCACCTTCACCCAGGCAGCGGCCATGAAGCACTTCGGCCATGCAGTGGTCAGCCGGCCGATGGCCGCGATCGACGAAGTGTTCCGCGAAGTGGTTGCCGGTGCGGTGAACTTTGGTGTGGTGCCGGTCGAAAACTCCACCGAGGGTGCGGTCAACCACACGCTCGATAGTTTTCTTGAGCATGACATGGTGATCTGTGGCGAGGTCGAGCTGCGCATCCACCATCACCTGCTGGTGGGCGAAAGCACCAAGACCCAGAGCATCACCCGCATCTACTCCCATGCCCAGTCCCTGGCCCAGTGCCGCAAATGGCTGGATGCGCACTACCCGAATGTCGAGCGCGTGGCGGTGGCAAGCAATGCCGATGCCGCCAAGCGGGTGAAAAGCGAGTGGAATTCGGCAGCGATTGCTGGCGATATGGCGGCTAGCCTGTATGGCCTGACCCGTTTGGCAGAAAAGATCGAAGATCGTCCAGACAACTCCACGCGTTTTCTGATCATCGGCAATCAGGAAGTGCCGCCGACCGGTGATGATAAAACCTCGATCATCGTGTCGATGAGCAACAAGCCGGGCGCCCTGCATGAGCTGCTGGTGCCGTTCCATGAAAACGGCCTGGACCTGACCCGTATCGAGACCCGTCCTTCGCGCAGCGGCAAGTGGACCTATGTGTTCTTCATCGATTTCGTCGGGCATCATCAGGACCCGCTGGTCAAGGCCGTGCTGGAGCAGATCCGCCAGGAAGCCGTAGCGCTCAAAGTGCTGGGTTCCTACCCCAAAGCGGTGCTCTGAAATCATGAGTGTGCAATCCAACGGGCCGCTGATCGGCCGCCTGGTGGTGGTCGGGCTCGGTCTGATCGGTGGCTCCTTTGCCAAGGGTATTCGCCAGAGCGGTTTGTGCCACGAGGTGGTGGGGGTTGACCTCAATGCCCAGTCGCGCCGCCTGGCGGTCGAGTTGGGCGTGGTGGACCGTTGCGAAGAGGATCTGGCCAAGGCCTGTGAGGGCGCCGACGTGATCCAGTTGGCGGTGCCGATACTGGGCATGGAGAAGGTCCTGGCGCGTTTGGCGCCGCTGGACCTTGGCAACGCCATCCTCACCGATGTCGGCAGCGCCAAGGGCAATGTGGTGCGTGCCGCGCAAGAAGCATTCGGTGCAATGCCGGCGCGATTCGTGCCCGGGCATCCGATTGCCGGTTCTGAGCAGAGCGGCGTCGAAGCCTCGAATGCCGACCTGTTCCGTCGCCACAAGGTAATCCTCACGCCGCTGCCGCAGACCGATCCGGACGCGGTCAGCGTGGTGCATCAGTTGTGGGCTGCACTGGGCGCGGATGTCGAGCACATGCGCGTCGAGCGTCATGATGAAGTGCTGGCCGCGACCAGTCACTTGCCGCATCTGCTGGCATTCAACCTGGTTGACTCGCTGGCCAAGCGTAACGAAAACCTGGAAATCTTCCGCTACGCGGCGGGAGGTTTTCGCGACTTTACCCGTATCGCCGGCAGTGATCCGGTGATGTGGCATGACATCTTCCTGGCCAACCGCGAAGCGGTGCTGCGGACCCTGGACACCTATCGCAGCGATCTGGATGCGCTGCGCGAGGCGGTCGAGGCAGGCGATGGTCACCAGTTGCTCGGTGTGTTCACCCGGGCGCGCATGGCGCGTGAGCATTTCGGCAAGATTCTTGCCCGGCGTGCCTATGTCGAACCTGAGGTGGCTGCTGATCTGGCGTTTGTGGCGAGCCCCGGCGGGCGGCTGGCTGGTCGGGTGCGAGTGCCGGGCGACAAGTCGATTTCCACCCGGGCGATCATTCTCGGCTCGCTGGCTGAAGGCGTTACCGAGGTCGAGGGTTTGCTTGAGGGTGAAGATGCCCTGGCGACCCTGCAGGCGTTCCGTGACATGGGCGTGGTTATCGAAGGCCCGCATCAGGGCCGGGTGGCGATCCACGGCGTTGGCCTGCACGGTCTGAAGTCGGCGCCGGGGGCGATCTACCTGGGTAACTCCGGGACCTCGATGCGCCTGCTGGCCGGTTTGCTGGCTGCGCAGAGCTTCGACAGCACCCTGACCGGCAATGCCACGTTATCGCGGCGTTCCATGAACCGCGTCGCCGAGCCATTGCGGGCCATGGGGGCGGTCGTCGAGAGTGGCGCTGAGGGTCGTCCGCCGCTGACCATTCGCGGTGGCCGACAACTGGTCGGGCAGGTCTTTGAGGCGCCGACTGCCAGTGCGCAGGTCAAGTCCTGCTTGTTATTGGCAGGGCTGTATGCCCAAGGGCGTACTACGATTATTGAGCCGACACCGACTCGCGATCATACCGAGCGGCTGCTGGAAGGGTTTGGTTACCCGATCCAGCGCAGCGCGGGGCGCTTGAGTATCGAGCCGGGGCATCGGCTGAACGGCACGCGCATCGAGGTGCCAGCGGATATGTCTTGCGCAGCGTTCTTTTTGGTCGCCGCCTCGATTGCCGAGGGTTCCGAGTTGCTGCTTGAGCACGTCGGCATCAACCCGGCCCGCACGGGTGTGATCGATATCCTGCGTCTGATGGGGGCCGATATCGAGCTGGAGAACCCGCGTCAGGCTGGCGGTGAGCCGGTCGCCGATCTGCGGGTGCGCTCGGCGCCGCTGACCGGTATCGAGATTCCCGAGGCGTTGATACCGCTGGCCGTCGACGAATTTGCGGTGGTGTTCATCGCGGCAGCCTGCGCGCGTGGTCGCACGGTGTTGCGTGGTGCTCAGGAGTTGCGCGCCCGTGACAGTGACCGGATCCAGATCATGGCAGACGGTTTGCAGGTATTGGGTATCAAGGTCGAGCCAACCGCCGATGGCATCATTATCGACGGTGGTACTTTTACGGGCGGTGAGCTGGATGCCCGTGGCGATCATCGCGTTGCGATGGCGTTCAGCGTTGCCGCTTTGCGGGCCTCGGCGCCCATACGGATCCGCGACTGTGCCAATGTCGTGACATCCTTTCCCAATTTCCTGGCACTGTGCGCCCAGGTTGGCATGTCCGTCGCGCAAGAGGAACAATCGTGAAAATCAAAGCACCTGTCATCACCATTGACGGACCCAGTGGTTCGGGCAAAGGCACTATTGCCGGTTTGCTGGCGACCCAGTTGGGCTGGTGTCTGCTCGATTCTGGTGCGCTGTACCGTCTGCTGGCCTTCGCGGCCAGTAACCACGGGGTCGACCTGACCAATGAAGAGGCGCTCAAATTGCTGGCAGCGCACCTCGATGTGCAATTCGAGGTCGGTGACAACGGTCAGCAGCAGCGCATCATTCTTGAAGGTGAAGACGTGACCCATGCGATCCGCAACGAGCAGGTCGGCAGTGGCGCGTCTCAAGTGGCTTCGCTGCCGGCAGTGCGGGACGCTTTGTTGCAGCGTCAGCGGGCTTTTCAGGAGCAACCGGGTCTGGTCGCTGACGGTCGGGACATGGGGACCGTGGTGTTTCCCGATGCGCCATTGAAGATTTTCCTGACCGCCAGTGCCGAAGAACGCGCGCGTCGTCGTTACCTGCAGTTGAAGGCCAAGGGTGATGATGTTAGTCTGTCGAGTCTGCTAGATGAGATACGTGTTCGCGACGAGCGTGACACCCAGCGAGCGGTAGCCCCGCTCAAGCCGGCGCACGACGCCATTCAGCTGGACTCCACCGAGTTATCCATCGACCAGGTGTTGCAACGCATCCTCAGTGAAGTCGCCCTGCGCGATATCACGGGATGATCAAGGAGCCATGCGGGAGACCAGACTACATCCTGCAGGCTTCCTTTTACATGAACGAAACCCACGTGGTCTGGAACGTGGCAGATGGGCGTATTCTTCGCCCTTGATCACACAGGAATTAAAATGAGCGAAAGCTTTGCAGAACTTTTTGAAGAAAGCCTGAAAACCCTGAATCTTCAGCCAGGCGCAATCATTACCGGTATCGTTGTCGACATCGACGGCGACTGGGTAACCGTACACGCTGGCCTGAAGTCCGAGGGCGTCATCCCGCTCGAGCAGTTCTACAACGACGCTGGCGAGCTGACCATCAAGGTCGGTGACGAAGTGCACGTTGCGCTGGACGCGGTCGAAGACGGCTTTGGCGAAACCAAGCTGTCCCGCGAAAAAGCCAAGCGCGCCGAGTGCTGGATTGTTCTGGAAGCAGCTTTCGCCGCTGAAGAAGTGGTCAAGGGCGTCATCAACGGCAAGGTCAAGGGCGGTTTCACCGTCGACGTCAACGGCATCCGTGCGTTCCTGCCGGGCTCGCTGGTCGACGTTCGTCCGGTTCGCGACACTACCCACCTCGAAGGCAAAGAGCTCGAGTTCAAGGTCATCAAGCTGGACCAGAAGCGCAACAACGTTGTCGTTTCCCGTCGCAGTGTCCTGGAAGCCGAGAACAGTGCAGAGCGCGAAGCGCTGCTGGAATCCCTGCAGGAAGGCCAGCAAGTCAAGGGTATCGTCAAGAACCTCACCGACTACGGCGCATTCGTGGATCTGGGCGGCGTCGATGGCCTGCTGCACATCACCGACATGGCCTGGAAGCGTATCAAGCACCCATCGGAAATCGTCAATGTTGGCGATGAGATCGATGTCAAGGTTCTGAAGTACGATCGCGAGCGCAACCGCGTTTCGCTGGGTCTGAAGCAACTGGGCGAAGACCCATGGGTTGCTATCAAGGCTCGTTACCCAGAGAGCACCCGCGTTACTGCACGCGTTACCAACCTGACCGACTACGGCTGCTTCGCAGAGCTGGAAGAAGGCGTGGAAGGTCTGGTGCACGTTTCCGAAATGGACTGGACCAACAAAAACATCCACCCGTCGAAAGTCGTTCAGGTTGGCGACGAAGTGGAAGTCATGGTTCTGGACATCGACGAAGAGCGTCGTCGTATCTCCCTGGGCATCAAACAGTGCAAGTCCAACCCATGGGAAGACTTCTCTGGCCAGTTCAACAAGGGCGACCGTATCTCCGGCACCATCAAGTCGATCACCGATTTCGGTATCTTCATTGGTCTGGACGGCGGCATCGACGGTCTGGTTCACCTGTCCGACATCTCCTGGAACGAAGCCGGTGAAGAAGCCGTTCGTCGTTTCAAGAAGGGCGACGAGCTGGACACCGTTATCCTGTCGGTTGACCCGGAGCGTGAGCGCATCTCCCTGGGTATCAAGCAACTGGAAAGCGATCCGTTCTCCGAGTACGTCACTGTCAATGACAAGGGCGCGATCGTTCGCGGTACCGTGAAAGAAGTTGACGCCAAAGGCGCCATCATCGTTCTGGCCGACGACATCGAAGCGACTCTGAAAGCTTCCGAAATCAGCCGTGACCGCGTTGAAGACGCGCGTAACGTTCTGAAAGAAGGCGAAGAGATCGAAGCCAAGATCATCAGCGTTGACCGCAAGAGCCGCGTAATCAACCTGTCGATCAAGTCGAAAGACGTCGAAGACGAGAAAGAAGCCATTCAGAGCCTGCGCAACAAGCCAGAAGCTACTGAAAGCACTGGTCCTACCACTATCGGTGACCTGCTGCGTGCTCAAATGGAAAAGCAGAACTGAGTTCTGTGATCCATTGAAAAAGGGCGACTTCGGTCGCCCTTTTTTGTGCGCGCAAGAAATATTTCGTCACTCATCCCGGACGCCCTTGTTGCGCGATGCAAATCCATCCGGTCTGGCGCAAAGCGAGGCGGGCTGCAAGCTGCCGCGCGTCATCCTCTCGTCACCTGAATATGCCGTATCAACCAGGCCGCACATAAGTCAAGATGCAGGCTGTTCAAAATCATCCGGTCATGCTAAAACCTTCGAAGCACTGATCTAGCTGCTTGAAAAAGAAGGGAAAAATATGACGAAGTCGGAGTTGATCGAACGAATTGTCACCCATCAGGGTCTTCTCTCATCCAAGGATGTCGAGTTGGCTATCAAGACCATGCTTGAACAAATGTCTCAATGTCTGGCTACCGGCGATCGAATCGAGATCCGCGGGTTTGGCAGCTTCTCATTGCATTATCGTGCTCCCCGTGTTGGGCGCAATCCGAAGACCGGCCAGTCGGTAAGCCTGGACGGCAAGTTCGTTCCTCACTTCAAGCCCGGTAAAGAGCTGCGTGATCGGGTGAATGAGGAAGAAGAGGCGATGGGCTACAGCGTAGAAAAGGATCAGTGAATGCGTATTTTCAAACGAGTGCTGGCGGTAACCATCGTCTTGCTGTTGGTGCTGGTGACCACAGTGTTCGTCCTGGAGAACCGTCAGCCTGTAGGCCTGGTGTTCTTCGGTTGGTCGGCACCTGAGCTGGCGCTGGCTGTGCCTGTTATCCTGGCGTTGTTACTGGGCATGTTGATCGGTCCTGTGCTGGCCTGGTTTGGTAGCTTGCGGACCAAGCGTTCGGCCTCCAGTCGTACCGCCTGATGGGGATAGCGGCAGACGTCCTTTAGCTCAGGGCTATGGGCGCTGTGCCTGCTGCTGCCATGCTTGCCTACAGGCTTGGCTGATATCTTTCTCGCTATTGTGTAGCCTATGTTCTCTACGCTTGTAGGAATATTCATCACCTTGTGAGCGAATGTTCGATTAAGTGCTCAGGTTAATTCTTGAGTTTCAGCTTTTTCGGATTAAATCCGACCTTCTTCGGCTATCTTGCTGCAAAAATCCGGCTTTCTGGGCATTCCCGTCCCGGCTTGAAAGTGCCTCTCCCCAAGGCACAATGCCTCCCGAACTGAACAGGTTGCTGGAGGAAGTTGCATGGATTACCCGCATATTGTTCACCATGGCGCGATCGAGCGGGTTACGGGGTCGTGTCACCAGCTGTTTATGGCGCCTCATGAAAGCCTGCTGATTGACTGTGGTGCGGACAGTGGCGAATTGAGCATGACAGCGCCTGATATGGATCTGGGCGTAATCAAAGCGCTGGTGATCACCCATGTTCACAACGACCATGTCGGCCGCCTGCCAGCGCTTCTGGCTGCCGGCTACCGTGGGCCTGTGCTGTGCACCGAGCCGTCCGCCAGGCTGTTGCCGCTGGTTATCGAGGATGTGTTGAGGCACTGCGCTGTAGCGGACAAGGCTCTGCTGCGCCAGCTCGAACGGCAGCTGGTGGTCTTGGCCTTTGATCAGTGGTTCGAGTTGCCCGGCACAGGCCTGTCATGTTGCCGATTGCGTCTGCAAAGGGCGGGGCATATCCTCGGTTCGGCGTATGTTGAATGTGATGTTCGCCATGGGGAGGACGGGCGCGCAACACGGGTGGTGTTTTCCGGCGATCTTGGCGCTTGCCAGACGCCGATCCTGCGCGACCTGCGTGCACCTGAGTACGCTGACATCCTGGTGCTTGAGAGCACCTATGGCGACCGTTTGCATAAGGATCGCGGCAATCGTCAGCAGCGCCTCGAAAAGCTCATTGATCAGGCGCTGGTTGATGGCGGCACCGTGCTGTTGCCGGCATTCAGCATTGGCCGCACGCAAGAGCTGTTGTACGAGCTTGAGGATATTCTGCAGCGCAAGGCGCTGCCTGGGCAGTTACCGGCAGGTGATTGTCCGCAGGCGCTGGCGCACATCGACTGGCAGCAACTGCCAGTGATTCTTGACTCGCCACTGGCCAGCCGCTTTACCCAGGTCTATCAGGCATGCAAAGCGCACTGGGATGACGATGCGCAGCAACGACTGGCAGAGGGTCGGGCACCATTGGCATTCGCGCAGTTGATTACCATCGACAGCCACGCGCAGCACCAGCAAGTGGTCAACTACCTGAGCAGTACGTTGCGACCCGCCATTGTGATTGCCGGGCATGGCATGTGTGTGGGTGGCCGGATCGTCAATTACCTCAAGGCGATGCTGCAAGAGCCCCGTCACCATGTGCTGTTTGTCGGTTATCAGGCCAGGGGCACGCCGGGTTCACTGATACAGCAGGCGGCGGGGCAGGGTGAGGTGTCGCTTGACGGGCAACGCTTTGCTATCCGGGCAGGGGTCAGCACGGTGGCGGGTTACTCCGCGCACGCCGATCAATCGGGGTTATTGGCATTTGTGCGTGACATGCAGCGTTGGCCCTCAGAAATACGTCTGGTGCACGGCGAAATACCTGCCAAACGTGCGCTGGGCAAGGCGCTTGAACAGCTTTATGCGACCGGCGACAGGCCGCTGCAGTTGTTGATTCCCGGTGATAGCTGATCCTGCGTCCAGTCGGTCAGCCAGGCTGCCATGATGTTAAACTTGCTGCTTATTGGAATTACCCATCCGTGTTTTTTCCGTGTTCAGAGGTCAGATATTGAGAGTCAGGGAATGCGCCAGCCTGTAGCGGTTGCGGTAACGGGCGCGACAGGATTTGTTGGCCGGGCTCTGGTACGGCGTCTGGTTGCCCTTGAGGTGCCCTGCGTGCGGGCGGCTGTGCGTCAGGTTGGGCACGGGCTGGACCCGGCGGTTGAAGTGGTCATGGTCGATGACCTGTCTGCCGATAACCGCTGGCATGAGTTTGTCGCAGGTATCGATGTGGTTGTGCACTGCGCCGCCAGAGTTCATGTACTCGACGAGTCTGCCGTCGACCCGCAGGCGGAATATTTCCAGGCTAACGTGGCCGCGACGCTTAACCTTGCGGAACAGGCGGTTGCCGCAGGTGTCAGAAGATTCGTATTTATCAGCTCGATCAAGGTCAACGGCGAGTACTCGCTGGCTGGCTCGCCTTTCAAGGCCAGCGACCCCGGTCGCCCTGAAGATCCCTATGGCGTGTCAAAGCAGGCCGCCGAGCAGCAACTGCGTGAGCTGGCTGCGCGTACTGGCATGGAGGTGGTCATCGTCCGTCCTGTGCTGGTTTATGGGCCTGGGGTCAAGGCCAACTTTCTGAACATGATGCGCTGGCTGGACAAAGGTGTTCCTCTGCCGTTGGGGGCGATAAACAACCGGCGTAGTCTGGTGGCGCTGGAGAATCTGGTGGACCTGCTGGTGACTTGCCTGGCACATCCAGGCGCGGCCAACCAGACCTTGCTGGTCAGTGATGCGCAGGATCTGTCGACCACTGAATTACTCAAGCGTGTTGGCAAGGCATTGGGCAAGCCCGCTAGGTTATTGCCAGTGCCAATGTGGTTGTTGAGCACACTGGCCGCGCTATTGGGCAAGCGGGCGTTTTCGCAGCGCCTGTGCGGCTCTTTGCAGGTCGACATCGAGCAGACCTGTACGCTGTTGGATTGGCGGCCGCCGGTAAGTGTCGATCAGGCGCTGCGCGAAACCGCGAATCATTATCTGGAAAATAAAAAGCATGGTTGAGTGGTTGTGGGTTCTCGGATTTGCGCTGTTGTCCTTGCTGTTGACTGCAGTCCTGCGCAGGTATGCCTTGGCTCGTAGCCTGATGGACATTCCCAATGCTCGTAGTTCGCATTCGATACCGACGCCCCGTGGCGGCGGAGTATCAATTGTCATCGCATTCTTGCTGGCGGTTTCGTGGTTAGGCGCGACAGGACGCATGCCTGCCGATCTGCTGATGGCCCTGGCCGGGGCCGGTGGCCTGGTGGCGGTTATCGGTTTTATGGACGACCACGGGCACATTGCCGCCCGCTGGCGTCTGCTTGGGCATTTTGCCGCAGCGATCTGGGCACTGGCGTGGCTGGGCGGTATGGCGCCGCTGCATCTGCTGGGCTGGTCACTGGAGCTGGGTTGGCTGGGCAACGTTCTGGCGGTGTTTTATCTGGTCTGGATGCTCAACCTGTACAACTTCATGGATGGCATTGACGGTATCGCCAGCATTGAAGCGGTAACTGTGTGTGGCAGTGCGTGTCTGATCTATGCGCTGACCGGGCCTGGCGATCAGGTGCTGGTCCCCGCATTGCTGGCGGCTGCAGTGGCAGGTTTCCTGTACTGGAATTTTCCGCCGGCACGAATTTTCATGGGCGATGCCGGCAGTGGTTTTCTGGGCATTGTACTCGGCGTACTGTCCTTGCAGGCTGGCTGGGTGTCGCCTTCACTGTTCTGGGCATGGCTGATCCTGCTCGGCGTGTTTGTGGTGGACGCTACCTTGACCCTGATCCGGCGTTTGCTGCGCGGCGAGAAAGTGTATGAAGCGCATCGTAGCCATGCCTATCAGTTTGCTTCGCGTCATTACGCTCGGCATCTGCCGGTAACCCTGGCGGTGCTGGTGATCAATCTGGTCTGGTTATTGCCTTGGGCACTGTTGGTGGCCAAAGGCTGGGTCGATGGCGTGACAGGTCTGGTCCTTTGCTGGTTGCCATTGGTGTGGCTGGCCTTGAAATTCAAGGCCGGGCAGGTTGAGCGGGGCTGATTTGACAGCGCGGACCAGCGGTTTTTCATATAGATTGTAACAATTGCTTCGACGAGCTCGGGGCCTGGATGGTTGTAGTGAGGTTTCAAACGAGGTGGCAAGGATTGATTGAGGACACCATGGACAAGATACGAACCTTTCTGCTGGCGCTGCCGCGTCGCCAGAAACGGATCATTCAGGTCGGCACTGACGTCCTGCTGGTCTGGTTCGCCTTGTGGATGGCGTTTGTGGTCCGTCTTGGGGTCGATGATCTGATCAACCCGCTGGACAAGTACACCTGGCTGTTTGTCAGTGCCCCGCTGGTTTCGATCCCGCTGTTCATTCGCTTCGGCATGTACCGGGCGGTGATGCGCTATTTCGGCAACGATGCGCTGATCGCAATCATCAAGGCGGTGACTCTTTCGGCGCTGATTCTCGGTTGCGTGGTGTACGTCTACAGCAACCATCAGCAGATCGTGCCGCGGTCGATCATGTTCAACTACTGGTGGTTGAGCATGGTCATGATCGGTGGGCTGCGCCTTGCCATGCGCCAGTATTTTCTCGGTGACTGGTTTGCTGCCGTGCAGCATGTGCCCTTCGCCAGCCGCGACGATGGCCTGCGCAAGGTGGCTATCTACGGTGCCGGAGCCGCCGGTAATCAATTGGTAGCTGCACTGCGCATGGGGCGGTTGATGCGCCCCGTGGCGTTCATCGACGACGATGAGTCGATTTCCAACCGGGTCATTTCCGGGTTGCAGGTCTACAAGCCCAAGCATATCCAGCGCATGATCGAGGTGACCGGCGCCCAGGAGATCCTGCTGGCGGTGCCTTCATGCACCCGTGGCCGGCGCCGTGAGATTCTCGGCTACCTGGAGGGCTTCCCGCTGCATGTGCGCAGTGTGCCTGGTTTCATGGACCTGGCAGCAGGGCGGGTCAAGGTCGATGACTTGCAGGAAGTTGATATCGCGGACTTGCTGGGGCGTGATTCAGTGCCGGCCCAGGATAACCTGCTGGAACACTGTATCAAGGCCCAGACCGTACTGGTCACCGGTGCCGGCGGCTCGATCGGTTCGGAGCTGTGCCGCCAGATCCTGCTGCTCAAGCCGGCCACGCTGCTGTTGCTGGATCACAGCGAATTCAACCTTTACACCATTGTCAGTGAGCTGGAGCAACGTCTGGCCCGTGAAGCGCTTTCGGTCAAGTTGTTGCCCATCCTGGGCTCGGTGCGCAACCATCCCCGACTGCTCGATGTGATGAAAACCTGGAAGGTCGACACCGTCTACCATGCGGCGGCCTACAAGCACGTGCCGATGGTCGAGCACAATATTGCCGAGGGCGTGGTCAATAACGTGGTTGGCACCCTCAATACCGCACAGGCGGCGTTGCAGGCCGGAGTTTCCAACTTTGTCCTGATCTCCACCGACAAGGCGGTGCGCCCCACCAATGTCATGGGCAGCACCAAGCGCCTGTCGGAGATGATCCTGCAAGCGCTCAGCCGCGAAGCGGCACCGGTGATGTTTGGTGATCAGTCCAATGTGTATCAGGTCAACAAGACCCGCTTCATCATGGTGCGCTTTGGTAATGTGCTGGGCTCTTCAGGCTCGGTGATTCCGTTGTTTCACAAGCAGATCCAGACTGGCGGGCCCTTAACGGTTACCCACCCGAAGATCACGCGTTATTTCATGACCATCCCCGAGGCCGCCCAACTGGTGATCCAGGCCGGTTCCATGGGGCAGGGCGGCGACGTGTTTGTGCTGGACATGGGGGAGCCGGTAAGAATCATCGAGCTGGCGGAAAAGATGATCCATCTCTCGGGCCTGAGCATTCGCTCGGAGAAAAACCCGCACGGCGATATTTCCATCGAGTTCACCGGTTTACGGCCGGGAGAGAAGCTCTATGAAGAGTTGTTGATCGGCGACAACGTGGTGGCCACCGAGCACCCGATGATCATGAGTGCCAATGAGGACTACTTGTCCTGGGATATGCTCAAAGTGTTATTGACCCGCTTGCTGACAGCGGTCGACAAGGACGATTACCACACGGTTCGGCAGCTGCTGCGCGAGACCGTCAGCGGCTATGCACCGGATGAAGATATCGTTGACTGGATTCATCAGGAGCGGCGCCGGGAAACCTGAAAAAGCAGGGCGAAACGGGGTAAGAACTGGCTGTTTCGTGACTGTTTGTGAGGTAATTCCCTGACACGCTCAGGCACTTTTACAGGTTCGCTTACTGGATTAGCTTTCAGGGGCAGCATTGGAATGCTGCTTGAACCTATAAACCCAAGGAGTGCCTGTCATGCGTAATGTATTGCTTTCTTCTGTTTTGTCCGTCCTGCTGGCAACTGCCTCCCTGACGTCTGTTGCCAACCCGATGGGGGCTGCTGCCAATCCCATGGCGGCTGAAACCATGCCCCTGGGGGCTGAAGCCATGGCCGGCCAGGCCCAGCAGGTCGCTGACAAAATCAACATCAATACCGCAGATGCCTTGACCCTGCAGAAAGCGCTGTCCGGCGTTGGTCTTAACAAGGCCAATGCCATCGTGGCGTACCGTGAAAGCAATGGTAACTTCACCTCGGTCGACGAGCTCATTGAGGTCAGTGGCATCGGCAAGACCCTGCTCGACAGGAATCGTGACAAGCTGGCCATCGAGTAACGTCAGCGCAGCATGAACGAGGCCGATCCTGATCGGCCTTTGTTTTTCAGCCCCACAGACGTTTGCTGCCTGCCTGGGTGTACCTCGCAATGCACGCTTTGTGCTGTCAACCAGATGAATGTGCTCGTTTTGCCATTTGTTACGGTGTTTTTCGCACGGTTGATCTGATATTCCTTGCTTTCCGGTTCTGATCACGGAAAATCGCGCCCCTGCTTTTCAGGGCGGGCGCCGCGCTGCCAATTCCATCCGTGGCGTCCTTGCTTGTGCAATTACCGGAAACGGAGACACGACCGGATGAACGATCAGGCCAATAGCGTCGTAGAACGCCTGGATACAGTCCCCGCAGAGAATGCTGCTTGGAATCGCAACGATACCACCTGGATGCTGGGCCTGTTCGGCACCGCCATCGGCGCAGGTACCTTGTTCCTGCCCATCAGTGCCGGTATCGGCGGCTTCTGGCCTTTGATGGCGTTGGCGATCCTGGCTTTCCCGATGACCTTCTTTGCCCACCGCGGCCTGACCCGTTTCGTACTTTCGGGTCGCAGCGGCGGCGATATCACCGAGGTGGTCGAAGAACACTTCGGTAAAGGCGCCGGGGCAATGATTACCCTGCTGTATTTTTTCGCAATCTTCCCGATTCTGCTGATCTACAGCGTTGGCCTGACCAACACCGTCAGCAGCTTTCTGGTCAACCAGTTGCACATCGCGCCGCCGCCACGTGCATTGCTGGCGTTCGCGCTGATCCTCGGCCTGCTGGCGGTGGTGCGTTGCGGCGAGCGGGTCATCGTTAAAGTGATGAGCATGATGGTCTATCCGTTCATCGTCTCGCTGCTGTTTCTGGCGGTGTTCCTGATTCCGCACTGGAATGGCGGTATCCTCAGCACGGCCTCCACGCTGCCTGAGCCTGCGACCTTCCTGCCAGCCCTGTGGCTGGCGATCCCGGTGATGGTGTTCTCCTTCAACCACACGCCAATCATCTCGGCGTTCGCGGTGGATCAGAAGCGCCTGTACGGTGAGCAGGCCGATGCACGCAGTTCCAAAATTCTGTCCCGCGCCCATTTGCTAATGGTATTGATGGTGCTGTTCTTTGTGTTCAGTTGCGTGTTGACCCTGTCGCCGGCTCAACTGGCTGAAGCCAAAGCCCAGAACCTTTCAGTGTTGTCCTACCTGGCTAACCACTTCCAGAACCCGACCATCGCGTTTGCCGCGCCGCTGATCGCGCTGGTGGCGATCTCCAAGTCGTTCCTGGGGCATTACATCGGCGCCAGTGAGGGCTTCAAGGGGCTGGTGCTGAAGTCCGGCGCGCGTCCGGGCAGCAAGGCTCTGGATCGTCTGACAGCGCTGTGCATGCTGGTGGTGTGCTGGATCGTTGCGACCATCAACCCAAGTATCCTGGGCATGATCGAAACCCTGGGCGGGCCGGTGATCTCGGTGTTGCTGTTTCTGATGCCGATGTACGCGATCCGTAAGGTGCCGGCCATGCGCAAATACTCGGGCAAGCTGTCCAACGTGTTTGTGGTGATGTCCGGCGTGGTAGCGATTTCTGCGCTGGTCTGGTCGTTGACCCACTAAACGACCTGCAGCGACAGGCGGCGGGCGTGCTCGTCGCCTTGCTGGATGGGACGGCGGCGCTGGTCAATCCTGCGGCGCAGGATGCAGTGGCCGGGTCAGGCTCATGAGATGGGCATAGTCGTAGATGTACTGCCGGCCGGCATGGCTGGTCAGGCGCAACTGCTCGATCAGTTGCAGTTCCTTCTTGCTCAGGTACTTCAGCGCCGGATGCTCATTGGACTTCAGGCGATTACGTTCATGGGCGTCAGGAAATGCGATGACGTTCGTCATGAAAAATCTCCTTGGGTAATTAGTCCTTCAAACTGCCCCGTCACTTTCCTACAGCGACAACGAACCTTACCCACAAACTCTCCGCACCCGCAAGCCCACTAATGGGTAGGACGTCACAGTGCTTGCGTGACCTCGAAGACCTGACGCTGACCGCTGACGACGATTTCCACGCTATCGCCTTCAGCCTTGCCCAGCAGGCTGTGGCCCAGCGGTGCGCGTGAGGTGATCACCGTGATCAACTGGTCATCGGCCTGAATCTTCAGGCCTGCGGCATCGGGTCCCAGAAATAGCTGGCGCGAGTCACCGTGCTCGGTTTCGAGCATCACCAGGTCGCCGACCTGAATCCCGCGTTGTTCGTCGAAGGGTTTGCACGCTGTCTGCTGATAAACGCTCAGCGCCTGACGAATCTCTTCGACCCGGCGTGCCTGGCCGGCGGCCAGATAGGAGGCCTCCAGGCCCAGCGTGTCGTACTTGTTTTCGGCAATGTTCTCTTCGTGGGTCGCGGCCTCATAGGCTGTTTGTGCGGCACGCACGGCAATGTCGAGGTCATGCTGCAAGCGTTCGACGATCAGGTGCAGCAGGTGATTTTTGTCCATGGGTTATCCGCAGAATTCATTGATGCTGGCCCGGCTTTTTTCGCTGGGCGCGGTGCGATCCTGTTGCATCCAGAAGTCGCACTTGGCGCGATTGAAGTGTTTGTTCTGCTGCGCCTCAGCGTATTCACGCGCCTGGCGTGCTTCACTTTCGCGCAGGCTTTGCTCGAACTTCTTGAACATCGCATCAGGTTGTTGAAGGGCCGGTTCTGGCGCTGGCGCTGGGGCGACCCGAGTGACCGCTTCGGCCAGGGCGCGGGTCTGGGTTTCAGGCAAGGCCTTGAGCAGCAGCGGGCCGGTCAGGATCACGGCAACGGCGCCGAGCCAGATGCCCAGGGCAATGCACACAATCAACTTGAGTGACACGTAGAGTTCGTGACGACGGCTTTGGCTGGACATGGCGATCACTTCCTTTGACGGCGTAGGCGGTGGAGGGCGCAGATGATTCATTGTGCCACGCCCGGCGCTGGTGCAAAGCGCTTGTTACGGGCGACAATCGCCGCTTTGAGGTCGGCTTCGGGAAGCGTAATGCAAGTTTCATGGGACATCTTTTGCGATGTCGTGGATAACTACGGCGATGTAGGCGTCACCTGGCGTCTGGCCCGCCAATTGGTGGCCGAGCATGGCTTTGCCGTACGCTTGTGGATCAACGATCTGTCGGCCTTCGTGCGCCTGTGCCCGCACGCCGATCCACTGGCGGCCCGGCAGTGCCAGGCCGGCGTTGAGGTCTGCCACTGGCCTGAGGATTGGCAGCCTGCCTCAATTCCCGATGTTGTGCTCGAAGCCTTTGCCTGTCGCGTGCCCGAGGCCTACACCCAGGCCATGTTGCAACGCAGCCCGCGACCGGTATGGCTGAACCTCGATTATCTGAGTGCCGAGGACTGGGTCAGTGGCTGTCATGGTCTGCCATCGCCGCAAGCCAATGGTTTGAAGAAGTTCTTCTTCTTTCCAGGCTTTACCGAGCAGACTGGCGGCTTGCTCCGTGAGCAGTCGCTGATTGCCCAACGCCAGGCGTTTCAGGCCGACCCCGCTGCCCAGCAGGATTTCCTGCGCGGGCTTGGGGTACAGCCTGAGTCCGGTGCGCGGTTGATTTCGCTGTTCGCTTATGAAAATCCGGCATTAGGCAGTTGGCTGGACCAGTTGCTCGGCGAAGGCGTTGTCACCCACTTGCTGGTGCCGCAAGGGCGCATTGTCGGCGACTTGCAGCGCTGGCTGGGGGAGGGCGGCCTGCAAGCCGGTGCCATTCGTCGGCGCGGGGCTTTGACCATTCAAGTGCTGCCGTTCGTAGCTCAGGAACAATACGACCGCTTGTTGTGGTGCTGCGATTTCAATGTGGTGCGCGGCGAAGACTCGTTCGTCCGGGCGCAATGGGCTGCGCGGCCGATGCTTTGGCACATTTATCAGCAGCAGGACGATGCCCACCGGCCCAAGCTGGAGGCGTTTCTGGCGCTCTACCTTGCGACGTTGCCCGCAGAAGCTGCGCAGGCGACTGCCGAGCTGTGGCGCGCCTGGAGCGCCGGGGAGGAGGTGCAAGAGGGCTGGCAGCAACTGAATCGATATTGGCCGCAAATGCGTGAGCATGCAGAACATTGGTGCCAACAGCAGGCAGCGCGCAGCGACCTCGCCTCAGCGCTGGTACAGTTTTACCGAAATTCGCTATGATACGCGGCCTTGATATCAGGCTCTGTACGAAAAACCGCCTGCACAGGCTGCTTCTCGTACAGAGCCTTCGCTAACTCCATCCAAATTCGGATATCTGCAATGAAAACTGGTAAAGAGCTGAAACCCGGCACCGTGATTCGTATCGACAACGATCCTTGGCTGGTTCAAAAGGCTGAGTTCACCAAGTCCGGCCGTAACAGCGCGATCATGAAGACCAAGCTGAAAAACCTGCTGACCGGCTACAAGACTGAAACTGTCTACGGTGCAGACGACAAGCTGGACGATGTGATCCTGGACCGCAAGGAAGCCACCCTGTCGTTCATCAGCGGTGACACCTACACGTTCATGGACACCACCGACTACACCATGTACGAGCTGAACGCCGAAGACATCGACGCCGTTCTGCCATTCGTCGAAGAAGGCATGACCGACGTTTGCGAAGCCGTGTTCTTCGAAGAGCGTCTGGTTTCGGTAGAGCTGCCGACCACCATCGTGCGTCAGGTTGACTACACCGAAGGTTCCGCTCGTGGCGACACCTCTGGCAAAGTGATGAAGCCTGCCAAACTGAAAAACGGCACCGAGCTGAGCGTTGCTGACTTCATCGAAATCGGCGACATGATCGAGATCGATACCCGTGAAGGCGGTTCCTACAAAGGCCGTGCCAAATAAGCACTGCTTTGTAGCCACGCTTCACGAAAAAGCCCGCACAGTGTTGCGGGCTTTTTCGTTGCGGATGAAAAAACGGGAGATCCGCAAGGGATCTCCCGTTAGTGCAAGCCAAACCGTTTGCAGCAATCAGACGGTCACGTGCAGGCGTACATCAACGTTGCCACGGGTGGCGTTGGAGTACGGGCAGACCTTATGCGCTGCATCGACCAGTTGCTGGGCGTCAGCCTGTTCCAGGCCCGGCAGGCTGATATGCAGGTCGATGTCCAGACCGAAGCCACCCTCAATCTGACCAATGCCCACGTGAGCGGTGATCGAAGCGTCTGCCGGGATACTACGCTTGCTCTGGCCGGCCACGAACTTCAGGGCGCCGATGAAGCAGGCCGAGTAGCCGGCGGCAAACAGTTGCTCAGGGTTGGTGGCTTCACCACCCGCGCCGCCGAGTTCTTTTGGGGTGGCCAGCTTCACATCGAGAATGTTGTCACTGGAGATCGCACGGCCATCACGGCCACCGGTGGAGGTTGCTACTGCGGTGTAGAGCGCTTTCATGAGATTTCCTCGTTGGTTTTGTTTTGCGCTAAAATTTAGCGCGCTAACTAATGTGAGGTGAAATGTATCCTGCAATTATCTTGCGCGCAAGTTAATTGTTGGGAATTTCTCGGGCTGGCGCTTAGCAAGGGTAGAAGAAGGTGTCAGAACCTGCACGCCGCAGGGCCAAACCGGTCCTGCGGCGTGCATACAGTCGTTGAACGATCAGGATCAGAAGCTATAGGTCCCGGTTACCACCAGGCTGCGCGGATCACCGAGACGGATCTGCCCGGCGCTGGTGGCCGAGCTGTAGTAGTTCTGGTCGGTCAGGTTATTCAGTGCCGCACGCAGGTCCCAGTCCTTCTGCCGGTAGCCGGCCAGGGCATCCCAGCGGCCGTAGCCAGGCAGTACCGTGGTGTTCTGGTTATCTGCATAGCGCTGGCCGACCAGGGTCAGGCCGGTTTCGGCGTACCAGCCGCTTTCCGGCTTCCAGGTCAGGAACACACTGCCGTTGCGCTTGGCGACGTTGCTGACCCGGTTGCCCGCCAGGCCATTGTTGTCCTCGACGATGGTTGCGTTCTGAATACCGATGCCGCCGCGCACGTACCAGTTGCCGGCCAGTTGCCCGGTCGCTGTCAGTTCCACGCCGCGCGAGCGCTGCATACCGGTGAGCACTGTCAGGCTCGGGTCGTTCGGATCGGTTGTGCGGCGGTTGTAAAGCTCCAGCTCATAAATGGCCAGGGTGGTGCTCAGACGATCATTGAGCCAGTCGCTCTTGACGCCAATTTCCTTCTGCTTGGTCAACTCTGGGCTGACATCATTGGTATTGCCGGTGGCTCCGGGGGTGATACCGATCAGGCCACCGCCGACCGGCGAGAAGGTCTTGGTCCAGGAGGCATAGAACGAGTGTTCTGGCAGTGGCGTCCAGACCAGGCCGACACGCGGGCTGGTGCTATGGCTGTCACGGGCTTCGCTGATATCGCGCAGGCGGTTGGTGGTGTCGACCTCGAAGCGGTCGTAGCGCAAACCGCCGAGCAGTTGCCATTGGTCGTTCAGGCGCAGTTGATCCTGTACATACAGTGCGCGGCTGTCGACCTCGGTGTAGTTGTGGCTCGACGGGCTCATCAGCCCGGTGTGCCGCTGGTTGCGGTCCGGGTTATAGGGATCGAGCGAGGGCACCGAACCGTTGGCGGCGCTGTAGAGCCTGGGGTCGCGGCGCTGGTTGCCCACTTCGATCCCGGTCAGCACCCGGTGTTCCAGGCCAAAGGTGTCGAAGCTGCCTTCAAGCTCGATGTTGTTGAAGATATTGCGGGTATGCAGGTCTTGCTGGAAGCGCGCGCGGGTGACCCGGTTGGTCGCGGCGGTATAGCCGGTCAGGTAGGTGTTATCAAAATCGCTGTCGAGTTTGAAGATCCCCAGGGTCTGGCGCAGTTGCCAGCGTTCGTTGAGCTCATAACTGAGCTTTGAGCGCAGCGACTGGGCCTTGTCGTCGATGTAGTCGCGGCTGTCGCCGTAAGTGGTGTCGCGGCTGACGTCCGCCGGGCGGCCACCGATACCCGGAATGCCACGATCCGGGGTGCGGTCGAAGCGGCTGTACTCGTACTGCACCAGCCAGTTCAGCTTCGGGGTCAGTTGCCAGCTCATCGACGGGGCGAATAACTGGCGATGGCTGGAGATGTCATCACGGAAGCTGTTGCTGTCCATGTTGCCCAGGTTCAGGCGCAGGCTGATGTTCTCGCTGGGGTCGGTGCTCAGGTCGGCGTACAGGCTGCGCAGGTCATTGGTGCCGCCTTGGGCTTCGAGGGTCGAGCGGCGTCCGGCCTGCGGTGCCTTGCTGACCCGGTTGACGATACCGCCCTGGCTGCCGCGTCCGTAAAGCACCGCCGCCGGGCCTTTGAGAACTTCCAGCCGCTCGGTGTTGTGCAGGTCGCGGACGTACTGGCTGTCGTCGCGGATGCCGTCCAGATAGAAGTCGTTGCTGGCATCGAAGCCGCGAATACGCAGGCCGTCAAAGCGGGTATCGGAACTGTCGCTGATGTTCGGCAGGCCGCTCAGCGCCGTGCCCAGGTCCTTGACACCATAGTCCAGTACATTGGCGGTCTTGACCGTGTCGATGGCCTGCGGCACATAGCGGACCGGGGTTGAGGTGCGTGTCGCGGTGCTGACCTCTTTGACCCGTGGGCTGGTTTCTTCCTGTTCAGCGTTGGCGTTGATCGACAGTTCTGGCAGGGTGGTCGAGGCGGCGCTGACAAAACCTGCGCCAAGCAGGGCTGAGATGCCGATAGCCAAGGGCGAAAGGCGTGATGGGGCAGACATGGGTGATGCATCCTGAGTGTGTGTAAGCGTTATTATTTAGGATGCGAATGTTAATGCTTTACATTTACTATCAAGAAGGCATTCCAGCGTCGCCGTCTGCTGCGATTGTATCTTTATATTTCAAATTGGCATCAAAGGGTTATCCTAGACACTTGCCAGCCTGACATCGCTGAATCGGCATCAGCGATGCGTGCTCAGGTTGTCGCGCAGGTCCAGCAATTGCTCTTGCAGCTTGACCAGTCGTTCCAGGTCCAGGCCGCTGGCCGAGAGAATGCAATTGGGGACGGCTTGTGCCTTGAGTTGCAGGGCACGGCCCTGCTCGGTCAGGTGCAGCAGCACCACGCGCTCATCGTCCTTGCTGCGGGTACGGCTGAGCAGGCCTTCGCCTTCCAGGCGCTTGAGCAAGGGGGTCAGGGAACCGGGGTCGGTGAGTAGACGGGTGCTGATTTCTCCCACCGTCAGACCGTCACGTTCCCAGAGCACCAGCATGGCCAAGTACTGCGGATAGGTCAGGCCCAACGCCTGGAGCAGCGGTTTGTAGACCTTGGTCATCATCAATGAGGTGGAATACAGCGCAAAGCACAACTGGTTATCCAGTTTCAGCGCGTCGCAGGTCGAAGGTGTGTCAGTCATGAAAACTCCTGGTGCATTCGAAGCAGGGGCGTAATTTAGTGTTGTGATCTTTAATGCGCCAGATAATTCAGGCCGGCGCACAGTCTGAACCGGGGAAGTGGCGTGATTGATGTGGTGATGTTTGTGTTGCTCGGTGCGGCGATGGGCACGCTGGGTGGCTTGTTCGGGATTGGTGGCGGGTTGGTGGCGATCCCGGCGCTGGGCGTGTTGTTCGGCCTGGATCAGCAACTGGCTCAGGGCACGGCGCTGTTGATGGTGTTGCCCAACGTGTTGCTGGCGCTATGGCGCTATAACCAGCGCAACAGGATTCAACTGCGCCACGCGCTGATGCTGATTGTGCCCAGTTTTATTTTTGCCTGGCTGATGTCGCTGTGGGCAGTCAGCCTGGACCCGCAGAGCATGCGCCTGGGGTTTGTCGGCTTTCTGCTGATACTGATCGTTTTCAATCTGATGCAGATGATCCGCAGCACGACCCGGCTCGGGGCTGGCCTTCAGCGCGAGCGCTGGCTCTGGTTGCTGGGGGTTGGTTCAGGGATTACCGGCGGGCTGTTCGGTGTCGGTGGCGGCGTGGTGGCGACGCCGATTCTGACCAGCCTGTTCGGTGCCAGTCAGGTGGTGGCCCAAGGCCTGGCACTGGCGCTGGCCGCGCCAAGTACCGGCATCACGTTGCTGACCTACGCCTGGCACCAACATGTTGATTGGCACATGGGCGTGCCACTGGCGGTGGGCGGCCTGGCCAGCATCAGTTGGGGCGTCAAGCTTGCGCATTCGCTGCCGGAGCGGCAGTTGCGCAAGCTGTTCTGCGTGTTCCTGATGGTTTGCGCGGTGATCCTCGCGCTCAAGGTCTGAGCGCGCGGTGGTTCAACGCTTGACCTGTTTCAGCGTATCGGCAATCAGGAACGCCAGCTCCAGCGACTGGTCGGCGTTCATCCGCGGGTCGCAATGGGTGTGATAGCGGTCTGACAAGCCATCCTCGGTGATCGGCCGTGCACCGCCAATGCATTCGGTGACGTTCTGCCCGGTCATCTCGATATGAATGCCGCCGGCATGGGTGCCTTCGGCCTGATGAACCTGGAAGAACTGCTTCACCTCACTGAGGATCTGCGCAAAGTCGCGGGTCTTGTAGCCGCTGCTGGCCTTGATGGTATTGCCATGCATCGGGTCGGAACTCCACAGCACTTTGCGGCCTTCGCGCTCGACGGCGCGGATCAGCCCCGGCAGGTGATCACCGACCTTGTCAGCGCCCATCCGCGCAATCAGGTTCAGGCGCCCTGGGTCATTGTCCGGGTTGAGGATATCGATCAAACGAATCAGATCCTCGGTGTTCATGCTTGGCCCGACCTTGACCCCGATCGGGTTATGCACGCCGCGCAAGAACTCGACATGGGCGCCGTCGAGCTGTCGGGTACGGTCGCCGATCCAGAGCATGTGTGCCGAGCAGTCGTAAAAGTCCTGGGTCAGGCTGTCACGGCGCACGAAGGCCGCTTCATAGTTGAGCAGCAGCGCTTCATGTGCGGTGAAAAAACTGGTTTCGCGCAGTTGCGGGGCGCTGTCCAGGCCGCAGGCGCGCATAAAGGCCAGGGTCTCGTCGATACGGTTGGCCAGTTGGCTGTATTTTTCAGCCAGTGCCGAGTTGGCGATGAAATCCAGGTTCCATTGATGGACCTGATGCAGGTCGGCAAAACCGCCCTGGGCGAAGGCGCGCAGCAGGTTCAGGGTGGCGGTGGACTGGTGGTAGGCCTGCAACAGGCGGTCCGGGTCCGGCACACGGCTCTGGCTGTCGAAGCCGATGCCGTTGACGATGTCGCCGCGGTAGGCCGGCAGGGTCACGCCATCGATGGTTTCATCATTGGCCGAGCGCGGCTTGGCGAACTGGCCAGCCATGCGCCCGACCTTGACCACCGGGCAGCCCGAGGCAAAGGTCATGACAATTGCCATCTGCAGCAAGACCTTGAAGGTATCGCGAATCTTCGCAGCGGAGAATTCTGCGAAGCTCTCGGCGCAATCACCGCCCTGCAGCAGGAAGGCGCGCCCCTCGGTCACTTCGGCAAACTGGCGGCGCAACTCGCGTGCCTCACCGGCGAACACCAGTGGCGGAAAACCGGCCAGGGTCTGCTCGACGCGCTGCACATGAGCGGCATCGGGGTACAGGGGTTGTTGCTGGATCGGCAAGGCCCGCCAGCTGTCCGGGCTCCACGGTTGGTTCATTGTCGGCTCATGTCAGGGCAAGTCGGGAGCCGCATGTTAGGGGCTGTTGCCGTTTCATCACAACCGCGTCGAGGTCTGTTTGTCGGCCGGCATAGGCTTCACTCTGTTGGAATGCGTGTGACAACACAGCCACGGCCGTACGGTTTGCGCCCCAAATCGCGCCAGCTCGGGCGGCGCTCCGCTCTTCGAAAGGCTTGAAAAGGCAGCGACCATTTCCTGCGTCCTTCGCCCGCCTGACACGATTTGGCGCTGCAACGCGGTCTGTGCTGAAACGGCAACAGACCCTGGCAGCTTGATGGGGTCTACCGAATGCCGGGCGACGACAGCCAGCAGATCAATGTTGTGACAAGGCCCGGCATTTGGTCGACAATTCGCATTTTGCGCTCAGCACTGCATGAGCCAGCCGCCAGGAGAGGTCATGACCGACGAGCGTGAAGAACGAATCCTGGCCGAGGTCCACGATGACTTCGGCATGATCCGTGTACTGGAAGTCGAAGATTATCGGTTTCTCGAATTTGGCGATGCGATCGAACAGAGCTGCACCTTCACCGCCGACCCGGCCTGGCTGGAGTACGATTACACCCGTGCCATGCTGATCGGTGCGCTGTGCCATGAGGCGCCGGAAAGCGCGTTGTTCCTGGGCCTCGGTGCCGGCACCCTGACCCAGGCGTGCCTGAAATTCCTGCCGCTGGAAGACGTCGAGGCCATCGAGTTGCGCCCTGAAGTACCGCGTCTGGCCATGGAGTACATGGGGCTTGAAGATGATCCGCGGCTCTATATCCGGGTCGGCGATGCCTTGCAGTTGCTGGAAACCGCCGAGCCTGCCGACCTGATCTTCGTCGACCTGTACACCGATGTCGGCCCGGGTGCCGGGCATCTGGCCTGGAGTTTTCTGGAGAACTGCCAGAAACGTCTGACCCCCGGCGGCTGGCTGGTCATCAACCAGTGGGCGAACGATGACGGCAGGCCGCTGGGCGCGGCGCTGTTGCGCGGGCTTTATCATCGGCATTACTGGGAACTGCCGGTCAAGGAAGGCAATGTCATTCTGATTGTGCCGGCGGACCTTGAACAGGTGCTTGAAGTCGATGCCCTGATGGCCCGTGCAGAGGCTCTGGCGCCACGCTTGGGCTACTCGTTACAGACGCTGATCAAGGACATTCGCCCGGCTTCATGACACGCGGCGGCGGGCAGATTGTCGCAGTAGACAGACGGCGCAGGCAGGGCCATTGTCAGCGAACATGAATCGATTTAGCCGGGATGTACCGATATACGCTGCTCGGCGCCTGCATCACCCGCGAAAACGGCGGCGCCGCGCTGCATGAAACGTGTGTCAAATGGCCAATTTTTCATAAAAAAACCCTCACTTAACCTGGCAATTCCGGTATAGTGCGCGCCGGCCTTTCACCGGGCCGTCGTTCAGAGGGATGCATTAGCCGGAGCCTGCTTCGGTGGCTGGTTCGCAAGCCGGACTATCCTGAACGATCCATTCATCAATTGTTTTCGCAAATCCCCGCCACAAAGCAGCCAGGGTGACTCTTGAGTCGTACACGGCACGCGCAGCTTTGCAGCATGGGTCTTTGCGGATGCACCAGAGGCAGACCCATGACCCAGGAAAACGGCGGCTTCGCCGCTCTCGATCTTCATCCGAATATTGTTGCTGCTGTTATCGCTACAGGCTACGAAGAGCCTTCGGCCATTCAGCAACAATCGATCCCTATCATTCTTGCCGGTCACGACATGATTGGCCAGGCGCAGACCGGTACCGGCAAGACCGCCGCGTTCGCCCTGCCGATCCTCAATCGTATCGATCCGAGCAAGCGTGAGCCCCAGGCCCTGATCCTGGCGCCCACCCGCGAGCTGGCCCTGCAAGTGGCCACTGCGTTCGAAACCTACGCCAAACAGATGCCGGCCGTGAACGTCGTCGCTGTCTACGGCGGTGCACCGATGGGCCCGCAGCTCAAGGCTATCCGCAACGGCGCGCAAATCATCGTCGCCACCCCGGGCCGTCTGTGTGACCACCTGCGTCGTGACGAGAAAGTCCTGACCACCGTGAACCACCTGGTTCTGGACGAAGCTGACGAAATGCTCAAGCTGGGCTTCATGGATGACCTCGAAGTGATCTTCGATGCCATGCCGGAAACCCGTCAGACCGTACTGTTCTCGGCGACCCTGCCGCCGTCGATCCGTGCGATCGCCGAGCGTCACCTGCGTAACCCGCAGCACGTCAAGATCCAGACCAAGACCCAGACCGTCACCAAGATCGAGCAGGCTCACCTGCTGGTTCACGCTGACCAGAAGACCAACGCGGTCCTGAGCCTGCTGGAAGTCGAAGACTTCGACGCCCTGATCATGTTCGTACGCACCAAGCAGGCCACTCTGGACCTGGCTGGCGCCCTGGAAGCCAAAGGCTACAAGGCTGCTGCACTGAACGGTGACATCGCCCAGAACCAGCGTGAGCGCGTCATCGACTCGCTCAAGGATGGCCGTCTGGACATCGTGGTCGCGACCGACGTCGCCGCCCGTGGTCTGGACGTACCGCGCATCACTCACGTATTCAACGTCGACATGCCGTACGACCCTGAGTCTTACGTGCACCGTATTGGCCGTACCGGCCGTGCCGGTCGCGAAGGCCGTGCATTGCTGCTGGTCACCCCGCGTGAGCGCCGTATGCTCCAGGTCATCGAGCGTGTAACAGGCCAGAAGGTTGCGGAAGTCCGCCTGCCGGACGCCCAGACCATCCTCAGCGCCCGCATCAAGAAACTGACCAACAGCCTGACGCCGCTGGTGGCTGATGCTGAAGCCAGCCATGGCGAGCTGCTGGACCGCCTGACTGCCGATATCGGTTGTACCCCGCGTGCCCTGGCTGCCGCGCTGCTGCGCAAGGCCACCTTGGGTCAGGCGCTGACCCTGGCCGATATCGAGCGTGAGCGTCCGCTGGTTCCAAACAACGCCCCACGTGCTGATCGCGGTGAGCGCGCCGAGCGTGGTGACCGTCCAGAGCGCGAGCGTCGTGCACCGCTGCCACTGGGTGAAGGCCGTGCGCGTTGCCGTACTGCTCTGGGTGCCCGTGACGGCATCGCTGCCAAGAACCTGCTGGGTGCGATCCTTAACGAAGGTGGTCTGGCGCGTGACGCCATCGGCCGTATCCAGATCCGTGACAGCTTCAGCCTGGTTGAACTGCCCGAAGAAGGTCTGGAGCGTCTGCTGGCCAAGCTCAAGGACACCCGCGTAGCCGGTAAGCAGCTCAAACTGCGCCGCTATCGCGAAGATTGATCTGAGCGAATAAAAAAATCCCCGACTGGTTCGGGGATTTTTTTTGCCTGCACGACAGCCAGGCATTTTTTGGCTTGGCGGTACAGGCAACCGCGGTAAACAATCTTGCACCGACCGAAAAACCTTCGCGACCAAGGTCGCTCCCACAGAGGTCTGTGGCGGCGAAAACTCAGGTGTAACGCCTCATCCAAACCTATAGATATCCATCCCCAGCGCCCCCAGGGTAAACCCCTGATGGGCGATGCTGAACGCACCTCCCGCGCCACGGGCGAAATACAGCGGCAACAGATGCTCATCACTCGGATGATTACGCACCGCATGGGGTGCCAGGCGACGGTAATCATGCAACGCCGCTTCGTCGTCGCTGCCCAGCCTGTCGATCATCCAGTCACGAAACGCCAATGCCCAATCAGTGGCCCGCTCGGGATCGGCCTGCCAGTCCAGTTCGCGCAGGTTGTGGGTAATGCTGCCGGAGCCGATGAGCAGAATGCCCTGGTCACGCAGCGGTGCCAGCGCCTTGCCAATTCGGGTCTGCAACTGCGGGCCGTGCTGGCTGGGCAGCGACACCTGGACCACCGCAATGTCTGCCTGCGGATACATCAGGCTCAGCGGCACCCACACCCCATGGTCAAACGGGCGGCTTTGGTTCAGCTTGACCGGCAGGCCGTCGGCGCTCAGTAGCGCCGCAACCTGGGCCGAAACCTCAGGAGCGCCAGAGGCTGGATATTGCACCGCGAACAGTTCGGCGGGAAAGCCACCGAAGTCGTGCCAGGTGTCAGGCTGTGGATTGACGTTGACCTCCAGTTGCGGGCTTTCCCAATGCGCCGAGACAATCACGATCGCCCGTGGGCGCGGCAGGTTCGCAGCGATGCGCGCCAGGGCCGGGCCGCTGGCACCCGGTTCCAGGGCAAGCATGGGAGAACCGTGAGAAATGAACAGGCTGGGAAACATGGACGGCTACCGGATGGGAGTGAGCCTTCATCTTCAGGCACAATACCTATCCAGTTCCAATATAAGTTTTTCGGGCTTTTAATCGAATTTTCGGGAGGATCAATGGAGCCGGACTTCTGGCACGAGCGCTGGGCCAACAGCCAGATTGGCTTCCATCAGGCTGCCCCCAGCCCCTACCTGGCGCGCTATTGGCCCGGCTTGCCGCTGGCGCCCGGCGCACGGGTGCTGGTGCCGCTGTGTGGCAAGAGCCTGGACATGGCCTGGCTGGTCGAGCAGGGCCATTACGTGGTGGGCGTCGAACTGTCGGCCAAAGCGGTGCAGGACTACTTCAGCGAGCGTCAGGTGAAACCGCAGATTACCCGGCGCGGTGCGTTTGAGGTGTACAGCGGGGCAGGTTGTGAGTTGTGGTGCGGGGATATCTTCAATCTCGACCCTGAGCTGCTCGGGCCGGTGCAGGGGCTGTATGACCGCGCCGCGATGATTGCCTTGCCGGTACCGATGCGCAAGCGCTATGTCGAGCTGCTGGATCGCTTGCTGCCAGCGTCCTGCGCTGGGCTGCTGGTCACGCTCGACTACGAGCAGGAGCAACTGCCGGGCCCGCCTTTTGCGGTGTCGCCCGAGGAGGTCGGGTTGTTGTCGCAATGGCGCTGGCGAGCCACCCTGCTTGAGCAAGTCGATGAGCTGCCCAACAGCATCAAGGCGCGCAAGGCCGGTGCAACGCGGCTTCAGGAGCAGGTCTATCAGCTGGAGCGTTGACCCCATAAAAAAGGGCGACCCCAAGGTCGCCCTTTGCGTAGCGGCCTGTCATCAGCCGCGACGGCGCAGTGCCTCGATCCGTACTTCCAGCGGCGGGTGGCTCATGAACAGGCCTGCCAGGCCGTGCTTGAGGCCGCCATTGATGCCAAAGGCGCTGAGAGTGGCCGGCATCTGGACCGGCACACCTTGCTCGGCCTGGAGGCGTTGCAGGGCGCCGATCATGGCCTGGGTGCCGGCCAGTTGCGCGCCGGCTTCGTCGGCGCGGTATTCACGTTTGCGCGAGAACCACATGACGATGGCGCTGGCCAGAAAGCCCAGTACCAGCTCGGCAAAGATGGTCGTCACGTAGAACGCAATGCCCTGGCCGCTCTCGTTCTTGAAGATCACTTTGTCGACGAAGTTGCCGATGATCCGTGCGAAGAACATCACGAAGGTGTTCACCACACCCTGCACCAGCGCCAGGGTGACCATGTCACCGTTGGCCACGTGGCCGATTTCATGGGCCAGCACGGCCTTCACTTCGTCGGGCGAAAAGCGCTCAAGCAACCCCTGGCTGACGGCGACCAGCGCGTCGTTACGGTTCCAGCCGGTGGCGAAAGCGTTGGCCTCGTAGGCCGGGAAAATCCCGACTTCCGGAGTCTTGATCCCGGCCTCGCGGGCCAGTTGCTCGACGGTTTGCAGCAGCCATTGTTCATGGCGAGTGCGCGGCTGGGTAATGATCTGGGTGCCGGTACTCATCTTTGCTGACCATTTGGAAATCAGCAAAGAGAACAACGAGCCGGCAAAACCGAACACGGCGCAGAACAGCAAGAGCTGATTGAGGTTCAGATCAACCCCGTTGGCCGCCATGATCCCGTTGAAGCCAAACAGGCTCAAGGTGATGCTGGCAATCAGCACCACCGCCAGGTTGGTGGCCAGGAACAGCAGAATGCGCATCATGGTCGAAAGGTTCTCCTCGGATAAATTGCAGCGTAATGCCGGGTATATAAGGCGATGCCAGTCGCTATTCAACAGGGGGACTATTTCAAACTGTGTCGCCTCGTCCTGCCTGAGAATAAAACCTTCGGGCTGAACAGTGGCTGAGCGTGACCCGATAGTGGACATCGGGTCAGCGGGGGAAATTCCCGACCCTGCCAGGGTGGCAGGATCGGCGGCAGCCATTTACTGGCGATAATTCTTGAGGAAGTTGCCGATCCGACCGATCGCCTGTTCCAGGTCATCGACCCGCGGCAGGGTCACTACGCGGAAGTGATCCGGCCATGGCCAGTTGAACGCGGTGCCCTGAACGATCAGCAGCTTTTCCGAGAGCAGCAGGTCAAGCGCGAACTTTTCATCGTTGAGAATCGGGCAGACCTTCGGGTCGATGCGCGGGAACGCGTAGAGCGCACCCATCGGTTTGACGCAGCTGACGCCCGGGATGTCGTTGAGCAGCTCCCAGGTACGGTTACGCTGCTCCAGCAGCCGGCCAGGTGGCAGCACCAGGTCGTTGATGCTCTGGTAGCCGCCCAGCGCGGTCTGGATCGCATGCTGGCTCGGTACGTTGGCACACAGGCGCATGTTGGCCAGGATGTCGATGCCTTCGATGTAACTCTGGGCGGCATGCTTCGGGCCGGAGATGGCCAGCCAGCCGGAGCGGAAACCTGCCACGCGATACGACTTGGACAGGCCGTTGAAGGTCAGGCACAGCACGTCCGGGGCCAGCGAGGCGGTGCTGATATGCACGGCTTCGTCATAGAGGATCTTGTCGTAGATCTCGTCGGAAAACACCACCAGGTTGTGCTGGCGGGCCAGCTCAAGCATGCCTGACAGCACTTCTTTGGGGTAGACCGCACCGGTCGGGTTGTTAGGGTTGATGATCACCATGGCTTTGGTGTTTGGGGTGATCTTGGCCTTGATGTCGGCCAGATCCGGCCACCAGTTGGCCTGCTCGTCGCACAGATAGTGCACCGGGTTGCCACCGGCCAGGCTCACGGCGGCGGTCCATAGCGGGTAGTCCGGCGCCGGGATCAGCACTTCGTCGCCATTGTTGAGCAGCGCCTGCATCGACATCACGATCAGCTCGGACACGCCGTTGCCCAGGTAGATGTCTTCGATACCGACACCTTCGACCTGCTTCTGCTGGTAGTACTGCATGACCGCTTTACGGGCGCTGAACAGGCCCTTGGAGTCACTGTAGCCCTGGGCAGTCGGCAGGTTGCGGATCACGTCCTGAAGAATTTCGTCCGGGGCTTCGAAACCGAATGGCGCCGGGTTGCCGATGTTCAGCTTGAGGATGCGATGGCCTTCCTCTTCCAGACGCTTGGCGTGCTTGAGCACCGGCCCGCGAATGTCGTAGCAGACGTTGGCGAGCTTGTTCGATTTGCTGAACTGCATGTTGATGATCCCGAAGATGGACGTGCGGCAACGATGTGCGGCGCAATGGCCGTGAAAATGGGTTTGTCTGGTCTTGAAGCGGGTGACAGACTGATGACTGATGAGGCGCAATCATACGTGCCACCCGACCCGTGGAAAAGACACAGATCGGGGTTTTTCCGAACCGGAGGTGTATCAGTGGACAAGTTGCAAAAGACCCTCAAAGAGTGGGAAGAGATGCTCGATCCGCTGCAGTATCAGGTGTGTCGGCTCAAGGCTACCGAGCGGCCGTTTACCGGCAAATACAACAGCACTAAAACGGCGGGCATCTATCATTGTGTGTGCTGCGGGCTGGCGCTGTTCGATTCGGCGACCAAGTTCGACTCCGGCTGCGGCTGGCCCAGCTTTTATCAGACCCTGGACGACAGTGCGGTACTTGAAGTACGCGATGTCAGCCACGGCATGATTCGTACCGAGGTGGTCTGCGCTCAATGTGATGCGCATCTGGGCCACGTGTTTCCGGATGGCCCGCCGCCCACCGGGCTGCGCTATTGCATCAACTCGGTGTGCCTTGACCTGGTGCCGAGCGCCTGACGGCGTCAACCAATCTGCCATTGAATACAAAGGGACATAAGCATGAGCCAGGACCTGCTGAACATTGCCTGCACCACACTCAGTGGCGAGCGCAAGACCTTGGGCGACTATGCCGGCAAAGCCTTGCTGGTGGTCAATACCGCCAGTCAGTGTGGCTTCACGCCGCAGTACAAGGGACTGGAGCAACTCTGGCAGAGCTACCGCGAGCGCGGCCTGGTGGTGCTTGGTTTTCCGTGTAATCAGTTCGGCAAGCAGGAGCCGGGCAGCGATCAGGAGATCGCCGGCTTCTGCGAGTTGAACTATGGGGTCAGTTTCCCGCTGTTCAGCAAAATCGACGTCAATGGCCACAATGCCCATCCATTGTTCGTCCAGCTCAAGCAGCGCGCACCTGGCTTGCTGGGCAGCAAGCAGATCAAATGGAATTTCACCAAGTTCCTGATCAGTGGCAATGGCCAGCAGGTCAAGCGTTTCTCGCCGCTGACCAAGCCCGAGGCACTGCACGACGAGATCGAAGCGCTGCTGCGCTGAGCCTCACAGGGCGATGGGCGGCAGGCCCTGAGTGGCGGGCAGCCATTGATCCAGCACACTGAGCAGGTCGGCGCGGCGAAACGGTTTGGCCAGGTAATCGTTCATTCCGGCTGCCCGGCAGCGTTCACGCTCTTCGGGCATCGCGTTGGCGGTCAGCGCGACGATGGGCAGGTCCGGCCAGCGTCCGCTGCGGCGAATCTGCTGGCTGGCTTCGTAGCCGTCCATGACTGGCATATTGCAGTCCATCAACACCAGATCAAAGCTGCCGGACTCCAGCTGTTCCAGCGCCTCGCCACCGTGGCTGCTGATGATCACTTCGCAGCCCAGCTTATTGAGCATGCCCTTGGCCACCATCTGGTTGACCGGGTTGTCCTCGACCAACAGGATGCGTGCCTTGTGCGGCAGGCTGGGTTTTTTTTCGGTGTGCTCGGCGCTGTCACTGGACTCTTGGCGCAGGGTGCGGCGCAAGGTCTGGTACAAGGCGTTGCGAGCCAGCGGGCGGGCCTGTTGCTGCAGCGGCGCCAACGCGGTGACCTGCTCGCCAGGCATGAAGTTGCCGTAGGCCGTCACCAGCAGAATCGGGATCGATGTAATGCGGCGGATATCGAACAGGCATTCCGGGCAGTCGGTGACCAGCAGGTCCGGTTGCTGAGGTGCCTCCAGCAAGGTGCTGGCCTCGTCGATGCTGCGGCGCTCCAGGGTGACGCCCCAGGCGGGCAGCAGGCTGCCGAGTAATTCCACCAGGCCGCTGCCGGCCATGCTGATGACGGTGACATGACCGCTGAGCCGGTTCTGCATGATCGCAGACAGGTGCACCGGCAGCGGCAGGTCTGCGCAGAAACGACTGCCAAACCCGGGCTGCGATTCGATGCTCAGTTCGCCGCCCATGGCTTCACACAGATTGTGAGTCAGCGCCAGGCCCAGCCCGGTGCCGCCAAACTGGCGGGTAATGGCGGCTTCGGCCTGGGTAAAGGGCTGAATGATTCGCGCCTGGGCTTCCCGGGCGATACCGATACCGGTGTCACGTACCTCGATACGCACCCGGTAATCAAGGCTCTGCGGCTGCTGGTAATGAGTCAGGCGCACGTCAACCCGGCCAAAGCGGGTGAACTTCAGGGCGTTGGACAGCAGGTTACTGACAATTTGCCGGACCCGGGTCGGGTCGCCGATGATCAGTGAGGGAAAGTCCGGCGCGATCAGGCAGGTCAGTTCAACGCTGGGCGCGCTGTTCTGCGAGAGCAGGGTGGCGGTGTCCTCGATCAGGTTGCACAGGTCGAACGGAATGCGCTCGAATTCCAGATGACCCGAATTGAATTTGGACATGTCCAGAATATCGTTGAGCAGTTCGACCAATACTTTGCCCGAGTCGTGGGCAATCATCAGTTGTTGGCGCTGTTCGGCGCTCAGCGGGCCGTCGAGCGATAGCGCCAGCATGCCCAGCAGGCCATTTAGCGGGGTGCGGATTTCATGGCTCATATGCGCCAGGAACGCCGAGCGGGCCTGGGCCATGTCCAGCGCGGTACTGCGTGCCTGTTGCAGTTCTTCGTTGGACTGGCTCAAGCGCAGGTTGCTCGACTTCAATTCTGTGGTGCGCGCCGCAACGATGTTTTCCAGTTCGTCCAAATGCGTGGTAAGGCGATTTTCTGCTTCGCGGCGCTGGGCGAACTCACTGGCGACGGTCTCGATCTGGCGGTTGACGGTTTCGACCAGGATGCCGATTTCATCGCGTTCATGGCCGGGCGGGCAGACCAGCTTCTGCTGCTCACGGCGGCGAGGGTCATGGTGGGTCAGATCGCGAATCAGGGCGACCAGCGGCTTGGTCAGGGCCAGGTAAGAAAAGGCGCAGAGAATGGCGGCCAGGAGCAGGCTGCGGGCGAAGCTGTTGAGCAGGGTGATTTCAGTACGGTGCAGGAACGGGCTGCCGAACGCAAAGGTGTCCACGGTCAGGCTCAGGGTGCCGATAGGTTCATTCGGCATGTTATCGAGGCTCAGGTTGCGCTCGAACTGGCGGGTTTCGCCAAACAGGAAGTCGCTGATCAACCGGTAGCGGCCATTGCTGAGATTGCGCTCGACACTGGCCAATACCATATTGTTGTTATCGGTCAGGCGTGCGCTGACCACTGCCGATGATTGCAACAGCCCGAGTGTAAGTTCCTGGGCCAGCTCGGAATCGATGTTGTAGGCAATGCGTGACGCCGGATTGTGGCTGATTTCCAGCAGGGCATGAATTTCATGATCGATAGCCGCATCTTCGCTGGCATAATCGAGACCGATTTGTAACAGGCTCAGCAGCGTCCCCAGCACGAACCCGACCACCACGGCCAGGCGGGCCTGCTTGAACGACAACCTGTTGGTAAACGCTATATCCATTACCTACTGCCACTTCCGTTCTGACGTGCGCAGCTAGCATAGCTGATTGGTGCGGTGGATTAATCGGATAAACCCAAGGAGATAGAGTGGATTCCCGGCTGAATGCTTTTCTTGAACGCGCCGAAGCCGTGCTCACGCGGCTCGAGCCCCTGTTACCGGCTGTCCGCGAGCCGCTCGACTGGTCTTGCTCACTGGCCGCGCGCTGGGTGCGTGAAGGCCGCAGCGGGTATTTGATGCCGCTGCAGGTCAGTCTCGACATGCGCCTCTCTGACCTGATCGGGGTCGATCAACAACGTGACCAGTTGGGCCGCAACACCCGCCAGTTCATTGATGGTCTGCCGGCCAACCACGCATTGCTCTGGGGTTCGCGTGGCACCGGCAAGTCGTCGCTGGTGCGGGCGTTGCTGGCCGAATACGCTGACGCCGGATTGCGGCTGATCGAACTGGAGCGCGATCATCTGGCTGACCTGCCGCGGGTGGTTGAACAATTGCAGAAGCTGCCCCAGCGCTTCGTGCTGTTTTGCGACGACCTGTCCTTCGAGTCGGGGGAGGGCGACTACCGGGTGCTCAAGAGCGTGCTGGATGGTTCGCTGGAGCAGGCGCCGGATAATGTTCTGCTGTATGCAACCTCCAACCGCCGCCATCTGGTGCCGGAAAAGGAAAGCGACAACGTCAACTGGAAGCATGTCGATGGCGAACTGCACCCCAGTGAGGCGGTGGAGGACAAAATCGCGTTGTCAGACCGCTTTGGTCTATGGCTGTCGTTCTATCCTTTCACCCAGCCGCATTATCTGAATGTGGTCGAGCACTGGATCGGCCAGTTGGCCGGGCAGGCCGGTTTGCAGTGGCAGCGCGACGAGGCGCTGGATATTCTCGCGGTCCGCTGGGCCACCGGTCGTGGCAACCGTAACGGCCGGTGCGCCTATCAGTTCGCCCGCTACTGGGTGGGTCTGCAATTGCTGGAGCAACAACCATGATCGATCTGAGTGATGCTGGCAGCGGCCTGCAAGGCTATGAGCTACTGGCAGCGCAACTGCAGGCGCTGTTGTCCGGGGAGCGAGACTTCATTGCCAATGCGGCGCAGTTTTCTGCCTTCTTGTATAGCCAGCTCGAAGACCTGAACTGGGCGGGTTTTTACCTTAATAAAGATGACGAGCTGGTGCTGGGGCCATTCCAGGGCCAGGTGGCCTGTGTGCGTATCGCCTTTGGCCGTGGGGTCTGTGGTGCTGCGGCACAAAGCCGACAGACCCAACGGGTCGAAGACGTGCATGCGTTTCCCGGTCATATCGCTTGCGACAGCGCCTCGAATAGCGAACTGGTCGTGCCGTTGATCAAGGACGGGCGATTGATTGGCGTGCTGGACCTGGACAGTCCGAAGCTCAAGCGGTTTGGCGAGGTGGATCAGGCGGGGATCGAGCGGCTGGCGGAGATATTTTTGCAGGCCAGTGACTGTTGAACCGTCGGGCCGGTGCGCAGCGCAACTGCGCACCGGCCAGTGATCAATCGTAGATAACCTTCTTCTTCCATTCGGTCTGTTCTGCGTCGGCCTTCAAGCCTTCGGTCAGGGCGTTTTCGTCGTTCTCGGTCGGTGCGGTATTGGTCAGTACGATGGAGTTGACGCGCGCCAGGTTCTTTTCCATGGCCGCCAGTTGCGCCTGATACGTCACCGGGTCTGGCTGGTTGCGCAGGTATTGTACGCCGCGCTCGAACGCCAGACGCGCCTGGCCTGGTTGTTCCTGGTTCATTGCTTCCTGCCCCAGGGTGTTGAAAAACTCGATGTGCAACAGGACCAGGATGGTACGGATCTCGCGAATCCAGTGCTTGGCTTCGCTGGTGTGCAGAAACCCGTCATGAGCGGCACGGGTGACCTGGCCGTGCAGGGCTTCCAGCAGAAAACGCACGTCCTTGGCCTTGGCCTCGGTCTGGATCGGCGTCGCCGGGTTGGTGACCGGGATCGACTCACCCTTGCCGACCAGCTCTTTTAGCTCTTCTACGCGGTACTTGAGCTGGGCATTGTTCTTTTCCATGCTCAGCATGCGCTGCACTACATTGAGTTCAAGGCGCGTCAGCAGCAACTTGAGGGCAGGCGACATGAGTTGCCCAGGAAAGGTTTCGCTGATTTCAGTGCAACGCCGCAGTCGGTCGCTGAGTTCGACCTTGGTGCGGGCACTATCAAGCTTTTTGTTCTCAGCCACGTGGTTCAGGTAGCCGATTGCTATAAGCAGTGCGATACCGACCAGTATGAGCACCGTGATCATGAGTGGTGTCACTGTGCAAACCTCTATTAGTCCAGGTGTGATGATGCGAGTGTAGTGGCTAAGCACTACTGCGCATAGATGTTCTTATCTGCCGCGGCAAGCAAATCTTGATCGCCAGCCATGACAATCCGACCTCCGGCAAAAGCCCAGGTTTATACCGAAGTAATTGATTTCAATAAATTTTCATACGGGGGTTGACGACCTCGCAATCCATCAATAGAATGCGCGCCACTTACAGCGTAAAGCATACAGCGTAGCGCGGTAAGCAGTGAAGTAGTAGCGTGTCCCCTTCGTCTAGTGGCCTAGGACACCGCCCTTTCACGGCGGTAACAGGGGTTCGAGTCCCCTAGGG
>NZ_JANJFL010000130.1:0-545 GCF_024584215.1 Pseudomonas sp. LJDD11
CGACAATATCGCGCACGATCCCAAGACCCAGGCCGTGGCCGGTGATCTGCTCATCGAGACGGGTGCCACGACTGAACACCTCTGCACGCTGAGACTCGGGAATACCAGGTCCATCGTCGTCGACCAGCAGCGTGAACCCCTGCCCTTGCGGCTCGATATTCAGGCGTACTTCACTGTCAGCCCATTTGCAGGCGTTATCCAGCAGGTTGCCCAGCAATTCGAGAATGTCCTCACGATCCCAGGGCAAATGCAGGCCGCTCTGGACATCATTGATCAGGTCCAGATGCTCGCCGTGGATCATGCGCAGTGTCGAAAACAGGCTGGACAGTTCTGCATCGCAATCGAAACGCGCTCCCGGCAGCGCATCACCGGACAGTCGGGCACGATTCAACTCACGCTCCAGGCGCAGGCGAATGTTCTCCAGTTGCTCATGGAGGGTTTTGCGCAGGGCAGGATTGGCATCCAGTTGTTCGCTCGAGGCCATGCTGAGCAGAACAGCCAGGGGCGTCTTGAGAGCATGACCCAGGTTACCCAAGGCATTGCGT
>NZ_JANJFL010000131.1:0-542 GCF_024584215.1 Pseudomonas sp. LJDD11
GTGGCAATATCACGCCGACTGCCGAGTTCAATCTGTTCGCCGACCCTCATGCGGCGCAGATCGTTCTGGCCAGCGGCGTCAAGCTGACCTATGTGCCGCTGGACGTGACCCACAAGATCCTGACCAGCGAGCAGCGTCTCCAGAAGATCGCCGCACTGGGCAATCAGGCTGGCAAGCTGGTTGGTGGCATTCTCGATGAGTACGTCAAGCTGGATATGGAGCATTACGGACTGCCCGGCGGGCCTGTCCATGATGCGAGCGTGATTGCCTGGCTGCTACAGCCAGAGCTGTTTTCAGGTCGGCAGATCAATCTGGCCATCGACAGTCGCGATGGCATCGGCTTTGGTCAGACCGTCGCAGACTGGTACGGCACGCTCAAGCAGCCACAGAATGTGTTCTGGGTCGAGAATGGCGACGCTCAGGGCTTCTTCGACCTGCTGACCAGCCGGTTGGCCCGTTTGAAGTGAGTCGTTGTGCTTCAGGCAGGTAGCTCCGCCGGGGAGTACCTGCTCAGCACCTGGCCGAGAAAGGTTCGGGCACCT
>NZ_JANJFL010000132.1:0-541 GCF_024584215.1 Pseudomonas sp. LJDD11
ACAGGGGCATCAGCCCGCCAGTCCCGCCGTTGGGTGCCTGATTCATTGAGGCTCCGAGAAACGCCGCAAAGGTGAACAACGGTCCCGGGATGGCCTGCACGACACCGTAGCCCGCCAGGAATGTATCGTTATCGACCTTGCCTGACAGCACGACTTCGGCCTGCAACAGCGGCAACACCACATGTCCGCCTCCGAACACCAGTGAGCCGGTGCGGTAGAAGGCATCGATCATTGAAAGTATCGGGTTCGGGAACAGGGCTGACAGCAATGGCAGACTCACGAGCAGGGCAATGAACAGCGTCAGCCAGAGCAGACCTGCACGGGGCCTGATGGGCATCGGCAATGGATCATGCGCTTCTCCTTGCGAAGGCTTGAACAGCAGCAGGCCAGTGATCGCTGCAACGAAGATAACCCCCATCTGTCCCCAGGCTGTCGGCACCAGAAGCACCAGGCATGTGGCCACTGTCATGAGGGTGATGCGCGCAACGTCGCTACAGAGGTTGCGCGCCATCCCCCATACAGCTTGCGCGACGACTGCCAC
>NZ_JANJFL010000133.1:0-541 GCF_024584215.1 Pseudomonas sp. LJDD11
CTTTGATTCCCTCATCAAATATCTTTGTAACAAGGCTATCGCCAGGTAGCATCTCCCATTTATCAAGCCATGCGTCGATCCCATTGGCTCTGAGCTGCTTCGCAAAGTCTAATACAAAGCGATCTTTATCTTCACTCGCGTGACTTACAAAAACCTTGGGCGACATATCAATTCTCGCGTTTTGATGATGGCTGATTATTAGCACAGCTTTCGCTAATTCGCCACTTGAGGGTATTGACAGTTTGTGCGCACGTTCAGTGTCATACACAACTTTCCATGTGTAGAGCTAACCAGTCAATCTATTAGCGCCATTTTTGCTGTCCTCACGGAATCACCACCTACACCCAATCACTTTCCCCCAAAACCCGATAAACCTCATCCCGCAACCCATAAAACCTCTGATTCAACTCCCCATACCCCGACTTCCAGCACAAAACCCCATCCCTATAACTCTGCCCCAACACAAGATCATTAGACGACCCCATACCACCATAAGCTGACCGAAGTTTGGCTATTCCTGACGGATCAGAATCGGCCAACC
>NZ_JANJFL010000134.1:0-540 GCF_024584215.1 Pseudomonas sp. LJDD11
GGGGCGGCCTGGCGCGTTATGCAGCCCGTGAGTACGGCGTGAAAGTATTCGGGATCACCTTGAGTCAGGAGCAACTGGTGCTTGCCCGTGAACGGGTCAACGCCGAGGGATTGCAGGACAGGGTCGAGCTGCAATTGCTCGATTACCGCGATCTGCCTCAGGACCAGCGTTTCGACAAGGTGGTCAGTGTGGGCATGTTCGAGCATGTGGGCCACGCCAATCTGCCGCTCTATACCCAGTGTCTCTCGGGTGCAGTGAAGGAGGGCGGACTGGTGATGAACCACGGTATTACAGCCCTGCATACCGATGGCCGTCCGGTGGGGCGTGGCGCCGGGGAGTTCATCGACCGTTACGTGTTCCCCAATGGCGAGCTGCCGCATCTGGCGATGATCAGCGCGCATATCAGTGACGCGGGGCTGGAAATCGTTGATGTCGAAAGCCTGCGCCTGCATTACGCCCGAACCCTGGAGCACTGGAGCGCTCGCCTTGAGGCGCGCCTGAGCGAAGCCGCTACCATGGTGCCCGAACACACCCTGCGCA
>NZ_JANJFL010000135.1:0-539 GCF_024584215.1 Pseudomonas sp. LJDD11
ACCCACAACAGGACCAGTGCCGCACCCGCCACAGCGGCAAGGGTCAGGAACGCCGCGCTGTAACCGGCTTCGTGAACCACAAAACCCGCCAGGCTATTGCTCAACGCCGCGCCAAGGCCGAAGACCGTCGAGAGCGCGCCAAGGCTGATGTTGAAGTGTCCGGTGCCATACGTGAGGTCTTTGACGATCACCGGAAACAGTGCACCGAAAATGCCCGCACCAACACCGTCCAGCAGTTGCACGGCGACCAGCCAGTAAGGGTCGTCCGACAGGGTATAAAGCGCGCCGCGCAGCGGCAGGATCAGGAAGCCAATCAACAACAGCGGCTTGCGCCCCCACAGGTCAGCCTTGGCTCCCACCAGCAACGCGGCCGGAATCATGACCAGTTGCGCCGCAACGATGCAAGCGGAAGTCAGTGGCGTGGCCATCTGCAGATTGACCTGCGCCAGTTTCTGGCTCACCAGCGGCAACATCGCAGCATTTGCCAGATGGAACAGCGCACAGCAAATGCCGAACAGCAGCAGTGGCTTGTTGGTGAG
>NZ_JANJFL010000136.1:0-539 GCF_024584215.1 Pseudomonas sp. LJDD11
GGAAAAACGCCAGTTGATCCTGGAAAACCGCCGCCTGACCGAACAGGCCGACGCCCGCACCCAACTGGATGCCACGCTGCTGGGTGTATCGCCCAGCCTTCAGGTCTTGCGGCGCAATGTGCTGGGGCTGTCGCAACTGCCCGTCAACGTGATCATTCGTGGCGAAACCGGCAGGGGCAAAGAACTGGTCGCCCGCTGCCTGCATGATTTCGGGCCGCGAGCCAGCAAGCCCTTTGTCGCTCTCAACTGCGCCGCCATTCCCGAGCATTTGTTTGAAGCCGAACTGTTCGGCCACGAAAGCGGAGCCTTTACCGGCGCCCAGGGCAAGCGCATCGGCAGGCTGGAATACGCCGACGGCGGCACGCTGTTTCTCGACGAAATCGAAAGCATGCCCATGGCCCAGCAGGTCAAACTGCTGCGGGTGTTGCAGGACACACGCCTGGAACGGCTGGGCTCGAACCGCAGCATCGAGGTGGACCTGCGGATCGTTGCCGCAACCAAACCGGACTTCCTGGAAGAGGCCCGCGCCGGACGTTTTC
>NZ_JANJFL010000137.1:0-538 GCF_024584215.1 Pseudomonas sp. LJDD11
GTGAAAGTGCCTGCCTGCGCTGCCTGCGATCAGTCGCTCTGGAAACCATATAGGTCCAACTCAGAAATCCCATCCCCGCCACAATGAACACTGCCGGGCTGCGCATCAGGACAATCCCGCCGATCAGCATACCCAACCCCAACGCACCCACGATCAAGGCAGATAGTGCAAACAGATTCATACAACCCTCCTTTGTCATAAATAAATTGGTCGCATCTTCAGCATTGTCTTACGTATGGGTTTTCAATGTGAGATAGGTGTGCAGACCGGCTTGGAGGGTGAGTGGGTGTTTGGCGGGGGTGGTTCCATAATTGTGGCGTACCGCTGTAGCTCGATGACTGGAAAACGGCTACGTCATACGTTGAGGAAGTGCATGGGGAATTGCGGGAGAGGAGTGCGCGGTTGTTGGAGACACCCAACCAAAGCACGTGACGCGACAATCAGGCATGAATAGGCAGTCCAATAGCCTTTGCCCTTCTCTTAAGGTGCATACCCACTCTTGTAGGAGGCAGCTTGCTGGCGAAGACTTATAAACAGA
>NZ_JANJFL010000138.1:0-538 GCF_024584215.1 Pseudomonas sp. LJDD11
ATCAGCCAGCCGCCGCGCCACGCCAGCTTGTAGTCCAGTTGGCGGCGGAACTCGAACCAGCCCTGATCGAGAATGGCCCTGTTCAGGCCAGATTTGGCCCGAACGTTTCTTCCCGGTGCCTCGGCCGTGCCTGCCGCCGACCTGGACATATTGCGTACCTGCAAGTCCTCGATACACACCATCGCGTGGTTTTGGCTGATCGTGGTGGAGCACTTGTGCAGGTAGTCGCGGCGGGCATTGCCGATGCGGGAATGAATGCGCTGGACGCAGGCTTTCGCCTTCTTCCAGTTGCGGCTGAATTTGACCTTGCGGCTCATCGCCTGCTGCGCTTTGCACAGCGCGGTTTCATGGCGTTTGAAGCTGTTCAGTGGTGCGTAGAACGAACCATCCGAAAGCGTGGCGAACCGGGCAATGCCCATGTCGATGCCAACTGCCGCCCCCTGCGCCGTGGGCTGCTCATCGATCTGGCGTTCGGTCTGGATACTCACGAACCACTTGCCACACGACTGGCTCACGGTGATGTTCTTCACCGTGCCAG
>NZ_JANJFL010000139.1:0-536 GCF_024584215.1 Pseudomonas sp. LJDD11
CCGACATTCGTGCGTTGGGGTTGGAAGCCCGCTGCACCGTCATGGCCCACAGGTTGATTTGTGTGCCCGGTGCGATGCCCGCTTCCTTGAGCAACTGCTTCGCCTTGGTCGGGTCGTAAGGCGCGTCCTTGATGTCCGGGTCGAAGCTCCACTGGCCGGGCGGCAGGGCGTTCTGGGCCAGTTGCCCGGCGCTCTGGTAACCCGCCTTGATAATGGCCGGCTTGTCGATGGCCATGTCCAGCGCCTGACGCACCTTGAGCTGGTCCAGTGGCGGGTGTGTGACGTTATAGGCCAGGAAGCCCAGGTTGAAACCCGGCTGGCTCAGAACCTTGATCTTCGGGTCTTTCTTGAATTCTTCGATGTCTTGCGGGCGAGGGTAGCCGCTGACCTGGCACTCACCGGCCTTGAGCTTTTGCAGACGCACCGCGGCATCGTTGTTGATGGAGAAGATCAGGTTGTCGATCTTCACGTCTTCGGGCTTCCAGTAGTCCTTGTTGCCCACGTAACGGATCTGCGAATCCTTCTGATAGCGCTTG
>NZ_JANJFL010000014.1:0-140063 GCF_024584215.1 Pseudomonas sp. LJDD11
GCTTTTCAGCCATGGTCACGCTGGCCTGCAGCCTGCGTTGCATGCGTCAGTACTTTTCGTACAAAACCTAGGGGCGATTCAACCATCGCAAACCCAGTTGCGATCCCCCTACGCGTGGGCCGGTGCAAAAGGTGCTGGTACCGCATAGGCAGGCGCCTGTGCCTCGCTCACGGGTCAAGTTGAGTGAGGGTATGTTCCCATGGTGGGCAAGGTGACCAAGCCTCCACCAGCTTATCTATGAAGAGTCGAATTTTTGGAGAGAGGTGCCGCTTGCTAGGGTAGATAACCCGAATAGGCTCGGCAACCTCCGCATACCCTGCAAGCAATTGAACGAGCCTGCCGCTCCGCAAATCTTCGTTAACCACGTAGGATGGCAGAGTCGCGATACCCAAGCCAGCGACAGCTGACTGGTGCAAGGACTCAGCACTGTCCATCTGTAACCTTCCACTATGAGTAACGGGCAAAGTGCGACCATTTACTCGAAAATTCCAGGGAAGCAGCCTCCCTCCGCTCACAAAATGCAAACACTGGTGCTCGGACAAATCTTCGGGTGTTTGGGGCTGATCATGCTCAGCCAGATACTTGGGAGAAGCGCAGGTAATCATTTGCTGGTAGGCCACAGTACGCGTGAGCAACCGAGAATCTTCCTTGGGAGGCCCGATGCGCATGGCCAAATCAAATCCCTCATCGATCAGATCGACCAGCCTGTCAGAAAAGGTGATATCCACGCTCAGGGAGGGCCAATCCTTAAGGCAGCACTCAATGTGCTGAAGGACATGAAGTCTGCCCAGCGCAACCGGCAGACTCATCCGCAGTCGCCCACTGGGTGTCGAACGACGAAACGCAAGGGCATCCTCCACGTCGTCCAGATCCTGAAGAACGCCCACGCAGCGCTCATACAGAACTTGGCCGTCATCCGTCATGCTTAAACTGCGCGTAGTGCGATTCAGTAAACGTACCTGTAAACGAGCCTCGAGCCTGACTATCGACTTCCCCACTGCAGAGCGCGTAAGGCCAAGCTGTTTTGCCGCCGCAGTGAAGCTTCCAGCATTTACCGAGCTCACAAACGCGGCAATATCATTCAGGTTATGGAGTTCCATACGGCCTCGGTGGTCTCAACGTTCGGGCGGCTTAGCACCTGTTATGGGGAACCCTATTCCCCAATACTAAGCATAGTATCTCAATTAGCTCATCCACTCCCAACGATCAATTGAGGTCATTATGAACACCAAAGTACAAGCAGCCGTCCAAACTTGGGCCAACAGCCTGAGCGATCTGGTACCCGTTCTTAAGGGAATCGATACCACTACAAAAATGAGCGACATCCGCGACTCTTACGCAAAAATGCTCGCGCAAAATCCTGCGCCTGCTGGCGTCAAATTCGAAGCAGTCGACATGGGCGGCGTACCGGGCACACTGGTTACCCCTGATGAGATCAAAACAGACGCAGTCGTCATGTACATCCACGGTGGTGCGTACATCGTAGGACGTCCAGACGGCTACCACGGTATCGGCGGCAACTACGCGAAAATGCTCGGTGCTCGTGTGTACATGCCGGACTACCGCCTCGCTCCTGAGCACAAGTTCCCAGCATCAATTGACGACACATTGCGCGCTTACGAATGGTTGCTTGAGCAGAAAATCCCGGCTAACAAAATTGCGTTCTCTGGCGAGTCGGCTGGCGGCGCAATGGTCGTCAGCGTCATGGTCGCGGCTAAATCGAAAGGGCTTCCATTGCCTGCGGTTGGCTCCTCCATCTCACCATGGGCGAACCTTGAACACACCGGTGCTTCCATGAGCAACCGTGAAGGTCTGGATCCTCTGAACTCCAAGCCTGTCTTGGACATCCTCGCCAGAGCATTCCTAGGCGACACATTGGCCAATCATCCTCTGGCCTCACCTGTGTTCGCGGACGTCACCGGTCTTCCACCAATCTTGGTGCAGATCGGCGAGAACGAGCTGATGTTGAGTGATGCAATGCGCCTTGCAACTCACCTGGCTGATAACCGGGTTCGCGTGAACCTGGAAGTATGGCCTGCGATGTTCCACGCCTGGCACTTCTACGCCACCATGCTGCCAGAAGGTCAGCAGGCAATGGAGAGTTCCGTGCACTTCATCGAGGCTGGCTTGGCCGACGCTAACCGCTAAAGCGCAGACCGACCGTGACAGTTTCCGGCTGTCGCGGCTCGCCCTTTGGCATTCAAGCAACAGTGCTCCCCCTAGGTGGGTACACTCCTTCGCCAGCGACGAGGCGAGAACTGGTTTTGTCCGTCGCTCAGGTTGATTGCGCCGAGATAAGCATTCCTGATGCTCCAGATCCTCTTTCTGAGCAGTAGTTTGATAGCAAGGCCCTGGGTGTGCCCCTTAGGTAGCCGTAGCGGAATAATTCCCACAAGTGCTCATCAGGCCTAGGTGTAGCTTCATTCCACGTTCCAGGGATGCTGCCGCCATTTATCCTGAAAGAACTCAATGAACACTCGAATACGTGGGCTCAGGTGTTTCCGGTCGGAGTACAACAAGTAAACCGGCTCGACGACGCCTGAACTGAACGCATCCAGCAACGGCACCAGGGCGCCAGCCTTTATGTCCAGACCGATATGGAAGTCGGCCAGCTTGACGATACCAGCACCTGAAAGCGCCATATCGCGTAGCAAATCGCCCTGGGTGAACGACGCCCTGGCGGCGATGGGAACCGAGACACCGTCCCCTTCCTGCAAGAACGACCACTTGTTCCAGGGGCTGACAAAGCTGAAGTTGAAGCAGCGGTGCTGCAGCAGATCCGCCGGCACAGTGGGGGTGCCATGCTCAGCCAGGTACTGCGGAGATGCGCAGATCAGCCATTGCGTCTCGCCGATACGCTTGGCGATGCGCGACGAACTGGGCAATACGCCGCTGTGGATGGCGATGTCGAGCCCTTGCTCGAAGTGATCGACGAATTGCGCACCCAGTTGTATTTCCACATCCAGCGCCGGGTATAGGTCCATAAATTCGGGCAACCAGGGCACGATCTGGTGTTTGGCGAACGAGGTCATGGTGTGCAATCGCAGCGTGCCGCTGACTCTTGAAGGCAGCGCCTCGGCCAACGAGTCCGCCTCGTTCATCGCATCCACCACAGCCTTGGCACTGCGCAGATAGGCCGCGCCTTCTTCGGTCAGGGTGAGCACCCGAGAGCCACGCTGGAACAAGCGCACCTGCAGACGATTCTCCAGGCGGGTAATCAGCTTGCTCACGGCCGATGGCGTCATCTTGTGCATCCGGGCAGCGGCCGAGAAACTGCCACATTCCGTGGACCAGATGAACGCGAGTAATTGTGAGTAATTGTCCATGCATCGTCCTGCGTAATGGTCGCGACGCGGTGCCGAAGTGGGTGCTAAAAAAACGCGCCGGAGCGCGTTCTTTTCAGGCTGTCCGGTTTACCGGATGAACTGCTCGATGTAGTCATCCGGCAGGCCCAGGGTCTTGTAGTGGGCACGAGCGGTTTCGAGCTTGGTGAACACGTCCTCATAGCCTACCGCGACACCCTGGGGGTCGACATAAGTGTAGCCACCTTGCACATGGAACCAGGTGATCATTTCTTCGACGCCTTCGGGCACAAACAGCGTGTGGGTTTCGCCCGGTGGCTCGTAGGCGAACGAGCCCTCTTCAGCGACCCAATCGTGTTCTAGGTAATACCAGCGGCCTTTGAGCACGATGGCGTGGACACCACCGGTATGCCGATGACGCGACAGCACACCGGCCTGGCGCACGCGCAGCAGATTGATGTAGTAGCCGCCGGTAGTACTGAGCAGAAGGGGCTTGAAGGATACGGATTTGGTTACCGGTACCCACAGGTTGTCATCTTCCAGCCATGTAGTCATTACACCGGGGTGAACCATGTCGGGGGTCATGTACGGGACTTGCGGCAATTGGTACGGAATCGCCAGTTCATCAGGCTTAACAGGAGTGTTCACGTTGAGTCCTCTCAGTTGGTTTTCTCGCAATCGCTGAACGGGTTCTGCATAGCGATCACGGCTGATTCCGAGGTTATGGCAGTGATCTGGCGGTGAAAATAGCGCCAAGGGCACACCACCTATGACGTCAGGGCACAGAAGAAACAAGGCATCGATAAAAAACTCAACTCACAGGATCAGCTAGACCCTAGGAGTACTTTCTACAGGCGAGCTAAAGCTCGGGGCTCTAGAGCCCCACTGAAAGCAGAGTTATTTGATGACGATAGGGTTGACCGGTGCACCAGTCCCGCCGACCACTTTCAGGGGCGCTGCGGTGTAGAGGAAGGTCCACTGATTATCAGCGGCGCAATCATCGGCCAGCGGGTCTAGCAACGCGATCTCGGTGAGCGTGATGCCCAGGTTACGCATCAGTGCATTGTGCAGTGGCAAGGCCACGCCCGAGACGGGGTCCACAGTCACTTCATTGGCGATGGTGTCTGTCACGATGTTGGGGATTTCCATCTCGTGGAACCATTTGACTAGTTCAGGACTGTAGGTCAGCCCCGGCTCGATGAAATCTTTGTAGAACTCCTCAGGATCGCGGTGGTAGAAGGAGCCGATCCAGCCGGTGCGGATGATCAAAATATCGCGCTTGTTGATGGCCACACCCTGGGCCTCAGCTGCATTCATCAGATCCATGTGGGTGAAGGTTTCACCGGGATCAAGCACGTCCTTGCCGCGGTAACGCGCCATGTCGATAAGAATGCCGCGCCCCACCACACCGCGTTCGCCAATCGGTGCCACGCTAGCCTTGGCCAGGGAGCCGATGGTGGTGTCGGCGTTATAGCCGTTCCAGATCTGATCGTCATACCAGACATGGCCCAAGGCGTCGTACTGCGTCGAGCCTTGCAGGTGAAAAAACATCACGTCATCGGCGTATTCATAAGAGCCGGGAAAGTGCGGGCCTTTGCCGCAGTTGTAGTGGCCACGGTCCATGATGTTCATGCGTCGGGCCTGGGAGCGACCCGGCCAAACCGGGTCGCCTTTGGGGTCTCCGATACGCACCTGCAAGGTGAAGGTTTTGCCTTGCTTAACCTCGGCAATGCCCTGCAGCACCTCAACACCCGTCAGGTAATTGAGCGCGCCCACCTCATCATCGGGGCCCCATTTGCCCCAGTTCTTCGGGGAATCTTTGAGCAGGTCGTGGACGTGGGGAACGGTTTTCTCGGTCATTTTATTGATCTCACTCTTGTCGTTATTAGCAGCACCCAGGCTGGCGGTTAATGCCGCATCACACAGCGGCAGGCTTGGTACTCTTGAGCCCGGCACCGAGCTGGTCGGCGGCCGCCAAGCCACGGACCAGGCGCTCGTAGGTCAATGCCGGTTGCATGTTCTTGGCATAGGTGGCCGACAAGGTTGCGCCGACCAAGGTGTCGAGTTCGGCGGCGCTCAGCGGCTGGGTCTGGCCCAGCTCGGCGAGGGTGACGGGCAGCTTCACGGCCTGCAGCAGGTGCGCGACCCGGCTGATTTCCGCGATTGGCCGCTCCTCGACAGCCATCTGCACCATGGTGCCGAACGCAACCAGCTCGCCATGCAGCATCGCAGCCATGGTCGGGATCGAGGTCAGGCCGCGGACCAGCGCGTGGGACAGCGACAGGCCGCCACTTTCAAAGCCCACCCCACTGATCAGCACCGTGCCTTCCACCACCCGCTCGACATCGTCATTGACCTCGTTACGGCACACCGCCTGGTAGGCGGCAACGCCGTATTGCATGAGGGTGTCGAAGACCATGTCGGTCAGCATCAGCGCGGTGTGCAGGGCCGGCGTGCCGAAGGAGTTGTTGCCACCCGCCGCGTGGCACTGGTGGGCCTCGAACTTCTTGCTGATGGCATCGCCAATGCCAGCGGCGAAGAAACGCGCCGGCGCCTGGGCGATCACCTGGGTGTCGACGATGACCGCCGAAGGGTTCATCTTCAGGTACTCCACCCCTACAACCTTGTGGCTCTCGTCATACAGCACAATCAGCCGGCTGGTGGGCGCATCGCTTGAGGCGATGGTGGGGCAGACAATAATCGGCATCCCAAGATTGACCGACAGGCCCTTGGCGGTGTCGATGGTCTTGCCGCCGCCCAGCGCCACGACGGTGTCCGGCGCCAGTGGTTGCGCCTGCTCGGACAACTGCGCAATCGCCGCCCGCGTGCACTCACCGGGGAACACGATGGGCGTGGCCTCGACGCCGTATGCCTGCAGCGCACGGGCGACATCAGGCCACAAATGCTCGGCCACAAACTCATCGCACAACACCATGGGCCGCGACCGACCCATATCAGACAGCACCCTGCCCAACTCTTGCAATGCTCCGGGGCCCTGCTCGTAGCGGCCCGGAAATCCCATTGTCTTAACCATGACTCACACCTTCCTGCACATTGCGTAACCGGCGCACGACTACGCCTTGACCACTCAGCGCATCAACCAGCCGCCCGCCACATCGACGACCTGGCCGGTAATAAATTCGCTTTCGCTCGACGTCAGAAAGCAGGCCGCACGGGCCACTTCCAGCGGGGTGCCGAGCCGACGCAGTGGCGTGTCATCGACCACCGCCTGATTCGCCTCTGCCGACACTGTCTTGAGTAGCGGCGTCTCGATCCGCCCCGGCGCCAGGGCGTTGGCGGTAATGCCAAACGGCCCCAACTCGCCGGCAAGGTGGCGGGTAAAGCCGATAATCGCCGCCTTGGTCGCACTGTAATGGGCCGCCACCAGCGGCAGAAACGCACTGCCGGCCACCGATGACATATTGACGATACGACCGAAGCGCCGCTCCACCATGGACGGCGTCAGAATGCGTACCAGGTTGAACGAACCGTTGAGATTGATCGCGACAACACGCTGCCACTCGTCCGGCGTCATCTGCCAGATTGGCGCCGGGGCGCCGTTGTGCTTGGGCGAGATGCCGGCGTTATTGATCAGGGTGTCGATAGGCCCCAGCGCCTGGCGCAGCCGCTCGCAGGCCTGGGCACAACCGGCGTAATCGGCCACATCGGCATGCGCCCAGCTCACCTTGAAACCGGCCTCGCGCAACTGCGCGGCCTGCGCCTCGACCTTGACCGCATCGGCGTCCACCAAGGCCACCGCTGCGCCTTCCCGGCAATACTGTTCAGCGATAGCCGCACCGATACCGCCACCAGCACCGGTGACCAGCACGACGCGCCCGGAATGTCTGGAATCTGTCATGTCATGAACTCATCTATTGGTATTTTGTATAACTACGCCGCAGCGAACACTCGTCTCACACGCTGGGGTTGGAATAGAAGGCGATGATCGCCGGCAGCACCTGTTCTGGCGCCTCCAGGGTCGGGCTGTGCCCTATCTTGCTCAGGCGCATGAGCTTGGCATTGGGCAGTTCGCGCTTCATCTCATCGGACCAGGCGGGTGGCCGTGGCATGTCTTCCTCGCCGTTGATGATCAGCACCGGAATCCTGATTGACGGCAGCAATGGCACTGAGGTTTCGCGGTGCATCACGCCTTTCATCGCTGGGCGCAAGGTCTTGGGCAGCGCGGCGATGCGCTCACGCCAGTAGGCCATCAGCGCCTGTTTATCGGGGTTATTGCGCGTGGTCTTGCCGAACATCACCTCCATGGTCATGTCGAGAATCTCACCGGTGAATCCCTGTTCGCCGGCATCCACCACCCACTGTGCAAAGCGTGCGCCCTGCTCCGGCGGCTCGCCACAGGCCGACGACCCCGCCACCACCAGCGAGCGAAACAACGCCTGCCGCTGGGCGATCAGCCGGAAGGCCACATCACCGCCCATGGACTGGGCCATAACGTTGATGTCTTTAAGCTGCATGGCTTCGATCAGCGCCAGCATGTCGTCAGCGCATTCATCCATGGTGATGATGTCGACATCGTGCAGGGCGCTTTTGCCCTGGCCCCTGAAATCGGGGCGCACTACCCGAAACTTGCCAGCCGCAGCCTGTACCAGCCCGTCGAACATCGTGCCGTCGAGAAAGCACGAATGCAGACACAGCACCACCGGCAACTCTGCCTCACCGGTGTCCGCAACCCACAATGTAGTGCCGTTAACCTGAATATTCTTACCCTTTGTAGCGGCTAATTGCTGCATGTTGAATCTCCTGATGTTATTGACCCCAGAGGGACTTCTTATAGATTTCAGGTGTTGCCTAAGGCCTTAGTTGTCCATGTTGCAGGACGCTTTGGAGACCAGCGCCCGGTCATGCTGGAGGAACCAGCCGGTGGTTTCCCGCGTGAAGAACGCGGTGATCAACGCGGCTATCACCATCAGCCCGGAGATGAAATACAGCGCATAGTTGTAGCCTGCCGCCTGGTCGAAACCGCCACCGGCACCGATAAACAAGCCGATCACCAGCGGGCCGAAGCCACCGGCGTAAATGCCCACGTTGACGATCGAGCCGGCGATACCGGAAGAGCCTGGCTTGGCCGAGTCAAAGGCGATCGCATACAGCAGCGTGTAAGGCGCGTTCATGGCAAAGCCGGCGAACAGCTGGATGCAGATCAGCCAGGTCAGGCTGACCGAGGAGAACTTGAACAGGTAGATACCAACGGCCAGCCAGGCGAACACCAGGATCAGGCACAACTTGCGGCCCACCCGGTCCGAGATCCAACCCCAGGCAATCTGGCCAATACCACCGGTGATGGTGAACAGCACCGAATACGCCGCGGCCTCGGCAAAGTTGTAGCGGGCGACAAACGCCAGGTACTGCGGCAACCAGAAGCTGATGCCGAAATAACCGACGATGGCCAACATCGACACCAGGGCAATGTTGCTGATGTTCGGGTTGCGGATGGCGGAGCGGAACGCGCCCTCGGGGGCCACCACCGTGCCTTGCGCCGCGCTCAGCGCCGGCAGGGTTTCGCCCGTCTCACGCACATGCTTGACGAAGGCGTCATAGCGCTTCTTGGTGCAGAACCACCAGTAGATCGAGAAAACGATGATCATCGGCACCGGGAACAGCAGAAACGCCAGGCGCCAGTTCTCCGGGCCGTAAGCGTTAAGCAGCGCACTGATCGCCAAGCCGCCAATCAGCGTGCCCCACGGATACCCGGTGTGGTGCAGGCCCAGGGCAAAACCACGGCGCTCTTTGGACCACCACTCGGACACCGAGGTGACCTCGATGGCCTCCCCGGCACCACCAAATGCGTGGGAAATAATCTGCAAGGCCACCAGCATGCCCAGCGAGGCGGTGAGGATGTTCAGGCCCGTCAGGAAGGTGAACAGCGTGTAGGCAATAACGATGGGCAGGTGACGATACTTGCGCATCCAGCCCTGCCCGCCCTTGTCCGCCCAGATCATGCACGGCACGGCGATCAGGGACGTGGCGACCGTGATGATGGCGGCCAACAACCCCGTCAACTCAGGACTGGTCTTGAACTCACTGGTAATCGAGGGCAACACCATAAAGAACATCTGGCGAGAGTTCGCGTCCATGGCATACACCAGCCAGAGCAAAATCATCGCGCCCCAAGAAGCGGCGCCCGCGCCCTTGGAAACTTTTTTCAACGACGGCATGACACCGGCTTTTTCTTGCGCGAGTCCCATAGTGGAGTCTCCGGATAATTTTATTTTTATTGTTCCGAGTGATCGTGCAGGGCGAGCATCGGACTACCAGTGGCGAGGGAAAGCGTCCCGAGCCATCGCGCTTGAGACTACGACTGATAAATATCCATCCGATATAGCTAGAAAATCACACCTGCTTTGAATTTTCGTCACAGGTCGATGCTTTAGCGCCGGGAACAACACCGCGCTGCCCGGCTCAAAAAAGCCAAGCTGCGAATGTGCTGTGTTTAGTACTGCAACGCGAAAACACCATCCGCACACTAGGCGCGAGTAAGAAAAACAGGCAGCCTCGCTGGAAGGCAGTAGCGTGATACGTCTGTTTAACTCAATCTATGTCCATCCTGCTGGCACCCGATGTCGGGTTGGCAAAACGGGTGTTCCTGATCGCTTTATAGAGAGTCGCGTTTAGATGCTCGACCTGAACGACGTTGCTTTATTCGTGCAAGTGGTTCGCAGCGGCAGCTTTGCCGAAGCCGCACGGCAGTTGGGCATGCCGCCCAACTCCTTGAGCCGACGCATTCAAATGCTCGAGGCCCACCTCGACACACGCTTGCTGCAGCGCTCGACTCGCAAGCTGACGCTCACCCACGCAGGTCAAGCTTTTCACGACCGCAGCGTGGGTCCAATTGACGGGCTGTTGGGTGCAGGTCAGGAGCTCATCACTGGTAGTCAAGAACCCACCGGGCGCGTGCGTATTGCGGCTATGGCTGACTTTTTCGACTTTTTCCCGATGGAGTGGATCGGCGGCTTCCTGAGCGCCCACCCACGGGTTCAGCTTGATTTCGTGCTCAGTGATGGCCGTGCCGATCTGATCGCCGACCGCATTGATGTCGCGTTTCGCGGAGGCCCGCTACCTGACTCGGGCTATGTTGGTAGGCAGCTCATCCATGCCAGCCGCGAAGGGTTGGTGGCCAGCCCAGCCTATATCGCGACACACGGAAACCCTGGCGCACTTGCAGATCTGCTCGACCATTACAGTGTTAACTTCGGCAATCCCAGTGGTTTCACGACCTGGCGTCTTGTCGGGCCGAGCGGTACCGAAGAGGACATACAAATTCCCACTCGGTTTACCGCCAACACGGCGCAAGCCTTGCGTAAAGCCACCTTGGCAGGCCTAGGTATCGCGTTGCTTCCACCCGCGCTCACCAGTGTCGACCTTAAGACCGGCCGGCTCGTGCCAGTGCTGCCACAATACCACCGCACAAGTCACGGCTTGCATGTGCTCTACCCAAGCCGTCGGCATTTGCCATTGGCGGTCTCGGCCTTTATCGGGCTAGTGATGGATAAACTCAAGGCAGAAGCCTTCCCGGCCGAGCCCTCGTAGTCCGACTGAGGGCTCGTTGTACTGCGCGCGGGTCTGCGTGGAGGCCCAGCGCAACTCTGCTTGGCATCGAACTGCCCCTTGCAAAGCGATATAGACACTCGCTCGAAAGAAATAGCCCCCTTGGAAGATTATGCGCGCGCGCATCAAGCGATAATGCACACCTCAATTACTCACATAAATGGATGAGTGCAATCAGACTTAGCCATCTTATCAAGTGGATGGGGTAGCCATATTCTTGCGACATCGAGGGCCGACGCTCTCCCACCCATGTCACGAGGAGATGCGATTCCATGAATATGAATACCCACAGCTATCAGGATCATGAGCTCGGCTACACCATAGAGCGTGCCTACGAGAAAGCCCGCGCCATCGTCCATCGTACCCACGGCCGCGCGCATGGACCTGTCACTCGCCTGGTAAGTCCAGGTGATGTCGGTCAGTTGCTGAAGCCGTTTGTCTTTCTCGATATTTTCAGTACACAGCCAAACGCCAAACCTCAAGGTTTTGGCATGCACCCGCACTCTGGTATCGCCACCCTGACCTTCATGGAAGCAGGCGAAGTGATCTATGAAGACACCACCGGCAAAAAGGGCGTACTACCCGCCGGCGGCGTGGAGTGGATGCGCGCAGGTAACGGCATTTGGCATTCGGGCACCCCGGTCGGCGAGGGCGCCATGCGAGGATTCCAGTTGTGGGTCGCCTTACCCCCCGCGCTGGAAAATGCACCTGCTGAAAGCCACTACCTCGCCCCTGAGCAGGTTCCCCAGGAAGGCCCTGTGCGGGTGTTGCTCGGTCACTACGGTAATGCCAAAAGCGCTATCCCGGCACCCGCCGACATGACCTACCTGGCCATCACCTTGAAGGATGGCGAGCGGTGGCGCTACACGCCGCCAGCCGGTCACGACGTAGCCTGGGTGGCTGTCAGTGAGGGTCAGCTCAAGACCGACAGCACGATTCGCTCTGGCGAGCTGGCTGTGTTTGAGGAGTCGGATCAATCCATCAGTTTTGCTGCTCTGGGCAAGACGACCTTTGTCTTGGGCTCGGCCGTTAAGCACCCGCATGAGCTGGTGACCGGTTACTACTCAGTTCACACCAACAAGGAAGCCCTTGCCCAAGGCGAGGCGGAAATTCAGCGCATCGGTACAGTCCTGCAGCGCAAGGTTTATCGGCCCTGACGCGCGGCGGCGCAAGGATCAAGCATACGAACGCAACCACTTGCCAGGAGTTAACCATGCACATTCTTCACATCGACTCGAGCATCCTCGGGGCCCATTCGGTCAGCCGCACGCTGTCTGCACAAGTGGTCATAAAACTGCAGGTGGAAACACAGGATGCAGTGGTGACCTACCGCGACCTCTCGGCCGCGCCCATCGCCCACCTGTCCGGCGCCTATCTTGGCGCGCTGCAGAACCCAGGGAGCGAACAGACAACAGAGATGCAGGACGACCTCACAACCGGCGCCGCCGTACTTCAAGAGTTTCTTGCTGCCGACATCGTGGTGATTGGTGTTGCTTTCTACAACTTCACGGTTCCTAGCCAGCTTAAGGCCTGGATCGATCGCGTCTTGGTTGCCGGACAAACCTTCCGCTACACAGCCGAAGGGCAGTTGGAGGGGCTTGCTGGCGGCAAGCGGGTCATTCTTGCGGTTGCCCGTGGTGGCCACTACGGGCCGGAATCGCCCATCGCAGCGATGGAGCACGGTGAAACCTACCTGCGCAGCGTGCTCAGCTTTATCGGTATCCATGACCCGCAGGTCATTGTTGCCGAGGGTATTGCCCTAGGCGCTGAGCAACGCGCCACCGCAATCGCTGCCGCCGAGCAACAGATCAGCGCACTTAATGCCTGACCATTTTGGATCGCGCAGCACATACGACAACGCCATAGGTAGGGCCAACCCAGGCAATGCCTGACAAAGCGCTGCTTAGCCTTCAGGACGCTGGCAGCGCTCAATTTTCCGAACCTTCGTTATCAGGAGAACACCATGAGTATTGGCATTATCGGTTCCGGCGCCCTCGGCTCCAACATCGCACGGGCGCTCGCCAAAAAAGGCATTTCCGCCACCCTCTCCAACAGCCGCGGGCCTGCATCATTGGCCGCACTGGTTGCAGAACTCGGTCCCACCATCAAAGCGGGCACGGTCGAAGATGCCGCACGCGCAGATATTGTTTTTGCCGCTGTACGCTGGAACGATGCAGAAGCAGTAATGAGCAGCTTGCCAGCGTGGAATGGCCGTATCGTGGTTGACGGCACCAACCCCGTCGAGTTTCTCGACCCGGATTCGCCCGATGCCAACGACCCGAGCAATCCGCTCGCAGCTTACGGTATCAAAGCAGTCGATCTGGGCGGCAAACACTCCAGCGAGCTGTTCAGCCAATTCGTCCCAGGCGCGCGGGTGGTCAAAGCGTTCAACCACCTCGACGTTAATGTCCTGCCAGAGCCAGAAGTCGCGGGCGGCAAACGCGTGCTGTTCTACTCGGGCGATGATGCTGCAGCAAAAGCAGACGTGCGTCAGATCATTGAAGACGCCGGTTTCTACCCGGTAGACCTGGGCTCGTTGGATATCGGTGGGCCGCTGGCTTCACTGCCCTTCGGTTCGCTGGCCGCACAGAACTTCATCAAGATCTAAGCGTAGCGTTGAGCGCCGGCTCACGTGGGGGTTGTCTGCCTGGTGCAGCAGCCCTCAGAGAATAGACGGCTGCACTCAGCGATCGCCTGCCTGACGCTGTTGCTCACTGCTCGCCAACATCTCGACGAAGGCACGAACCTTCGCTGGGCGAAAACGCGCCGCCGGGAACACTGCATGGATACCACCGCTAGGCAGGCGCCACTGCGGCAGCACCTGGATCAGGCGACCATTAGCAAGGTCGTCGGCAATCACGTAGTCCGGCAGCACCGACAAACCCGCACCTTGGCACACGGCTTCACGTACAGCGAGTGTGGCATCGAGAAAGATCGAGGCCTGCAAGGTGACAGTCTGCCGCTCGTGTTCGCCGCGTGAAAAAGTCCAGCGCAGGTGCTCGCGCAAAGCCGTATTGGCCACGAACGGCAGTTTGCCGATTTCCTGTGGTTGCGCGAAGCCTGCCACCTGGGCTGCCAGACTCGGCGCGGCAACCAGCAGTTGCTGGAAGGCGCCGATCTTACGCGCTTGCTGGCCGGTCTCCGCCAACCAGCCTACGCGAATGGCGAGTTCGATATTACCCGACATCATGTCCAGCGTCTGATCACTGAACGTCGCATCGACCTTGCACCCCGGGTAACGCTGGGTAAACGCGGCAATCGCCGGAACCACGACACCGACGCCATAATCAAACGGAGCGGTGATGCGTAAAGTGCCCGTCGGTTCCTGAGACGCATCGCCCAGCTCGTCGAACGCCTCCTCCGCCTCACGCAAGATCCGCGCGCAACGCAGATAAAACGCCTGGCCCACCTCCGTAGTACGCACGCTACGTGTGGTGCGCACCAAAAGAGAGGTTTTGAACTCCCGCTCTAGCCGCGCCACCTGCTGGCTGACCACAGCTTTGGTAATACCCAGGCGCTCGGCCGCCGCCGTGAAGGAGCCGGTTTCCACCACGGTTGCGAAGTAGGTGAGGCGCCGCAGGTTGCTGAAAGCGCCCAAGCCTGTTTCGCCTTGATTGTATGTCTTTAGCATACTCTACATATATCGCGTGTGTATTTAATAGTCAATTGGCAGCGCCTAAGCTAAGCCTCAAGAAACGGAGGCATCCCCATGAGCAAAGCCCTGCAGTATTTGTACGACCCACTGTGTGGCTGGTGCTACGGCGCCATGCCAGCGCTTGCCAAGTTGCAAGGCGTGGCCGGCCTGACCCTCGAACTGCTACCGACGGGCTTGTTTACCGGCCAAGGCGCCCGCGCGATGGACACTGATTTCGCCAACTTCGCCTGGTTCAACGACCAGCGTATCGCCACACAGACAGGACAGGATTTCAGTGAGGCGTATCGGCAGTTGGTGCTGGCTGATCGTCAGCAACGCTTCGACAGCGGCCCGGCCACCCTGGCGCTTAGTGCCGTGGCTGCGACAGCCCCGGCTCGGGAGTACGACGCGCTCAAGGCGATCCAGTTGGCGCGCTACGTGGACGGCCGCGATGTCACCTCAGCAGTTTCACTCGTTGAAATTCTGCGTGCGCTCGGCCTGAGCGAAGCCGCTGCACTGCTGGCCCATCCAGAGCCGGCGCTTGTCAGCCTCAATAAGGCGCGCACAAGACAAGCGCAGGAGTTGCTTCAGGCCTTTGCTGCCCGCGGCGTTCCTACTCTGCTTCTCGAATCCGCCGGGCAGCGCTCCGTGCTGAATAGCAGCGCCTTGTTTGCCAACCCAGCGGCGCTTATCGAGCAGCTCGCAGCAGCCTGAAACCGTCCACCCCATTGTCAATTGCGCTGTCAGCGCAGCAGGAGAAACTCCATGACCACACGTCGCACTGTCATCAAAGCTGCCGCCACTCTCGGTGCCGCAGCCACAGTTCTAAGCAAAGGCGCTTGGGCTAACGGCACCGGGCTGAGCTGGCGGCATTTCCCCGCAGGCGAGAACGGTTTCTTCCGCGCGCCAGTACTACTCTCGGGAGCCCGTGAGGCCGTGCTGATCGATGCTGGCTTTACCCTGTCCGGCGGCCAAGCCATTGCGCAAGCCATCAAGGGCAGCGGCAAACAGCTAACCACCATCTACATCAGCCAGAGCGACCCCGACTACTACTTCGGCCTGGGCCCGATCAAAGCCGCGTTCCCCGACGCACGGGTAATTGCTGCGCCTGCTACCTTGACCGCCATCCAAGGCAACGTAGCCAAGAAACTGGCAACCTGGGGCCCGCAATTGAAAGAGAACGGGCCGCAGACCCTGGCAGACATCGTCATGCCTGAGGCATTCGACGGCTCGACACTCACACTGGAAGAACATGCCATCGAGATCGTCGACGCCAAATACCTGGCCAACCGTCGCTACCTGTGGGTGCCGTCGCTGAAGGCCATTGTCGGTGGCGTACTGGTGTTCGCCGATGTGCATGTCTGGACCGCCGACACCGCTGGCGCGGAAGGCCGTGCAGCCTGGATCCGTAACCTGGATTCCATCCTCACCCGTAATGCGGCCGTGGTCGTACCCGGCCACATGAAACCTGCCACGGTGACCGACGCCTCGGCCATCCGCTACACCCGCGATTATCTCCTGGCGTTTGAGGAGGAGCTGGGCAAAGCAGCGGACAGCGCTGCACTGATCGCCGCAATGACTGCGCTCTACCCGGATGCCGGCATGGGCGTTGCCTTGCAAATCGGTGCCAAAGTTGCCAAAGGCGAAATGCAATGGGGGTAACAGTATGAACAATCTGGAGATTATTCGCGCAACCTATGAAGGCAGCTCTGAGGACAATGGCAAGCACCTGCTTGCTACCTTGGCACCGACGGCCACTTGGACCGAGGCAGCGGGCTTTCCGTACGCGGGCACTTATACCGGGCCGGACGAAATTGTCGCCAATGTGTTTAGCCGATTATCGAGCGAATGGCTGGAGTACCGCGCCACGGTTCACACCTACCTCGCCGATGGCGACCGTGTCGCGGCCTTTGGTTTGTATTCTGGTACCTACCGGGCCACCGGCAAAGTCATGAGCGCCACCTTCGCGCACCTATATCGCCTTGAGGACGGCAAGATTGTCAGCATGGAACAGTATGTCGACAGTGCGATGGTGCTCCAGGCGATGCAGGGTGGCTGAATTAGGGTCGGGTAGTTTTTATATGGTTTGACCGTCGGTTACCCGTTAGCTGTGACGCCAATCCATAGCCCCTTGAAACCAGCCCTGCTTAAACGGCCGCTTACTGAGACTTAAGCTGGTATGGGTATGCCTCAGGCAGAAACCGCGATGAGCACATGTCCGCTTTGGGCCGATTCTGTTGAAAAAGTAGCTCCCCTGACTGGCCTCCGGCAAAATCTCTTCATTGGTCGGTGGGGGATCACATAGCATGATGGGACAGTTATCGAGTGGGCAGGATCGACTGTTTTACTCGTTCAACCTTGAAGATCACATTCCAGCCAATCACCTTCTGCGCAGCATTGATCGGTGTCTTGATCTGAGCGACCTGCGCCATTACCTCGCCGATTTCTATAGCCCAATCGGGAGTTCATCGATTGATCCCGAACTGATGATCCGCATGTTGATCGTCGGCTACTGCTATGGCATCCGCTCCGAGCGGCGGTTGTGCGAAGAGGCCCATTTGAACCTAGCGTATCGCTGGTTCTGCCGGTTGAGCCTTGAAGATGAAGTCACCAACCACTCAACCTTTTCGAAAAATCGACACGGCCGTTTTCGAGACAGTGATCTGTTTCGCTGGTTGTTCAATGAAGTGCTGCGTCGCTGCATGGACGCCGGTCTGGTCAAGGGCGAAGGCTTTGCCGTGGACGTCAGCATCATCAAAGCGGATGCGAGTCGGCAGCGCGGCGTACCGGGTGATGAGCCGGTCAACTGGAGCGACCCGGCCCTGAGCACTCGCGCCGTGCGTGAGTACCTTGAAGGCCTCGATGAAGAGGCTTTGGCCGAAACGCTACCAAAGCGCCTGTCGCTGACGGATCCTCAAGCCCGCTGGACCGCTGCGCCAGGCGGCCCAGCTTTCTACGCTTACTCCACGAATTATCTGATCGATACCGAGCACGGCGTGATCATGGATGTGGAACCCACACCGGCTCATCGAACCGCAGAAGTCGAGAGCACCAAGACGATGATTGATCGGGCCGAAGCGCAGTTCGACATCAAGCCGGAGCGCCTCATTGGCGACACCGCTTACGGTACCGCGCCGATGCTGGCTTGGATGGTGGAGGAAAAAAACATCGAACCGCATGTGCCGGTGTGGGACAAAACCGAGCGTAAGAACGACAGTTTTTCGAGCAACGATTTCCACTGGAATGAAGAGGCTGAGGAATACCGCTGCCCGGCTGGCAACCCATTGCGCAGCGAATGGCGAGCCTTCAAGAATGAGCGTTCACACATCACCAGAGCCAACACTATCATCTACCGATCCCGGCAGACCGACTGCGCTGCGTGTCCGATGAAAGCCAAGTGCTGCCCGAAAACTGCGTTCCGAAAGATCGCTCGCAGCGTCCATGAAGCGGCTCGGGATGTGGCTCGGCGCATTGCAGCAACGCCGGCATATCAGCGCTCTCGCCACGAACGTAAAAAGGTCGAAATGTTGTTTGCCCACCTCAAGCGCATTCTGAAACTGGATCGCCTGCGGCTACGAGGGATGGGTGGCGCAAAGGATGAATTCACGCTGGCCGCCGCAGTACAGAACCCGCGACGGCTGGCCAAACTGACATCTCAAGGACCACCAACCACGGGCTAGGTACGCCTGGAATCAACAAAAGCCCTCAAATCAACCCATTGACACAGCTGCAACGGTCAACGAAGTACCGAAAGGCCATTTAACAGTGGTGAGTAGGTTCTTTGATGAGGCCAAGCTCAGCATCACGTTTCCTGAAAAATCGACTTTTTCAACAGAATCGAACAAAAACTGCCCTTCAGCCATTTCTACACCATTAGACTTGATCGCGGCGTCGGCCGAAATCCAGTCTTGCTCAGTGAATGAACCTTGGTAGGCGCTAAGCGCCGTAGGCTCGACCGCTGACATCATGTTCCGCAGCGTTTGATATTCAGCACTTGAGCCGAACGCGGCCTCAACGTGACGCTCGAGACCGTTGTCAACACGCTCTTCCAGCAGTCGAGCAGCAGCTTCAACAGCTGTGGCGACCACAGCGATACGCTTGTCGTTCACCTCCGAAGCTTGGCTGGGATGCACTCCGTGATGAAGAACAAGGTCTAAGGCCTCTTGGTGACTGTTTTGGCGCCTGGTCCAAACCTCATAAGGCTGACGGAATACGTCGATGAGACGTAAGCGTCCGGGCAACCCACCTTTCGAACTCTGCATCAAGACCGGTGCTCTACGTGTGGCCGTCCGCGGACTCTAAGCTTAGGCACGGTCATTCTTTGGCGTGTCCATTACGATGTAGCTCGTAATTGAAGAAACATGCGGCTGCGTACCCAAGACATCATTGTGGAATGTCTTGTAAGCCTTCATGTCCGCCAGTTCAACACGCAGAAGATACTCAATAGTCCCGGTGACGGTGTGAAACTTAACCACATCCGGACATGCGCTGATCGCTTTTTCAAAAGCCCGAAGACTGGTCTGACCCCGAAATGTTGGACATCAACATTGAGGGGGGTCATGAAAAAGTACACAGAGCAGGCAAAATTGTCGGTTGTTGAAGATTACTGTTCGGGGAGCGCAGGTCACAGAGAGGTCGCGCATCGTCACGGGGTCAATTCTTCTTCGCTTCGAAAGTGGATTGCGGCCTATCAGGCACTTGGTGCCGCAGGGCTCAAAAGTAAGAGAAAGAAGAACTACAGCCCTGAGTTCAAGCTGACAGTATTGCAGCGCATGCGAGAGGAAGAGCTGTCCTATCGCCAAGTCGCTGCGCTGTTTGATATCCGGAAATCCGACATCATTGGCGAATGGGAGCGCAGGTATGATGAAAGCGGTTTGGAGGCCTTGTCCCGGCAGCCAGGAAGCGGACGTTGCAAGAAAATGACAAATCCCATCCCGTCCATTCAGCTTGAATCTTCGGACGATGAAGCTCGTACGCGTGATGATTTGCTGGCCGAATTGAGCCAGTTGCGGATGGAAATTGCTTATTTAAAAAAGCTCGATGCCTTGGTTCAAGCGAAGGAACGAGCAGCGCAGCGGAAAAAGCGCAAATCGTGATTGAACTGAGGCAGGAGCACCCTCTGGAAGGCCTTCTGAAATTGGCTGGCCTGGCCCGTAGCACTTTTTACTATCAACAAAAGGTGCAGCAATCCGTTGATAAATACGCGGTGCTGAAGTCCAGAATTTGCTCAATTTTCGACGAGCACAAGGGCCGATATGGCTATCGCCGTATCACTGCTGCCGTTCGGCGAGCTGGCCACCCCGTGAACCACAAGACTGTTCAGCGCCTCATGGGCGAGCTTCAGTTGAAAAGCCGTGTACGCATAAAGAAATACCGGGCCTACAGAGGCGAAGAGGGTCAGGTAGCGCCGAACCTGCTGAAACGGAAGTTCGATGCCAAACGACCGAACCAGAAATGGGTAACCGATGTGACGGAGTTTCGGGTCGGGGGGCAGAAGCTTTATCTCTCGCCGATCCTTGACCTCTATAACGGCGAAATAATCGCCTTCAAGACCGCGAGGCGCCCGCTGTTCGACATGGTTGGTGCGATGCTACGGCAAGCTTTTGAGAGGCTGCGGCCACGCGATAAACCAATCTTGCATTCCGACCAGGGATGGCAGTACCGGATGCCTATCTACCGCCGCGTGCTGAACGAGCGTGCGGTAAAGCCAAGCATGTCCCGCAAAGGAAATTGCTATGACAATGCGGCTATGGGAAGCTTTTTTGGCACGTTGAAATCCGAGTTCTTTTACCTGAACAAATTCAACAGTCTCGATGAGCTTGAAGCAGGTATAGAGGGCTACATACACTACTACGATCATTCGCGAATCAGGCTGAAGCTAAGTGGCCTGAGCCCTGTGGAATACAGGACTCAAGCACGGCGGGCATAGAAGGCGTCCAACATTTCGGGGTCAGATCAAAATACGCGGACACCATCGCCCTTAATGCTGGAGTTCGGAAGGTGTGTTGGCTGGACGCTTACGATGAGACCGACTTTCCCTTGCATACATATCCCTCTGAGTCTCGATGTCTGGTTCCAGCCTAGCGTGATCATCTTGCGGATAGCAATTGCACCGAATATACGTTTGGATTGTTACCGAGGGTCAAGCACCGTAGGCACCGAACTCGCACGGTTGAATCTGTCATGTGCGAAACCGTGCATCGTAAGCGGAATGGAGAGCGTGGCCGACTGCTCCCTCCCGTTGCGAAGGCTGCATTGGGTCGACTCCAGCCGGTCGAGGGCATGCAGTGCGCCGGTCAAGCCTCGTGCAAACGCCTGGTCACGTCGAATGCAAATGACTGGTCAATGGCAATGCAAACGGGTGGTCAAGTGGAATGCAATTCCCCACGAGCGTCGTCTAGACCTATGGTAATTTGTTCACACGTACCACACGAAACAAGCCAAAAAAATTAGATTCGGTAAATACCTGATTTATGAGAGATAAAACAGATTTAACAGTTAGCAAAGCTCCAGAATCAATGTACGACTGGCTGAACGCCCTGCCCAAAGCAGAATTGCACCTGCACCTGGAGGGCTCTCTGGAGCCAGAACTGCTCTTCGCCCTGGCCGAACGAAACCGCATCGTCCTGCCGTGGAATGATGTAGACACCCTGCGCAAGGCTTATGCCTTCAACAACCTGCAAGAGTTTCTCGACCTCTATTATCAAGGTGCGGATGTGCTGCGCACCGAGCAGGATTTCTACGACCTGACCTGGGCCTACCTGCAACGCTGCAAGGCGCAGAATGTTATCCACACCGAGCCGTTCTTCGACCCGCAGACCCACACTGATCGGGGCATTGCGTTTGAAGTGGTGCTCAACGGCATTACCCAGGCGCTCCAGGATGGCCGCCAGCAATTGGGCGTCGACAGTGGCCTGATCCTCAGCTTCCTGCGCCATCTTAGCGAAGACGAAGCACAGAAAACCCTCGACCAGGCCCTGCCGTACCGCGATGCCTTCGTCGCGGTGGGCCTGGACAGTTCGGAAATGGGTCACCCACCGAGCAAATTCCAGCGGGTCTTCGATCGCGCCCGGGGTGAAGGCTTCCTGACCGTCGCCCACGCCGGCGAGGAAGGTCCGCCCGAGTACATCTGGGAAGCCCTCGACCTGCTGAAGATCCAGCGCATCGACCACGGCGTCCGGGCCATTGAAGACGAGCGGCTGATGCAGCGCATTATCGACGAGCAGATCCCGCTGACCGTCTGCCCGCTGTCCAACACCAAGCTGTGTGTGTTCGACGACATGAGCCAGCACAATATCCTCGACATGCTCGAGCGCGGCGTGAAAGTCACGGTCAACTCGGACGACCCGGCCTACTTCGGTGGTTACGTGACGGAAAACTTCCACGCCCTGTACACCCATCTGGGCATGACTGAGGACCAGGCCCGGCGCCTGGCCCAGAACAGCCTCGACGCCCGACTGGTCAAAGCCTGACGCTGGTCAGGCGGCAGAGGCGATCCTGCTGATTTCGCGCTGACCGTTGGACGACACTTGCAAGGTGTTGGACTCTTCGGTGGCGCGTAACCAGCCCATCTGGATAAACAACTGCAGCAGACCCGCGCCGAGCGCGCCGCCCAGATGCGGGCTGTGCTCGTGGCGGTCGGGGCAGGCACAGACGGTTTCGCGTTCACGCTGAGCCAGGGCCGGAATGTAGATACCGCGTTCGGCAAACTTGGCCATGCCTTTGCTGGTGACCTCGACACGCTGCTCTTGCTGCTCGATCCAGCCATCGCCCAACAACCGCTGGTACAACTCGGCCGCCAGTTCACCGCCCAGATGATCGCAACACACCCGTGCCCGACGCACTGGTGGCACCGGCACAGGTAGCGCCTGGCTGCGGCTGACCTGTTCGGCGCTGATCAGTGACGCACTGGCCAGGGCCTGCACGGCCACACCGATCTGCGGCGCTGCCAGCCGAAAAAAACGCTTACGCCCGCGGGTTTCCTGCTTGAGCATCCCGCCCGCCGCCAGCCTGGCCAGGTGTGCACCCGCCGATGCGGTGGACAGCCCGGCCTGCAAGGCCAGCTCATCGGCTGGCCGGGCGGCGCCGTCGAGCAGCGCCCAGAGCATGGCACTGCGTTTGGGATCGGCCAGCAAGGCCGCCATCTGACTGATGCTAGGTACGTGTTCCATGTGTGTTAACTCCCTGTCGATACATTTTCCATCGCGCTGCCACACGACCCTCCATGGCATGAAGTACAACGCGATCCCTCCCCGGCCGGGATTATAGGCATGGCCTGCGAAGCCCCGACACGGGAAAACGGCCATCATCGACGAGGTGCCTGCCAGCCCTCAGGAGCACTCGCCCCATATTGGCACTCCACGGCAGATAGCATTATTAACGCCTGTCACTTTCCGAATTATCTGTAGGTTTTTTCTCCAAGCTCGGCACAGCGCTGACGCAGCATCTCCAGTAACAGATGCACGGGCCGGTTGAGTTGTGCCCGGTGGGTGCAGAGCAAATTCAGCGGCGTCGGCTCACCGAGCAGTTCCGGCATCAGCACCTTGAGGCGACCGGCCTGCACATCGCCGGCCACGTCCAGCCAGGACTTGTACGCCACGCCGGCGCCGGCAACGGCCCAACGGCGCACCACATCGGCGTCATCGCTGAAGCGGTCACCACGCACCGTCAGGCTGACCTGGCGTTTACCATCATGAAAACGCCAATGGTCGTGAACCCGCTCACCGAGCATGTACAACAGGCAGTTGTGCTGCGCCAGTTGCTCGACCTGCTGCGGTTCGCCATGGCGCACCAGATAAGCCGGCGAGGCACAGAGCACCCGGCGGTTATCGACCGCCACCGGCAGCGCCACCAGGCTTGAATCCTCAGGTTCGCCATAACGCAGTGCCACATCCACCGGCTGACGAAACAGGTCGGCAATACGGTCCCCCAGCAACAGGCGCACACTCAGGTTCGGGTGCTGGCGCTGGAAATCGTCCAGCCAGGACAGCAGCAGGTTGCGGCCGAAATCCGAGGGTGCTGACAACTGCAGTACTCCGCTGCACTGATCTTCACGCCCGCTCAGCAGGCGCTGCCCCTCCTCCAGGCTGGCCAGCGCCGCGCGGGCATATTGCAGAAAACCCTCACCTTCAGCCGTCAGCCGCAGGCTGCGCGTCGAACGGGCCAGCAGTCGTGCCCCCAATTGTTGCTCAATGCGTTTGAGTGCTGCACTGGCCACCGCCGCTGACATGTCCATGACCCGCGCCGCCGCCGACAGGCTGCCCAGCTCTGCGGCACGAACGAACAATTGCAGATCATCAAAACGCAGCATAGCGGGCCTTATTTTCAAAAAAATATTGAAAGAGCCTACCGTTTTAGCCGGTTTTATCTGGCCTGCAAATAGTCAATCATCTGCCCATCCCGTTCACCACTCAGGAAGTGCCCATGAAAGCCATTGCCTACTACCAATCCTTGCCCATCAGTGACACCCAGGCGCTGCAAGACATCGAACTGCCAGCGCCGGTCGCTGGCCCGCGTGACCTGCTGGTGGAAGTCAAAGCCATTTCGGTCAACCCGGTGGATACCAAGATCCGCCGCAATGTACAGCCCCAGGATGGCGCCGCCAAAGTGCTGGGCTGGGACGTAGCAGGCGTGGTCAAGGCGGTGGGCAGTGACGTGACCCTGTTCCAGCCGGGCGACAAGGTGTTCTATGCCGGCGACCTGACCCGCTCGGGCGGTAATGCCGAACTGCATGTCGTGGATGAGCGAATCGTCGGCCACGCGCCCTCATCGCTGAGTTTTTCCCACGCTGCCGCATTGCCGCTGACCGCAATCACTGCCTGGGAGTTGCTGTTCGAGCGCCTGCAGATTGCCGAAGGCCAGGGCGAGGGCCAAAGCCTGTTGATTGTCGGCGCCGCCGGTGGTGTCGGTTCGATTCTGGTCCAGCTGGCCCGCCAACTGACCTCGCTCAAGGTGATTGGCACCGCCTCACGCCCGGAAACTGCGGCCTGGGTACGCGAGCTCGGTGCCCACGAAGTGATCGATCACAGCCAGCCGCTGAGCGAAGAACTGCGCCGTATCGGCATCGAGCACGTCACCTATGTCGCCAGCCTGACCAACACCGAACAACATCTGGATCAACTGGTCGAGGCCCTCAAGCCGCAAGGCAAGCTGGCGCTGATCGACGACCCGGATAACCTGGATATCAAGAAGCTCAAGCGCAAGAGCCTGTCGCTGCACTGGGAGTTCATGTACACCCGCTCGATGTTCCAGACCGACGACATGCTTGAGCAGCACAAACTGCTGGAGCGCGTTGCGCAACTGATCGACCTCGGCACCCTGAAGACCACCTTCGGCGAACACTTCGGCGCCATCAACGCCGAAAACCTGCGGCGCGCCCACGCCCTGCTGGAAAGCGGCAAGGCCAAGGGCAAGATCGTGCTGGAAGGCTTTTAACCGCGCTGGGCCACCCAGCGCCGGGTCAGCACCGACATGCTCACCGCCAGTGCCCCGCACAGGCTGATCACCAGCGCCATCGGCGTGGCAGTGCCATCGTGCAGCACGCCCACCAGGCTGGCGGCACCTGCCGCCACGGTGAACTGCATACAGCCGAGCAAGGCCGAAGCGCTACCTGCGCGACGGCCTTGGCCGTCCATGGCACAGGCTGATGCATTGGGAATGATGCAGCCCAGGCTGGCCAGGCAGACAAACAGCGGCACCAGCAACGGCCAGAGTTGCTCGGTGCGCAGCAGGCTGATGCCCAGCACCGTCAGTGCTGCTGCCAGATAGACCCAGATCATCCGCGCCAGCATCCAGGCCGGGCCGAACCGGCGCAGCACCCGCGCGTTGACCTGCGCGACCAGAATGAACCCCGCCGCATTCGTGCCGAACAGCCAGCCGTAGTGCTCGGCGGGCACACCGTAGAGCTTGATGAAGACGAACGGCGAGCCGGCGATATAGGAGAACATCCCGGCCATGGCAATCCCGCCACTCAGCGCGTAACCGATGAACACCCGGTCCTTGAGCAGATTGAAATACTGCCCCAGCGCCCCCGACAGCGGCGCACGCGGCTGATCGGCGCGCATGCTCTCCGGCAACCCCACCGCCACGGCCACCAGACAGGCAGCACTGAACAGGGTCAGGGCCAGGAAGATCGATTGCCAGCCGTAGGCGTTGACCATCACCCCACCGAGCATCGGCGCCAGGATCGGTGCCAGCCCCATGACCAGCATCAGTTGCGAGAACACCTTGGCAGCGCCTATCGCGTCACAACGGTCACTGACAATCGCCCGCGCCACAACCATCCCGGCGCAGCCGCCCAGCGCCTGAACAAAGCGCGCCGCGATCAGCCATTCAAGGGTCGGCGCCAAGGCACAGACCAGCGACGCCAGGCTGAACAGCACCACACCGACCAACAGTGGCTTGCGTCGGCCAAAGCGGTCAGCCGCCGGACCGTAGACCAATTGGCCGATAGACAAGCCAAAGAAGTACGCGGCCAGGGTCAACTGCACATGTTGTTCGTCAGTGCCGAATGCCAGGGCCATCGCCGGGAAGCCCGGCAGGTAGAAATCGATCGCCAGCGGGCCAAACGCCGACAACGCGCCGAGGATCAGGATGATTCGCAGGTTCATGGAAATCCGTAAGCAAGCTAAGTATTCGCTAGTCTACCCGGCTTGTCGGACATTGGCCTCTCGACGCAGAGAAATATTACCGGGCCTGGGCCTGATAACCTTCCTCGGCGATCAGTTCAACAATGCGTTGAGCACTCAGTGCACTGTCGACGCGGGCCTGGCCGGCAGGCAGATCGACCTCGACCCGGGCTGCCGGATCTTCGCCCTGAATGGCGTTGATCACCGCCTTTACGCAGTGACCACAGGTCATACCTTGAACATTGAAGACTTGCATGCCATTAACCTCCTTAAGTGGAATGGGCCAATCGTCAACCTTGCCATCATGGCAAGGTCAAGTTTCTCGTGCATCTGCCGGGCTGGTATTCGTCCCGGCTCTGGGCCAAGCTTGTTCATCGTCGTCTATCACAGGAGTATCAGCGATGCGCTGGTCAGCACTGAGCCTCTGCGCCATCCTCGGTCTTTTCGCAGCAGCCCCCGCCGTTCAGGCCGAGGACTACGGCATCCTGATCATTTCCCGCGAGCGCCTGGAAGTTGGCAGCTCCTGTGAAATCGGCGTGTATATCCAGGACCAACTGGCCGGCCGGGTGTTCCAGGAACAGTCGGTGTCGTTCAACCTGCCGCCTGGCCCGGTGGATATCCGCCTGACCCGCCTGCCCGGCAATGTGGTCGGCTGCGCGCCCGGCATGGAAGCTCAGCAGGTCACGCGGGTGAATGTGCGCAGCGGCGACATCCTCAAGTACCGCATTGCGGCCAATATCAGCGGTCTGTATCTCAAGCAGGCCGACCTGAATTATTGATTGCCTTGACCTTGTCCATGGGTCAAGGTTGATCCTTGCAGGCATTGAGCCTTCAAGGAGTGAACACAATGCAAGAGCCCATCGCTTTCGACCTGCCGATCAGCGGCATGACCTGCGCCAACTGCGCCGGTCGGGTCGAGCGTGCACTGGCCAAAGTGCCGGGTGTCGACCAAGTCACCGTCAACCTGGCCAACGAACACGCGTATGTCCAGGCACAGCACGATACTGATCCGCAAACCCTCATCGAGGCCGTCAGCCGTGCCGGTTACAGCGCAAGCCTGAGCCCGCCGTCCAGCCAGGAGCGTGCGCAACACGGGCATCGCGAGCGCTGGTGGGTGCTCGCCGCGCTGCTGCTGGCGCTGCCGCTGGTACTGCCCATGCTGCTGACGCCGTTGGGTATTCACGCAATGCTGCCAGCCTGGGCGCAGTTCGCGCTGGCCACTCCGGTGCAGTTCATTTTCGGCGCACGCTTTTATGTCGCGGCCTGGAAGGCGTTGCGCGCCGGCAGCGGCAATATGGACCTGCTGGTTGCACTGGGCACCAGTGCCGGCTACGGCCTGAGCGTCTACGTCTGGGTCATGGCCGCCCCGGATCACGCACCGCATCTGTACTTCGAAGCCTCGGCCATGGTCATTGCCCTGGTGCTGCTCGGCAAACATCTGGAAAGCCGCGCCAAGCGCCAGACTGCCAGCGCCTTGCGCGCGCTGGAAGCGCTGCGTCCGGAACGTGCCTGGCAGGTCATCGACGGCCAGGAACGGGAAGTTGCCATCAGCGCCCTGCGCGTCGACGACAGGGTGCTGGTGCGCCCTGGTGAACGCTTCCCGGTGGATGGCCAAGTCATCGAGGGCCAGAGCCATGCCGACGAAGCGCTGATCAGCGGTGAAAGCCTGCCGGTGCCCAAGCACCCCGGCGATCAAGTGGTCGGCGGCGCCATCAATGGTGAAGGCCGCCTGCTGGTACGGGCCACGGCGTTGGGCGCCGAGTCGGTGCTGGCGCGGATCATTCGTCTGGTCGAAGACGCCCAGGCTGGCAAGGCACCGATTCAGCGTCTGGTGGATAAGGTCAGCCAGGTGTTCGTCCCGGTGGTACTGCTGATCGCCCTGATCACCTTGGGTGCCTGGCTGCTCTACGGTGCGCCGCTGGAAGTCGCGTTACTCAACGCTGTGGCAGTTCTGGTCATTGCCTGCCCTTGCGCACTGGGCCTGGCCACTCCGACAGCGATCATGGCCGGCACCGGCGTGGCAGCCCGGCATGGCATTTTGATCAAGGACGCCGAAGCGCTGGAGCGTGCCCATGAAGTCGATGTGGTGGTGTTCGACAAGACCGGCACCCTGACCCTTGGTAGCCCGCGCATCACCAACATGAGCGCCGCGAGGGTCAACGAAGAGCAACTCCTGCAATGGGCCGGCACCCTGCAACGCGGCAGCGAACACCCGTTGGCCAAGGCGGTGCTGGAAGTCTGCGAACAGTGGCAACTGCAACTGGAACTCCCGGAGCACAGCCACGCCCTGGCCGGGCGCGGTATTGCCGCCACCGTGAACGGCCGCCAGTTGGCGCTGGGCAATCGTCGCCTGCTGGACGAGAACGAGCTGCTGCCGGGCGAGCTGGCCGAGTCAGCACAAGCCTGGGAAGCCGAAGGACGGACCATCTCCTGGCTGATCGAGCTGGCTCCGCAGCCCGGCGTGATTGGCCTGTTTGCCTTTGGCGATACCCTCAAGCCCGGTGCCCGGCAAGCCGTGCAGCAACTGAACCAACGCGGCATCGCCAGCCACCTGCTGACCGGCGACAACCAGGGCAGTGCGCAGATGGTCGCGCGCGAGCTGGGCATCTTCGATGTGCACGCACAGATTCTGCCGGCCGACAAAGCCGCTATCGTCGACAACCTCAAGCGCAACAAGGTCGTCGCCATGGTCGGCGACGGCCTCAACGACGCCCCGGCGCTGGCGGCCGCGGATGTCGGCATTGCCATGGGCGGCGGCACCGATGTGGCCATGCAGGCCGCCGGTATTACCCTGATGCGCGGCGATCCACGGCTAGTGCCGGCAGCGCTGGAGATCAGCCGCAAGACCTACGCCAAGATCCGCCAAAACCTGTTCTGGGCCTTCGTCTACAACCTGATCGGCATTCCCTTGGCCGCGCTGGGCTACCTCAATCCGGTGCTGGCCGGCGCGGCCATGGCGCTGTCGAGTGTCAGCGTGGTGAGCAACGCCTTGCTACTGAAAACCTGGAAACCCAAAGACCCGGTGGCGCAACCATGAACATCGGTCAGGCAGCCAGCCGCAGCGGGCTGAGCGCCAAGATGATCCGCTATTACGAAGCCACCGGCCTGCTGCAGCCGGCACCGCGCAGTGACAGCGGTTATCGGCATTATCAGGACAAGGACCTGCATACCCTGGCGTTCATCAAACGCTCAAGGGACCTGGGTTTCTCGCTGGAGGAAGTCGGCAAGCTGCTGACCCTCTGGCAGGATCGCCAGCGCGCCAGCGCCGACGTCAAGGCCCTGGCCCAGCGGCACGTGGATGATCTGCAACGCAAGATCGAGGAAATGGCCAGCCTGCGCGACACCCTGAGCGAGCTGATTGAACACTGCCAGGGCGACCAACGCCCTGACTGCCCGATCCTCAAAAGCCTGGAATCGGGTGCCTGTTGTACCCGACGCTCATAGACCGGTTTATTGCATCCACGGCGGTGTCGGCTCTTCGTCCTGCCGCCCGTTTGGCGCATCGGCAGCCGCCAGGGCTGCCTGACGACGGGCCTCGTCGCGTTTGGCCGCTTCGATCTCGCGCATCACCCCACGCACATCGGCTTCGCGGGTCGAGTCCTGGAATTGGCCGGTCAGCGGCGTATCCGGGCTCAGGGTGCCGGCTTGATAATGGGCCCACATTTCCTTCGCGTAGCGGGTCTCTCTGAGCTCTGGGGCAAAACGTCCGAAGTAGGCGGCCATGTTGCCGACATCGCGCTCAAGCATGCTGAATGCATGATTGTTGCCCGCCGCATCCACCGCCTGGGGCAGATCGATGATCACCGGGCCGTCCGGGTCGAGCAGCACGTTGAACTCCGACAAATCGCCATGCACCAGCCCGGCACACAGCATCAGCACGATCTGGCGGATCAGGTAGGCGTGATACTCACGGGCCTGCTCCGGTTCCAGCTCGACATCGTTCAGGCGTGGCGCCGCATCGCCGTCACCATCGCTGATCATTTCCATCAACAGCACGCCATCGAGAAAGTCATAGGGCTTGGGTACCCGCACCCCGGCACTGGCCAGGCGGAACAGTGCTGCGACCTCGGCGTTCTGCCAGGCATCCTCGGCTTCCTTGCGACCGAACTTCGAGCCCTTGGCCATGGCTCGCGCCTGGCGGCTGTTACGAACCTTACGCCCTTCCTGGTATTCCGCCGCCTGACGAAAACTGCGCTTGTTCGCCTCCTTGTAAACCTTCGCACAGCGCAATTGCTTGCCACAGCGCACCACATACACAGCTGCCTCTTTCCCGCTCATCAGCGGACGCAGCACCTCGTCGACCAGACCGTCTTCGATCAGGGGTTCAATGCGTTTAGGAGTTTTCATCGGCTTTGAGTGGGGGTCCTTTGCCAGATACGCGTAAGTCGTCGTTATACGGCAATCCGCTACCAGCGAGTAGAGGGGCCGCTTGCTGATCTACACAGCAGGTGCATACAAATGTTTACCAATCGGCGTTGGAGTCACAGTTTTCACAGCCGTTCATCACTGCTTGAACAACTCTCCCGGTGTAAAACCAAACAGATTCCTGAAGGCTGCGATAAACGCGGAAGTCGAGTCATAACCGCACTGCAATGCGGTGTCCGTTACCCGGCTGCCGTCTTGCAGCGCGTTCAGCGAGGCCAGCAAACGCGCTCGCTGTCGCCAGCCACGAAAGCTCAGGCCGGTTTCACGCTGAAACAAGCGCATCAGGGTTTTCTCGGATGTGCCCAGCCGTGCGGCCCATTCGTGCAGTGTCACAGGCAGGCCGGGGTCGCGGATCAACTCGTTGCACAACGCCAACAGCCGCACATGACGCGGCAGTGGCAGGCTGAAACCGACCTCAGGCAAGACCGCCAGTTGATCGAGCAGCACATGCACCAGACGCGCCTCGGCGCTGTCGTGTTCCGGGTAGGTGGACGGCAACTGACAAAAATGCTTGATCAGCTCGCGGGTCAAGGCCGTGACCTCCAGTACCCGGCAGCGCGGCGGCGCCCATTGGCAATCACGGCTACGCACATACAGGCTGCGCATTTCAGCTTCAGTGGAGGTCACCACTTGATGCTCAAGCCCGGCCGGAATCCACACCGCCCACTGCGGCGGCGCGAAAAAGCTGCCCTCAGGGGTATGCACACCCAGCACCCCACTGATGGCATAGGAAAACTGCACCCAGTCATGGCTGTGCGGCGGCGTCCAGGACCCGGCCCAAAGACTTTCGGCTCTGGCATAGAGCGGACGCGGCAAATCCACCAGGTCAGGAATACTGCGCTGGCCGGCAGCAGATGGCGCGCTGGCCTGTCCGTTGTTCAGCATTCTCGGCTCTTATAGCTCAAGTCGGTAATGGCTTCACAGAGTAGCCTGTCAGCCCGACACTGTACAAAAGGGCTTACATCAATCCTTCATCATCCAGCGTAATCCGGGCATAGAACACAATCGCCACGGTGGGAATCAGCGCTGAATAGCCTGGTCGCAGCGCCGTACCAAAGCGCGTCATCAGGCGTTGCAGCGGCGCGTTCCTGATTGCCCCCAGCACGCCTCTGACAGACCCGGCCACGCCGCTGACCGGCGGGGCGGTGGACGGCGAAACGGTTTTGAATGAAGCGGCCAGTGTCAGTCGCTCGGCCAGCTCATCAATATGCCGGGCATAGGTATCCCAGGGCATGCTTCTAATACTGCTCAACGGCGCCTGGGCCAGCGGATGATCATCGACGAATGCGTGGGCGAAGAACGTCCTGAGCAGCAACGCCTCGACCTCGACGACGGTGGCGCAGTGGTGCAAGGCATTTCCCAGGTCATACTGGCGGGCCAGCATGCTCAGTACCCGGGTGTAGGAAACCCCGTGACGGCGTGCGGCGTTGAGCAGAAAGTGCCCGCCCACCAACTGGAACTCACGGGCGAAGGCGTAAGCCCGGTCCGGCTCATGCGCCTGCAGGCGCGTCCAGCGGCTGCTGCGCAGATGCTTGATGGCCTCATCCAGCAGATAGGCTGGCGAGCGTCGCACCACGTCAAGCAAGTAGGCGTCCTGCAACACCGGATCGAGGTCGGCAACCGGCAACAACGCTGTATCCACCAGTGGCCCGTCGAAACCACTGAACTGCGTGGCCGCCAACACGTCGCCAAGACGCTTCCAGTAATGGTTGTGTCGATAACCGGTCATGCGCACATTGTCAAAGTGCTCCACCGGCATTCGGCCCAGGCTGCGCTCGCCGAGGTTGAGCAGCAGCACCGGGTCTTCACTGGACCAGGCATTGATCAGCCGCCCGGCGATGCGCGGGCGCAACTGCGCAGCTTCCTCTGCTTCGACCCGCACCGCCGCGCCCATCAACAGCACATCACCGATGGTCAAGTCAGGTTCGTTAGCAGCGTCCAGGTGCCTGAGCATGCTGATCAACAGCCGACCGCCCAGCGAATGGCCGATCAGGTTAATGCGTTTGACCTGCGGGTGATGCTGCGCCAGATAACTGCCCAGTTGCCGCAGCAGGACCTTGCCCATGTTCTCGGCACGGCTGCGAATGCGCGCAAAATGCATGGCCCGATCACCTGCCAACGCGGCAGCACCGGCCAACGGGTGCAAACGCGCGGCCGCCATCAGCAAACCACGGGAGCGGTTATCCATCTGCATGAAATGACTGGACGGCCAGAACGCCAGAACGTTGATGCTCTGGCGCAACTCGGCGGGGATGCTGGCCGCCAGCATGCGCCGGTCATCCAGGTCGTGACCGGCCGAATAGCCATGGACAAAGATATTCGCAACATCGCCGGTGGCGTTGGGCAGGGTCAGAAACTTGAAGTGAGTGTCCACCGGATGAAGTCTCGGCTCGCGTTCAATCGCGGAAGATAAACCGCTTGGCAATACGCTTGATAAGCCGCAAACAAAGCATGACCCCGGCCAGGGCAATCACCGCCTTGGCCACCAGCATGAACCAGGCTTCGATGTCGGCCGACAGCAAGCCCATCAGCCAGCCCATACCGGCGATCAGCAAGCCAATCAGCAACAGGCCGATATGCGGCTGCAGCCAACGCGTCCTGGCCCCCTTGTCGAACAGGTATAAGGCAACCCCTACCAGGGTCAGAAATACCAGTACCGCGATGATCAGTCCCATGCTCTACCTGAAGGGTTAGCCGAAAACAAACGCAGGCTGCGCGGGCCGATTATGCCCACGCTTGAACAGCTTTACCACGCGCCGGCCGTCCCGTCCGGAATCAGCGCTCCAGAATCGCGGTTACCCCTTGGCCACCTGCCGCACAAATCGAGATCAACCCGCGGCCCTGGCCGGCCACGTCCAGCAACTTGGCCAGATTGGCGACGATCCGCGCACCGGTGGCGGCAAACGGATGACCGGCCGCCAGCGAACTGCCTTTGACGTTCAGCCGACTCAGGTCAATGCTGCCCAAAGGCGCCGCCAGCCCCAGCCGGGTGCGGCAGTATTCAGGGTCTTGCCAGGCCTTGAGGGTACACAACACCTGTGCGGCAAACGCCTCGTGGATTTCATAGTAATCAAAGTCCTGCAGGCTCAGGCCACTGCGCGCCAACAGCCGCGGCACGGCGTACACCGGGGCCATCAGCAGCCCCTCGGCACCACGCACGAAATCCACCGCAGCCGCCTCGCCATCACGTAAATACGCCAGCACCGGCAAGCCGCGCTCTGCGGCCCACGCTTCACTGGCCAACAGCACCAGCGACGCACCATCGGTCAGCGGTGTGGAATTACCCGCCGTCAGGGTGCCCTTGGCACTGCGCTCAAAGGCCGGCTTGAGGCTGGCGAGTTTGTCCAGGGTCAGGTCATCGCGCAGGTTATTGTCGCGGTTAAGGCCGCGGTACGGCGTCAGCAAGTCGTCGTGCCAGCCCTCGGCATAGGCCGCTGCCATTTTCATGTGGCTATCGAACGCCAGTTGATCCTGACTTTGCCGATCAATACCCCAGGTCTGCGCCATCAGCTCGCAGTGTTGCCCCATCGACAACCCGGTGCGCGGCTCGCCGTTGCGTGGCAGCTCCGGCTTGAGGTGCTGCGGGCGCAGTTGCAGCAGGGTCTTGAGTTTGTCGGCCGTGGACTTGGCCCGGTTGGCTTTGAGCAGAATATTGCGCAGCCCTTCGCTGACGCCGATCGGTGCATCCGAGGTGGTGTCGACGCCGCCGGCAATGCCGCACTCGATCTGCCCCAAGGCAATCTTGTTGGCCACCAGCAGCGCGGCCTCCAGGCCAGTGCCGCAAGCTTGCTGGATGTCGTAGGCCGGAGTCTGCGCCGACAGCCGCGAGCCGAGTACGCATTCACGGGTCAGGTTGAAATCCCGCGAGTGCTTGAGCACCGCCCCGGCAACCACTTCGCCCAGCCGCAAGCCATGCAGATTGAAGCGTTCAACCAGGCCTTCCAGCGCGGCGGTGAGCATTTCCTGATTACTGGCCGTCGCATAGGCGCCGCTGGAGCGGGCGAAGGGGATACGGTTGCCGCCGACGATGGCGACACGACGTGGCTGATTCATGGAAAAACTCCGTTTTTTCAGGGTTCAGAAGAGCCTGCAGGGTGCCTCTAAAAACGTAGGCGAGGCAGCCAACGCAAGGCGAAAACAGGCGAAGAAGCGCAGTTTACGGGTTGTAAATGAGCATTCTGAGCCTGGTTTCAACGCGGCGATGGCAACGCAGGTAGTTTTTAGCGGTGCCCTACGGGCAAGTTGTTACACAAAATGAGCAGCACAGCGCATAGAAGAACAAATGTCGCATGGCTGTGGTCCACTGCTTTGAACCCAGACTCAAGGAGAGTGTTCCATGCCGTCCGATCGCTACATCGATTTCGCCAATTCCGACATGGGTCGTCGCCTGGTGAAAGCCGTGGGCCTGCCCACACCGACACGCCTGGAACGCTGGCAGGCAGGCCGCCTGCGCCCTATCGAAGGCAACCTGCTGATCAGCAGCGGTCCCTTGGCCGATCAGGTTCGCCAGTTTGCCCCGCGGCTGACTGACGCTCAGTACAGTCTGGACAATGACGTCCCCGATGCACCTCAGTGGGTCGCAGGGCAAAGCCCGCGCCTGAAGGCGGTAGTGTTCGATGCCAGCGGGCTGCATCGTGCCGAGCAACTGGTGCAACTGCGCGACTTCTTCAAGCCGGTGCTGCGCGAGCTGGAGCGTTGCGCGCGGATCGTGATTCTCGGCCATGCGCCAGCCAGCCTCGACGATCCGCTGGCGGCCAGCACTCAGCAGGCCGTCGAAGGCTTCAGCCGCTCGTTGGGCAAGGAACTGCGTGACGGCAGCACCGTGCAGTTGCTGCAGGTTGCAACCGGCGCCGAAGCTCAGCTCGAAGGCGCGCTGCGGTTTTTCCTGTCCCCCAAGAGCGCATTCATTAGCGGCCAGGTGCTGCAACTGGAACTTAATGGCAATCAGGTCCAGGACTGGAGCCGTCCGCTGGCCGGACGCCGCGCACTGGTGACCGGCAGCGCCCGCGGTATCGGCGCGTCGATCGCCGAAACCCTGGCCCGCGATGGTGCGCAGGTGCTACTGCTTGATGTGCCACAAGCCCGTGCCGAGCTTGAAGCGCTGGCGGCCCGGCTTGGCGGCCAGGCGCTGGCGCTGGATATCAGTGCTCAGGATGCGGCCGAGCAACTGCGCGAGCATCTGCCCGAAGGGCTGGACATTCTCGTGCATAACGCCGGTATTACCCGCGATAAAACCCTGGCCAACATGACCCCCGACCTGTGGGATGCGGTGCTCGATATCAACCTGCAGGCGCCGCAGCGGCTGACCCAGGCCTTGCTCGATAACGGCACCCTGCGCAGCGACGCGCGTATCGTGCTGATGGCCTCGATCAGCGGCCTGGCCGGCAATCGCGGCCAAACCAACTACACCGCCAGCAAGGCCGGCCTGATCGGCTACGCCAGAGCCATGGCGCCGATACTCAAGGATCGCGGCATCAGCATCAATGCCGTGGCACCGGGATTCATCGAAACGCACATGACCGAGAAAATGCCCTTCGCTCTGCGCGAAGCCGGCCGGCGCATGAATTCGCTGGGCCAGGGTGGCCTGCCACAAGACGTGGCCGAGGCGGTGGCCTGGCTGAGCCAATCAGGCAGCGGCGCAGTCAGCGGCCAGGTCTTGCGCGTGTGCGGGCAGAGCGTGATCGGCGCTTGAAATCCGTCAGGCAGCAACATGGCTGCCGATACAAGGAGAGACAAGATGACTGCACACTGGCGTTACCTGGATAACCTGCCACCCCTGCCAAGCCTGTTTTTCCAGGCGGCCTTGCGCCGCAAGGTCAGCGGCACCCGGTTGCCGGACCTGGGCCTGCGCAGTTGGGTAAGCGTCGATGCCGAGAAGCTTGCGGCCTATCGCAAAGTCTGCGGATTCGCCGACAGCCGCCTGTTACCGCCTACCTACCTGCATGTGCTGGCGTTCCCATTGCAAATGCAATTGATGACCAGCGAAGACTTTCCCTTCCCGTTGATGGGGTTGGTGCATCTGGGCAACCGGATCAGTGTTCACCGGCCACTTGGCGGGGTCGGCAAGGTGTACGTGAGCATTCATGCCGGCAACCTGCAGCCGCATGCCAAGGGCGCGACTTTCAGTCTGTTTACCCAGATCGATGACGGGTTGGGGCTGCTGTGGGCAGAAGAAAGCACTTTTCTGTGCAAAGACGCCAAGGTCGATGGCGTGCTTAACGACGACGTCGAGGTTTCGCATGAACCGCTGAGCGAGGTAGCCCGCTGGGAAACCCCGTCATCCATAGGGCGCCAGTACGCCAGGGTGTCCGGGGACTACAACCCGATTCACCTGAGCGCGCCCAGTGCCAGGCTGTTCGGTTTTCCCAAGGCGATTGCGCACGGGATGTGGCTCAAGGCCCGGGCACTGGCTTCCCTGGATGATCATTTGCCTGACGCGAATATTGAAATTGCGGTGCAGTTTCACAAACCGCTGCGCTTGCCGGGGGCGGTGATCCTGTCAGCCAGCGCGGCCGGGTCGCATGGCCAATTGCAGGTGGATGGGCTCGAAGGCGGGATCAAGCATATGACCGGCAGTTGGCAACCGCTGTAGGACCGGCTTTAGCCGCAATACTGTACTTAAGCACTGCATGCCCCTGGTGGGAAGAGCCGGCCGGCGCTCCGGTTGCTCGCGAAGAGGCCAGTAAAAACACTACATCTGCTGTGCCTTTACCGGCCCTTTCGCGAGCAAGCTCGCTCCTACTGCACTTCAAATCAGCATTGAGGTGGGATTGGGCGGGCGGTTTGTGACGCTTGTCCGGGCTTGCTGTATCGTGGCGCCCCGATAAGCTCGATTGCCCGGAGGGATGAAATTGGATCTGTTTGACGATGACAAGCGGCTGGCCCTGAAGCCGGTCGTGGCCTTCAATGCGTTCTTGCTTGAGGCGTTCGCACAGGGTGCGTGTTCTTGCATTCGCTGCCAGAAGAGCAATGGCAACCAGGAAGGCTATACCGAACTGCATACGTTTGAAGCCGATGGCCGCAAGGTTGCCCGACAGTTCACCAAAACCCTGCCCGCCGATGTCGAAAGCGTGCTGAAGAAAGCCTACAAAGCGTTCTACAAGGCCGAGCTGCCCGCACTGAACGAGGCATTGCTGGGCGAGTTGCAGGCCATGGCCAATCACGACCTGGTGGGTCGGGTCAGGCTGCTGCTGGAAGTGTCTGGTCTGTTGGCCAGCGGCGCCGGCAGCGAGCCGCAAGCCGGTCAGGAACCAGAGCCAGAATTTGTGCTGGTGTAACCAGGCAGGCTGAGGAAACCACCATGAACCTTGAAGAACTCACCCAACGCCTGCACCGCATCCGCGATAACAACGACTGGAAGCAGTTCCACGCGCCGAAGAACCTGGCCATGGCCGCCAGTGTGGAGATGGCCGAGCTGGTGGAAATCTTCCAGTGGCTCAGCGAAGACCAGTCGCGCCAGTTGCCGCCGGAAAAACTCGCCCACGCAGGCCAGGAAGTCGGCGATATCGTGTTGTATCTGCTGTTGCTGTGCAGCGAGCTGGGGCTGGACATGGATCAGGTGGTGCGCAGCAAACTGACCGACAGTGAGCGGAGGTTTGCCAAGTGAGCCAACAGCTCAATTCCAGCGACCGGCATTTCGACCAGTTGGCAACCCGCTTCGCGGAAAAAATCTACGGTGGCGCCAAAGGCGCGATTCGCCTGGCCGTGCTGCAAGCCGATTTGACCGAAGCACTGCCCGAGCGCCCGCTCAGGGTGCTGGACATTGGTGCAGGCCTTGGGCATATGTCGTTATGGCTGGCCGGTCGCGGCCATCAGGTTACGGTCAGCGAACCCGCCGCGCCAATGCTTGAGGGCGCGCGCCAACGCTTCGCCGAAGCCGGGCTGGCCGCCACCTTCATTCAGGCGCCCTGGCAAGAGCTGCCCGCCCTGCTGGATGAGCCCTATGACCTGGTGGTCTGCCACGCGGTGCTGGAGTGGCTGGCCGAGCCGTTCACCATCTTGCCGGTATTGCGGCAGTTGACCCGCGAAGACGGCTGGCTGTCGCTGGCTTTTTATAATCGCGACGCACTGGTGTACCGCAACCTGCTCAAAGGCCATTTCCGCAAGCTGCGCAGCAACGAGCTGGCCGGCGAAAAGCAGAGCCTGACCCCACAGGAGCCCCTCGACCCACGGCAATTGGCCGCGCAACTTGCGCCCTTGTGGCGGGTCGAAACCCAAAGTGGCATACGGGTATTTCACGATTACATGCCCGTCGACTTCCAGAAGCGTGCTGATCTTGAGCAACTGCTGGAAATGGAGCTGTCCCACCGCCGTCACCCTGCTTTTGCCGGGCTGGGCCGTTACCTGCACTGGATCTGCCGCCCCATGTAACACACCGGAGACTGCCATGTACGCTCGTCTTGCCTTGGTCACCATCACCCTGGGAATCAGTGCCTGTCAGAGCGACAATCCTTACCATGCGCAGTCTGCCCCGTTACCCGCCGCACCGGCCACGGCGGCGCAAACGCTGGACCTGAGTGCCTATCCGGCAGCGCCCAGAGACTACACGCGCTATCGCAGTTGGGGCTGGCAAGACAACCGGCTGCCGACCGGTTCAGCCTGGCTGGACGCCGCACAGGTCGCCGAGGCGGTGAGCAACGGCCTTGACCAGCGCGGCCTGCGCCCGGCCCGCAACGCCCCTGCCGATGTGCTGGTCAGTGCTGATAGCCGCCTGGAAACCCGGCTGCGTCAGGTGCGTGAAGACTACCCGGCCCCTTACTACAGCGGCGGGCTGGGCTACGGCGGTTATCGGCACGGCTACGGCGGCTATGCGCGGGTGCCGATGGTGCGCACTTATGAAGAACAGGTGCTGGTGGTGAGCATCCGTCTGTTCGACGCCCACAGTGGTCAGCCGGTCTGGAGTGCCAGTGCCGAAACCCGCAGCGGCAAGGATCAATCTTCACGCAATCAGGCCTTGCGCCAGGCTGTGCAAAAGGCCCTTACGGCGTATCCTCCCGGGTAACCTTTCGGAGCCACTGCCATGTACCTTCGTCTCGCCCTGCTGTCGTTTACCCTGCTGCTCAGCGCCTGCCAAAGCAGCCAGATCAACCGCGACTTCGACGCCCGCCGTGATTTTGCCGGCTATCGCAGTTGGAGCTGGCAGGAGCCTGCGGTGCAATATCAGCCAGCGGACCCGCGACTCAAGAGTGACCTGACCGAACAGCGCATTCGTGATGCGATCAACCAGCAACTCGACCAGCGCGGCCTGCGCCCGGCCAGCGCCGGAGCACCGGCTGACCTCAAGGTTCAAGCCTGGCTGATCGTCGAAGACCGCCAGCAACTGGTCAGCACCAATTACGGCGGCGGCTGGGGCCCATGGGGCGGCTACGGCTACTGGGGCGGACCGCTGGCCAGTGAAACCCGCAGCGTCGACTACAAGGTCACCACCTTGCAGATCGACCTGTTCGACGGCAAGGACGGCAAGCTGGTCTGGCGCGGCAGCACCGAGCGCATCCTGGAGCAGAATCAAGCCAACCCGGCGGCACGGGACACAGCGGTGCGCAACACCGTGGCCAAGATCCTGGAGCAGTATCCGCCACGATAAATAACCGGTTCGCGACTGAAGTCGCTCCTACAGTGTAATGCCGATCAGTTAAGCGACTTCGGACCTGGCTCAGTCCCAGTGGGAGGGAGTTCTACTCGCGACGAGGCCCGTAGAGCCGGCACATTTGCTGCGAATGTACCGCAGCAGTCGCCAGCCGGCCGGCTCCTCCCACCGGGCCGAGTGGGCCTTGACTGATCGGCACTCGCCAGCTGAACACTCGCCAGATAAGCCGCATCGCCCAATACCTCGACTGTTCCACGCCAGCCTTGATCGCCGCACCAAGCAACAGCCGAAACCGGTTTATAGCGGTTGGCAAAAAATAGCAAACCACCCATCTGCCTGGCTGGCCTGATGCCAGCGCTGTCACCGGAGCTTTACTACACTGCCATCCACACAGGTGAGTGAACCTAAGGAAAGGAGTGCTGGATGTCTCCCCTGAATCATTGCTTTGCAATGCCTCACAGGCAGCGGGGTGCCATCGGCCTGGTCGCGGCGCTGACCCTTGGCCTGGCCTTGCTGTTTACCGTGACGGTGCTCGACAGCGGCCGGCTGTATCTGGAAAAACGTTCCTTGCAGCGCATTGCCGATATGGCAGCGCTGGAAGCGGCGAGCCGCAAGGGCAATTGCAACAGTGCCGCGACCGCCTCGCTGTATGCCACCCAGAGCGCGACACGCAACGGTTTCATCCCTGACACCGATGGCCGTACCCTCAACACCCTGTGCGGAACCCTGAGCGTGAATGCCGCAGACGGCCGCCGCGCGTTCGTGGCCAACGCCGCCAGCACCGACGCCATTCGCGTGGTCGCCAGCCACGGTGTCCCCCGCAGCATCGCCGCCGGAGTTGCCGCCCTGTTCAGCAGCGGGCCGCAACCGGCCAATGTGCAGTTGAGTGCGACAGCGGTGGCGGCAGCAACCCCGCCACTGGCGCAGCTTTCAATCCGCAACGTTCTGGCAACCGCCAGCCTGCCAATTCTCAATAGCATCGCTAAAACCAATATCGATCTGCTCGGCTGGCAGGGGCTGGCAAATATCAATCTCAACCTGCTCAGCTATCTGGACCGTTTGAAAACCGATCTGAACCTGACGGCGGTCGGCTACACCCAGGTGCTGTCCGCCAACGCCACGGTCAGCCAGTTGATACAGACCGCCATTAACGTTCTGCAAACGAACGGTACGCTCAGCACCTCGGCAACCATCCTCAATCTGCAGGCGTTGAAAGCCGCAGCGGGCAGCACTACCGTGGTGCTTGGTGACCTGATCAAGGTTCAGGGCGGAACGGACCTTGCCGGCCTGAACTCGACAGTCAATGTGTTCGACCTGATCTCCAGCCTCACTCAGATGGCCAACAAAAAAAATGGCATCACGGCTAACAGCCAGATCAATGTGCTGGGCATCGGGCAAATCACCACACAATTGAAAGTCATCGAGCCGCCACAGCTCTCCGCGATCGGTGATCCGCGCAAGGTCAACCCGGCCCTTGCCGTCGCCGATGATCCGAACCGTATCTACGTGCGTACCGCACAAACCCGCATGCTGGTGTCGGTGAACCTGCCCTTGCTGGATATTCTCAACAAGCCACCGGTCAATGCTGTCACCAAACTGGTCGGTAACCTGACCTCGGTACTCAACAACGCCCTGACCCTGAATATTGCCGGGGTGGTGGGGGATGTGACTTGCCTGCTGGGCGCCAAGTGCCTGGTCACTGACCCCTGGATTCTACCCTCCAGCAGTTCAAGTCTACTCGGCCCCAGGATAGACCTGAGCCTCAGCCTGGCTGGCGGTGAAGCCTACGTCACCGGTTACACCTGCAACAGCAATACCGACAAGTCGCTGAGCGTACGCACCAACGCTTCGCTGCTCAATGCCCGCCTGGGCCTGATCGACAGCGCTGCGGCCTTTCCGGCCAGTACCGATCCTGCCGCAGTCATTGCCCAGCCTTTGCCCATCGTTGATATCGGCACACAAACCTGCACCCAACTCCTGAATCTGCTGGGCAGTTGCACAGCCAGGGTACCTTTTGCCGGGGGCGGCATCGGCATGAGTTTCAATACGCTGAACAATGCGCTGCTGACCAGCCCTGCCAGCGTCAATACCACCATCAACATGCCTGCAGAAATCGGCCAGCCGCCTACCCGCCTGCCCGCTGCGGCTTATGTCAAATCCAGCACGCTGCTCGATGGCGTGGTTTCAGGTGTGAATATCAATGTCTACAAGCCCCTTAACGGCAACGCTCTGGGCAGTCTCATCAGCGGCACCGGGACATTGCTCAACACCCTGCTGGGGCTGGTCGATCAGCAGGTGGAGTTGCTGCTCAAACCACTGCTGACGTCAGTTCTCGATCCATTGCTCGACACCCTCGGGCTGACACTCAATCCCACCGACGTCGGTGCCAACCTGAGCTGCAACTTCGGTCAGGCCACGCTGGTGATCTAATCCCCGTTGAACAACGGCAAGGTGATCTTGAACCTTGCCCCATCATTGGCATTGCTGACACTCAAGCGCCCCTTCATCTGTTCGATGATGCCGTAGCTCACCGACAATCCCAGCCCGGTGCCGACGCCCACCGGCTTGGTGGTGAAGAACGGCTCGAAGATCTTTTCCAGCAGCCGCGGGTCGATGCCGCCACCGTTGTCCTGGACCGTGACGATGACCTTGTCGTCAACCTGCTGCATGTCCAGGCTGATCGCCGGTTGCAGGTCAGGGTTCTGCTCCTTGCGCGAGAGCATGGCGTCACGGGCGTTGACCATCAGGTTGATCAGCACCTGCTCCAGCTGGTCGGCATGCCCGCGCACCTGCACCGGCGCGCCGCGCTCGCCGGCTTCGATGTGCACGCCCTTGCCTTTCATGCTTTCACTGAGCATCGACAGCGTGCCTTCCAGGGCGTCGTAGGGGTCGAACAGTTGCTCTTCAACCTCGGAACGGCGGCCGAACACGCGCATATGGTCGACCACCCGCGCGGCGCGTTGCACCTGGCTGTCGATGCGGTTGAGCTTGTCAGTGATGTAGTCGACATCCACATTGCCGCGCTCCAGGCGCTTGAGCACGTTGACCACCGCCATGCGCATGACGTTGAGCGGCTGGTTGATCTCGTGAGCGAGACCGGTGGCCATCTCGCCCAACGTAGCCATTTTGGCGCTCTGGTTGAGCTGCATGCGCGAACGCCGCACGTCAGTGTTGTCACGGCCCACGGCCTGGATTTCCACCAGCGTGCCGGACTCGTCGAACACACCGCGATCGGCCCATACCCACCAGGCATGTTCACGACCGGGCAGTTCCAGACAGATTTCGGCCGTGCTCATCGGCGCTTCGGGGGTCAGCAGCGCGATACGCCGCACAAAGGCTTCACGCTGGTCTTCCGAAAACCAGTCACCAAGATTGATCCCCGGCAGTTCTGCCGGGTCGCACTCCAGGTAAGTTGCCAGCGGCCGGTTACCGAAACTCAGGACCAACTGCGGGCTGTAGCGACAGATCATCGCTGGCGAATCTTCAACCAGAATCCGGTAACGCTCTTCGCTTTCACGCACCCGCTCGGCGGCCAGCGTGGCTTCGGTGACATCCAGCCAAAGACCGACCGCCTCGACCGGCATGCCGAGGTCGTCGCGTAGCAAACGTGCCTCATCCAGCAGCCAGTGATAGTCACCATTCTTGCCGCGCAGGCGATAGCGACGGCTGACGAAGCCTTCGCGCAGCAACTGGCGGTTACGCTCGAACCAGATGTCGTGGTCCTCAGGATGGATATAGCCTGCCAGTTGCCCGTCGACACACTCGGCCAGGGTCCAGCCCAGCAGCGGGGTCAGGCTGTCACTGAAGAAACTCGGTTCCAGATTGCCCTGGTCATAGCGCTGCACATAGATCACCGCCGGCGAACTGGCAATCAGGTTGTCGAGCCGCGCATGGGCCGCCGCCGCTTCGGTCTCCTGGTTCTTGATATCGCTGACATCAAGCATGAAGCCCAGCACGCGCTGCACCTGACCGCTGATCAAGGCCTGGCCCTGAATGCGCAGCCAGACAGTTTCCTGCCCAGGGTCGGCATGGGCCAGGCGCACACACAACAACATCGGCGTACCCTTGTCGCGCAGTTGCAGCAGGCGGCTGGACAACTCTTGCCGGTCAGCAGGGTGAATCAGCGCCAGCCAGTCCTGACGCGCCAGACGCTCGACCCGGTCGCTCAGGCGCAGGCTGCGTGCCAGTTGCGGCGCCAGCAGAATCTCATCACTGCCAGGCAACAGTTCCCACCAGCCGGTGCCGAGCAAATCCTGAAGCACTGCCAAGCGTTCGACGTGATGGCGGTTATGTTGCTCGGAAAGGCGGAACAGGACCGGGCCGGCCAGTGCTGAACACAAGTTCAACCATTCTCGCTCGCCCAGATCCGGTGCCTGCCGACGCGGCTCATAAAAGCCGAACATCAACCAGGCCTTGGCCACGCCGTCGCGGCTATGGGGCAGTAGAAAACCATCAGCATTGCCGAACATGCTCTGCAATGGCGACAGCTCGGTATGCCCGCCAAAATGCAGCTCGTGGGCGATGTTGGCATCCAGCAGGTCAAATTCGTTACCCAGCCGTTGGCCGACTTGCCACAGTTCCGGCGCGGTATGGGCGCTGTACTGGCTGTAGACCCGCCAGCCAATACCACTGGCTTCGGGCAAGGCCAGAGCGACGCAGGGAATGCGCCACATCTGCGCCAATTCTTCGAGCTGTTCGGCAATCACGCTCGGCAGCCGCTCGACAATACAGCCGCGAATCTTCTCGGCCATCTGCCCGGCCAGGCGCAAACATTGCTGGCGGGTACGCGCAGCGCTGGCCTCTTCCATCAGATCGCTGATATCGGTCAGTTGCAGCAGCCAGCCCTTGCCATGGTGCTGCACCCAGCCGCGCGCGTGCAGGGTGTGACCATCGTTGCTGCGAAAATCCAGGTCCAGCATGTGCCCGACCCAGTCCCCCGGCACGCCTTCGACCACCAGCGCGCTGTTGGGCAACAGCAGAATCATCAACCGCTGGTTGAGCACGGTATGCGCGCTCAGGCCCAGACGGCTGAGCAGGTGCGCACTGATACTGTGAATCTGCCCCTCGTTATTGAGCAGCAGGTACAGGTCCGCGCCGATCGCGTCAGGCTCGACGACCAGCGGAGTTGAAGGCTCGCGGGCGGGCACCTCGGAGCGCCCCAGCCAACGGCTCAAACGACTTTTTTCATGGGACAAGTTGAATGCTCGCTTGGGCAGACAGTTGGGCGGGCAAGCGCGGCACCTCGCCAATGATCGGCAGGGTCAGCGACGGCAGTACGCGCGCCAGTTTGGTTTTCGGATAGTTGATGCTGACCGTCAGCGCCGTACCGTTGAAGGTCACGCTGTAGTCGGAGGGGCCAAAATTCAGCGCGCTGGGCATCCAGGCCAATTGGCTCTGCAACACGCTCTCGGCCTGGCTGCGCACCAGAGTGCTGTAGTTGGCAACTCCAGGACTCAGCGCCACGCTGCGACGCACCGCCTCGCTGGCAGCGGCATTGAACGACTGGACCATCAGCAACGGCAGGCTATAACTCACCACACCATAGAAAATGGCGAAAAAAATCACGAACACCGCCGCGAACTCGATCGCGGCAGCGCCCTTCTGGCGATGCAGGCCTGATGGACCGCTGGCTGGCATGACGGCGTCTACCCTGACAGTACTACTCCACAGAGCATAGGATCTTTCCGAAATACAGGATGTTTTTTACTCAATGAAATTACTTTTCCTACTCATATGGTTCGCCCTCTGTGCCGAACAGGATGCCCGGCGCAGACAAATCACCAATACCCTGACACTGGGTGCTTGTGCCGCTGCACTGGGGTGGTTGCTGTATAGCGGTCAGACCTGGCTGGGCGCCGAACCCGCCGAGGGTGGCCGAGCCCTGCTATTGGCGCTGGCCATGACCCTGCCCGGTTACGCGCTGGGACGTTTGGGGGGCGGCGACGTAAAGCTGCTGGCGGCTCTGGCGCTGGCCAGTGACAGCCTGTATCTGCTGGGCACATTCATCGGCGCAGCCGTGACGGTGGTCGTGTGGCTAGGCGTCCGACGAGCGGTATTTGGTGTTCTCGGTCATGGTCTGGCTGCACGCTATAGCCCGATGAATCCTGACTCCGGGGAAAAATTTCCGTTCTCGCCGTTCCTGTTTACGGGGCTGCTGCTGGTGGCCCTTTGCATCCGCTAGTCAGAATCAGGTTTTAGTCCTATGTACATAGTCAACAAGTGCGTCTAGGTTAAAGACACACCCGAACTCAAACCCTGCACCCGTGGCAGGGATCAATGTGCAAGGAATTCGGGAATGGTCAGGCAGGGAGTAGCGCGTGAACAAGTATTCGGCAGTGAAAATTCTGGTGGTCGACGATCAGCCGCTGATCGTTGAAGAGTTGGCCGAGTTTCTCGATGGTTGTGGCTATGTCTGTGTGCAGTGCAGCAGCGCCCTGGAGGCCGTTGAGCGGTTTCGCGATGACGCAAGTATCGGCATTGTCCTTTGCGATCTGGAAATGCCCGGTATGAACGGCATTGAACTGGTCGAGACGATGAAGCAGATCGGCGGCAAGAAACACCTGTTCGAAGCCATCATGCTGACCGGGCGCGCCGAAAAAAGGGACGTTATCAACGCCCTGCGCGCCGGGATTTCCGATTACTACCAGAAACCGGTAGACCTCGACGAGTTGCTCGAAGGCGTACAACGCCAGGAATTCGCCCTGCAGGAACGGCAAAACAGCCTGCAGAAGCTTGGCCAGCTCAATGAAAAGCTGCAATTTCTGGCCGCCTCTATCGACGATCTGTACCACGACCTGGACAACGCTCGCCCGCCGCTTGTGCCGCAACTGTCGGCTAACGATCAGAGCAACAATAATGTTGTCGATGTGCCTGACCTGTTCTCTGCCCTCTCGCCTCGCCAGCTGGACGTGGCGCGGCTGGTTGGCAAGGGCCAGACCAACTACCAGATTGCCTGTGAGCTGGGGATTACCGAGAACACCGTCAAGCTCTATGTCTCTCAGGTACTGCGCCTGACCCACATGCACAATCGCACCCAACTGGCGCTGGCCCTGTCGCCGGGCGCTGGTATGGCTCGCAGCCGGGTCACCGAGCACTGAGCTGTGGCTTGACACATCTGCCCCATCAGCTCGTAGCAGCTTTGGCTGCGAAAACTTTCGTGGCTAAAGCCAACACTGTTCTGCCAGTTACCTAGATCTCGGTGGGGGACTGTATGGCCTTGGGCAAGCTCCAGGTTTTGTCTATGGAGGTTGCACAACAGCAGATTGATCCTGCCGGCCTCTTCGCCAGCAAGCTGGCTCCCACCGAGTCGGCGTTGTGCCTATCACTTGAGCCTGACGTGAACCTGGTGGGAGCTAGCTTGCTAGCGAAGACTGCGGCACATTCGCAGCAGATGCCGTGACTTTACCGGCCTCTTCGCGAGCAACCGGAACGCCGGCCGGCTGCTCACACCGGGGGCATACAGTACCTGATTGAACACTAGTGCGGCTAAAGCCACTACTGTTTCAATTGAATCGGTGGCGTCCAACAATCGCCATCAACGACTGCCCCCTGCCACCTTGCCGCCCTGCTCCTGGTCGAAAAACTCCGGAATCTTGTGGTTGTTGCTGTCCAGCCAGCGCTGCAGGCTTTGTTCGCGCTCGGTGGGGGTGGCGGTTTGCGGGATTTTCGAGGCAGCACTGCCCTTGACCTGCAACTGCAACCAGGTTTCGGTCTGTTGCTGGGCCTGCGAGGCCGGCCCCGGCTCGATGGCCCAGGCCATGCTGTGCAGACCGAATAACACAACGATACCGATCAGCGTTTTCATGGTTGGCTCCTGACGTTGGCAGTGCGGGTTGTGTCCATACCGGCGGTCATGGCTGGCGCCTGGGCCGGTGCAAGCGCCTGCGGCCGTTGGGCGGGCGCCGCAAGCTGGGTCGCGCGCTGTTGCGCGGCGCTGACCTGACGCGGCGTCAGCCCGGCGCGGGTGGTCAGCTCGGCGGCCTGCTGCCACTGGTCCTGGTAAATCAGCAGGGTCACCAGGTTCTGCGCCGGCAGGTTGTCCGAGGGTTTGAGTTCCAGCGCGGTCATGAACTGAAAGCGCGCCTGTTCCAGTTTGAGCTGGTTCAGGTAGGCGATGCCCAGGTCGTTGCGGACTTTCTCGTCGGTGGGCGCCAGTTTCGCGGCGCGTTGCAGGTGCTGCTGGGCCTGTACGTAGTCACCCCGGGTGGCGGCGATCTGGCCCAGGCCATGCTCGCCTTCGGCGGCGCGGCAGGTGCCCAGCAGGCTGCGGTACAGCGGCTCGGCTTCAGCGCTGCCCAACTGGCGTAACACCCGCGCCTTGCGCAGGCGCACCTCGCCCAGCTCAGCGGGCAGGTCTTCGAGGTTGGCCAGGCTGGCATGCAGACGTCCCTCGTCTGCCATGCCTTGCGCCAGATTGATGGCCAACTCCTGATCGGAACTCAATTTGCCGCAGTTTCCCTGGCTGCTGCCACTCAAGCCCTGAACCCAGGGCGCATGCCCCTCACTGGCACAACCGCTCAACATCAAAAACCCGCATACCGCGATCACTGCTTTCATCGCCCGCTTTCCTTGTACGACGCATTCATTTGCTGCCCAGTGCCTGGCTGATGGCAGTAAACCCTGGACCGGCCAGCACGATCAGCAAAGCCGGGAACAAAAACACCATCATCACCACCGACATCTTCGCCGACAGCTTGGAGATGTACTCCTGCAAGCGCGTCAGACGTCGATCGTCGATCAGTTGCTTGAGTGCCAGCAGCGAGCGCAAGGCACCACCGCCCTGATGGATCAACTGGTTGAGGATCACACAGGTGTCACTGAATTCGTCCACCGCCAGCAGGCTGGAGGTCTTGCGCAGCTCGTCACCCAGTTCCAGCCCGGAATCGACGCGCACCAGAATCACACGGATTTCCTCGGACAACACCGGCAGCAGTTCCTTGCCTTCGTTGCTCAGCACGCGCAGCGCCTGCTCCACCGCCATGCCTGACTCAAACAGAATGCGCAGCAGCGGAATGAAGGTCGACACCTCGACCACGATTTGTTTTTGCCGATGCTGAGCGACCGCCGCCAACACCCGCTTGGGTAATAGATAACCCATGCCCAGCGCAAACAACGGCGCGATCAGCGGATTGGCCGCGTCCGCGAAAAACAGCACCTGTACGAACAACGTGAGGCTGACCAAGCCCATGGGCACGCCAATCTGACACGCGGCATACAACGAGCGCTTACTCGCGCGTCGCCAGCCGATACGGTTGAGCAGAACCTGAGTCTCGCTGTCCATGCTCACCGCTTTGCGTCCCAGCGGGGTGTCGCCCAGCAGCCGCAGCCAACTGCCGATGCGGCTCTCGCGAATCGTCTGGCCTTGCAGGCGCATGGCTACCTGGCGCTCATTGCGGCGCACCAATGCCATGTGCGACACCAGCAGCCCAAAGGCGGCGAGGAACATCAGGACACTGAGCAGCAGCAAGCCCATCTCAAATGCTCCTCAACATGCGCCACAGCAACAGGCAGCCAGTCACTTGCATGGCAAACGCGACCAGCAGCATCTTCTGCCCGCTGTTGTCGTTCCACATGTGCAGCAAGTACTCCGGGCTGGAGAGCATGAAATAGCCGGCCAGCGAAATAGGCAACGCCCCCAGCACCACGGCGGTCAGGCGCGTTTCGCCGGTCATTGCCTTGAGCTGGCGGGACATCTGCTCACGCTCGCGGATCAGCTTGATCAGGTTTTCCATCAGTTCACTGGCATTGCCGCCATAGCGGTGGTTGACCCGCAGGCCGAGGGCGAACAGGTGCAGTTCGTCGCGCTCATAGAGTTCGGCAAAGTCATGGGCGGCATCGGGCAGGCTGACGCCCAGTTGGACGTTGCGCTCGATCCTTGCCATGCCATCGCGCAGCGGCTGGTCAGCCGCCTCGATGCCATGCAGCACCGCATCAGCCAGGGTGCGTCCGGACTTGAGGCTGCGCACCGTGTGGTCGAGCATCTGCGGCAGTTGCTCGATCATCCGCAGCACCCGTTTGCGATAGCGCCATGACACGTACATGCGCAATGTGAAGGGCACGCCGAACAGGCCTGCGAGCAGGCCAGGCCAGTCAGCCAACAGGTAACCAAAGACAATGGCCAGGCCCCAGACCGCCAGCACCAGCTTCATGCGCTCGGCCGGCCGGCCCATGCCGGCGCGCAGAAACGCCCGCTCCAGACGCTGCATACCGGGCTTTTCCGGTTTTGCCACGACCCGGCCCTGGTTCAGCCGCTGCAAAACCCGCTCATTGGCCCCGCGGTTCAGCGCGGTGTAGAACAGGTAGCCGGCGACGGCCAAGAGTACAATCGCCAGCAAGACCAGCACCAGGGTCGCTTTCATGGCCGTGTCTCCTTGCGCCTAGTACATCGGCCGCAGTTTGTCGCCTGCGGCATGCACCGCTTCGCGGTGGAAGCCATAGCCGGTGCGCTTGTCGAGGCGGAACAGGGTGTTGGTGACATAGATGTCGTCACGCATGCCCACCACCTCGACCACCTCACTGACACAGCGCCGGCCATCGGGCAGACGGGTCAATTGAATGATCACATCCAGCGCCGCACAGACCATTTGGCGCAGGGTCTTTTCAGCGATCTGGCGGCCGGTAAGGCCGACCAGGGTTTCCAGGCGCAGCAGAGCATCCTGGGCATTGTTGGCGTGCACAGTGCTCATCGAACCTTCGTGGCCGGTGTTCATCGCGGTGAGTACATCGAGGACTTCGACCCCGCGAATCTCGCCGAGGATGATGCGGTCCGGGCGCATCCGCAGGGCATTGCGAATCAGGTCACTGGCGCGCACTTCACCATGCCCCTCGGCATTCGGCGGGCGGGTTTCCAGGCGCACCACATGGGGGTGGCTCAGTTGCAATTCGGCGACGTCTTCGATGGTCACCAGCCGCTGGTGAGTGTCGATCAACTGGCTCAGGACGTTGAGCATGGTGGTCTTGCCGGTCCCGGTACCACCGCTGATCAGGATATTGCAGCGTTTGCCCACCGCGTCCTGGAAGAACTCGAAGATCGCCTGATCGATGGCTTGGGTGGCCACCAGGTCAGCGCTCTTGAGCATGTCTTTGCGAAATTTACGAATCGACAGGCACGGGCCGTCCAGGGCAATCGGCGGAATGATCGCATTGACCCGGCTGCCGTCGGGCAGCCGCGCATCGACCATCGGCGATGACTCGTCCAGGCGCCGCCCCAGCGGGGCGAGGATGCGCTGCATGACCCGCTCGACATGGTGCGAGTCGATGAACCGCAGGTCGGTATGGTGCAACACCCCGTCACGTTCGATGAACACCTTGCCGGGGCCGTTGACCAGAATCTCGGTGACCGACACATCGCGCAGCAACACTTCCAGCGGCCCGAAGCCGGTGAGTTCATCCACCAGTTCTTCGGCCAGGCGCTCCATCTCGTAACGGGAAATCGCCAGCCGCAAACGTGCGACATACTCGGCGACCTTGTCGATGACGAACTGCGCCAGCGCCGGGCGCGAGCCTTCCAGCAGGTTGCGGCCGTGCTCTTCGATACCGTCGATGATGTAGCGGTGCAGTACCAGCTTCAGGCCCTGGGCATCATCGCCCGGTTGCTGGCTGCGCGAAGACGCGCCAAACGGTTTGTCAGGCATCAGCGATTCCTCAATAGCCGGCTGAACCAGCCTTCAGTGCGTTTTTCGGCTCGCCCGGAGTGGCTGATCAGGTGCTCGCCCAGTTGCCGCAAACCGGCCGACAACGACTCACGCGGCGCCAGCTCGAACAGGGTCACCCCCTGATTCTTGGCGTTCAGGCGCAACTCCGGACTCAGCGCCAGCACCGAGACCACCGGCAGGCCGAACGTCTTGCCCACCGTCTCGGCATTCGGTGCCACCGCGCGCAGGTAGCGATCGACCAGCAACACCGCGTGCTGCAATTTCATGCCCTTGTCGCGCCACAGGTTGAGGATCGCCAGGTTGCGCCGACACTCAATGACACTTTGGTCGGTGTACCAGACCAATTGATCGCAATGGCTGACCAAGGTGCGCAAGGCCTCGCTGTCAGGCTGGCCGACCAGATTGATGATCACGTGCTGGAAGTGCTGGCGCAGCGCGCTGAGCAGCATGTACAGCTCGGCGGCGCTGGAGCGCTCCAGGTCGTCATCGGCATCGGTGTAAGCAAGAATCCGCAGACCACTGTCAGCGGTGGTAAACGCACTGTCGATCAGGGTCGAGTCCAGCCGCCGCAGGTGCCGCAGCGCATCGCCAAAACTGAATGATGACTCCAGGCCCAGCAATGCCAGGCTGTCACCGCGTGGCAAGCCCAGGTCCAGCAGCAAGGTGCGCTGTTCGGTCTTCTGCACTACCAGCGCCAGGTGGCTGGAAATCAGTGCTCCGTCGCCGTCGCACTGCGCACCGTAAAGCACGGTCAGGCCGCTCATGTTCGGGTTGGATGCCGCCGCCGGCAAGCGCTTGCCCAGCCGCCGCACCAGACCCGCCACTTCACTGGAGCGCGAGCCATACGCGACAAAGTCCCGTGCCCCGGCACGCATGGCAGTGAGCACCAACTGATTGTCCATGCCGTCGCCCAAGGCGACGATGGCCAGCATCGGCTTGGCTTCCAGCGCGCCTTCGATCAGCGCACTCTGGTTCATCAGGTGATCACGATCCAGCCCCACGAACACCACGCTGGCGAAGGTCACATCGACCAGCGCCAGCAGATCGTCAAGGCTGCCGGAACCGGCGCTGACCACCTGCCCCAACGAGCCCAGGGCGCCCTGCAGCCATTCCAGGTCGGCCGGGTTACGGGTGATCGCCAGAAAGGTCTGGCTCAGGCTCTGGCTCATTGCGACAACCCGCTGCGGCGCTCGAAGTCGCCGCGCTCAAGAAACATCATGCGGTAGAAGTTCGGGTCGTAATTGCGCAGTCCTTCGCCGGGCAACGAAGGCAGTTGCGCATCACGGGCCAGCGGCTGGACCAGGTGGGGAGTCACCACCATCAGCAACTCACGCTCTTCACGGTTGATCTGCGAATTGCGAAAGAACGCGCCCAGCACCGGGATATCGCCAAGGCCTGGAAACTTGCCCACTTCCGAACTGTTCTTGTTGCTGATCAGGCCGCTGATCACGAAGCTCTCGCCATCGGCCAGGGAGATGCTGGTGTCAGTGCGGCGCACGTTAAGCGCCGGCACACTGGTGCCGGAAACCGTGATGCCGGCGGTGAAATCCAGCTCACTGACCTCCGGCGCCACTTTGAGCAAAATGCGCTCGTTGCTGACCACGGTAGGCGTCAGGGTCAGGCGCACACCGAACGCTTTGTACTCAATGGAAATCCCGCTGCCCTCGGCGTTGGGCACCGGCACCGGAAACTCGCCACCGGCCAGAAAGCTCGCGCTCTGCCCGCTCAGCGCTACCAGGCTCGGCCGTGCCAGGGTATAGGCAAAACCGCTGTTCTCCATGGCGTTGAGCATGCCCAGCACCTTGCTGCTGCCACCGCCCCAGACGATGTTGAACATGTTGTTGTTCAGCGGCACCACCGTATTGGAAGGCAGGATCGGCCCCACGGTGCCGGCCGGGGCATCAACAATCGACGGCACAATGCCCGGCGTCACCCCTAGCGAGCCGGGCACCGTTCCCGGTGAGCCGAACAGTGAGTTGTTCGAGCCCTTGCCGAAAATCGAGAAGTTGGCTTCTTTGAGTTTGGTGCGGCTGACCTCGACAAAGCGGATGTCGGTCTGCACCTGAATCGGCAGCGGCTCTTGGCCGGCCTGGCTACGCGCGGTTTCAGCCAGTGCTGCGCTGGCCTTGCCGCGCACGAACACCATGCTCTGCTGCGGCGCGCTGGCACAGCCGGTCCAGACCATCAGGCTGGTGGCGCCGCCACTGATCCCGGTCACAATCACGCCCTGGGTGCCAGCGGCCTGCACATCGGCGATCTTCGGATCACCCACCGCAACGCGAGTAATCGTCACACCGGGGCGGATATCGCGTTGTGCCCCCTGGTCCACTTCCAGCACCGGCGGCAGGGCCGACAGCGCCGCACAGCCACTGGCTGCCGCGCGGGCAGAGCCTGCCCATACCCCTGCCAGCACACACATCGCAGTAACCGAAAGGAAACGACTGCTCATCAACTGCATCCTTGCTCAAATCAGGGGTTCGGTTGGGTAACCTGGTTGCCGCGAATCACTTCCATCGCCTTGACCGCCCGCGGCGCAGCAGCGTCATCGCGGCGCGGTGCGGGCGCCAGGGTCAGTTGGCTAAACCGCGTCAGGCTGCGCGCGGTCGAGTCCAGGCGCAGGGCGACGTCCTGGCTGCCAGGGTCGGCCGCCCAGTATTGCTGCAGGTGCCTTTCGTCGGCGCTGCGTACCGCCAGCCGCAGCACCCCGGTCTGCGAGGCAAGCATCAAGCGGTCCTGCAACGGCGCCGGCACGGCGAGCACGACGCTGCGCACATTGCCCCGCTGCTGCTCTTGCTGGACCCGGATATCGGCCCCGGAGGCCTGTACCGGGCTGCCATCGAGCGCCGGGCCGAGCAACGCCCCGACCCCCAACACCCGCAATGCCGGCACCACCACCTGGCTGGAGCGCAGCGGGTTATCAGTGTCCTGCGGCAGGTACAGCAATACATCGACATAGTCGCCGGGGCTCAGATGCCCGGCCGCGCTGGCGACCTCATCCACGGCCACGGCCAGCGCCCGCTCACCCGGGCGGATCATCCGCGCCAAGCCGCCACCGGCCTCGAAGCTGGCGGCATTCAGCCAACTGCCCGCCGCCAGTGGCCGCCAGCTGTTGCGCCCGAGCACTTCTTCAAAGGTACTGAAGCTGCCCTGCGGCGCGACCTTGAGCCGCTCGATGACCAGGTCTTCGGGCTGGATGGGGACATAGGCAGGCAGGTCGCGGGCCAGTACCACGACGTTCTTGCGCAGCGCTTCTTCGGCTGAGGTTGCCGTTGCTGTGGGCGCTGGCGGCAGGGCTTCGACCGGCGCAGCCGGGGCCTGGGCGGTGTCGACAACAGCGGGCGCGGGGGCAGGCGGTTCACGACTGATCACCACCCCGAGATACCCGGCCAGAATCGCACCCAACAGGGAAAGCACCGCCAGGGCCAGGGTAACGCGACTGCTCATGACGACTCTCCGGTTGTCATCTCATGACCACTTCGACGCATCGGGTCGTGATTTCCATGCTCCATTTCGTTATAGGAATGTAGATCACCCATTCGAAAACGCCATGAGCGGTTGCAAATAACCTGTTTATACAAGCGCGTTCATGACTATTGGACGCAAGGCCGACAGTTATAACTTTAGGTTTAATGCTTTATTACGATTGTGGGCCGCGTCATTGCAGACAATGCTGTAGTTGCAACCCGCAAGATTCAGCGGTGCAGTGAAGGCTCACTGCACTGAATACGTGCAAGGAGAACGACCATGTTCATTACTCAGCTGTTTGTACGCGCCTATGTGAGCATCCTTGCTTTCATGAAAAACCGGGAAGCGGCCTCGGCGATTGAATATGCGATTGTCGCTGCCATGGTGGCAGTGGTCATCGTCGGTTTTATGGGCGACATCGGCACACAGGTCGGGAACATCTTCACCAGTATTAAAGATGGCCTGACCCCCTAAAACACCCTGATGCTGAGGTCGTTGCTGACAGTCCCGTGCAAAGGTGCCAGCGTGGGCCATTTTTCGCCTCCTGCAGAGAGATAAATACAAATGGCTGTCCAACCTGCCCGCCAACAATTGTTATTGGTTGACGATGAAGAGGACGCCAATGAAGAACTGGCAGAGCTGCTCGAAGGCGAGGGGTTCTGCTGCTTCACTGCGTCCTCGGTCAAACAGGCTTTGCAAGAACTGACCCGCCACCCGGATATCGCGCTGGTCATTACCGACCTGCGCATGCCGGAAGAAAGCGGCATCCAGCTCATCAAGCGCCTGCGCGAACACACCTCACGCCAGCACCTGCCGGTGATCGTCACCTCCGGCCACGCCGATATGGAAGATGTCAGCGACCTGCTGCGTTTGCAGGTGCTGGATCTGTTCCGCAAACCGATCTATCACGTGCGTCTGATCGAAACCCTCAACAGCCTGTTCCCCGAACCGAAGCTTTATCAGGTCAGCCCCTGATCACACTGCACAACCATCCGCCGGTGCAAACGTGTTTGCACCGGCGGATCTTATTGTTGATCAAAGCTGGTAGCTGAAACTCAGGGTGAAGCGTGGGTTGCGGTTGAAGCTGTCCAGGCCGGGGTCGGACAGTGGCTTGGCGGCTTCCAGGGCAATGTTGTAATAACGCGAATCACCAAAGCGCACCCCCAGCGCCGCCGATGACATTTTTGCGTCCTTGACTGGCAAGGCATTGAACGAGGTGCGTGCAGCGTCGAGCACCGCATAAGGCTGGATGACTTTCAGCCAGCGGCCATCATCGCGGTTGAAGCTGTAGTTGAGCTCATAGGCCACCCCCCAGCCCTTGTCACCGGTGGCCTGGTCGTTGGGGTAACCGCGGCCGAAGTTCTGCCCGCCAAACTGCGCCCGTTCGCTGTCGGGCAAATTGTCGTCACTCCAGTACAGCGCTGCCGACAACACCCCCTGCCAGTGCTGCCCAAAGCGGTCGCTCTGCACCCCGGAGACGCGCAGGCGGAAAAAATCCAGGTCGAACAGCTCATCGGTGGTTTTCGCCCCCATCCCATCAATGCCCTGATAGACACCGGCACTGAGAATGCGCAACTGCCGATCCGTGGATTTGCGCCAGTCACCCTCGACCGCCAGGGCGCGCAAGTCGGTGCGGGTTTCGATACTCAACGGCAGGCCGACCACTTGGAAACGGGTCTTGTCGTTGACCGCATACAAGCGCGTACCGACGCTCAACCACTCGTTGGCGGCCGCAATCAGCGGGTGGCTGATGCCCAGCGAAAGGCGGTCGTTCTCGCGGTGCTGGCTCAGTTCCAGACCGTTATCGAGCGCCAGCCGGGTGTGCGGGTCGGCCTTGTAGCGCGAGCCCCACAGGCTCAACTGAGTGCCTTCTGCGTTGAGGTACTGGCTATAGTCCAGCCGCCAGTAGTGCTCTTTGTCATCGCCGGGCGGAAACAGCCCGCTGAGGCTCAGTTGTTCGGCCATCGCCGTCTGTGCATTGCTGTTGAGACCGAGCAGCGCCTGCATGCCCTTGCGGTTGTCATCGGTCAGCCCCAGGCTGCTGGTGAACGGCTTGCGTGACGCTGTGGCAATCAGCGTGGTGGCGCCGTCGGTCGTGCCCGGCGGCGGCACACTGGCCTGCAGGGTCACCCCCGGCACGCGGCTCATCAGGGTGGTGTAACGCTCGAAGGTCTTGCGGGTCAGTGGTCGCTCCTGACGAATCTTGTCGACCAGCTGTTGCAGATACGCTGACACCCGGCCCAGCTCCCCTTGCAGCTGGTAATCGCGCACATAGCCTTCGACCAGCACCACCCGCACCAGCCCGTCATTGAAGTCCTGCGGCGGCAAAAAGGCGTAAGACAGCAGGTAACCGTCCTGCTGATAACGCTGAGTGAGTGCACGAGTGACCTCGATCAGTTCACCCAGCGTCGCGTCGCGGCCGATCATCGGCTTGAACCCGCCAGCCAGTTCTTCAAGTGGGTAAACGCTGCCGCCTTCGATGCGAATCCGCCGCACCGCGACTTTGGTGCTCATCATCAGCGGCGCCGCTTCAGGCGGTGCAGGAGCAGGCAGTTGCAAGGCCGGCGCGGCAGGGCGATAAGCGTCGGCAGGCAGATTGGGCACCGGCAGGTTGTTCTGCCGATCATTGCTATTGAGAAAGCTCGGCAGAGTCTCTGCCTGAACCAGCCAGGGGCAAACCGCAGCCCCCAGAACCAGAACCCGGACACATGCACGCATAGGGACACTCCATGACCATACAACAGCGGCATCTCATATAGAAAAAGGCAGGGGATCATTCCGACTCCCCTGCCTGAAATCAGCTTAGGCGCTGTGTGAAAAGCCGCTACCGGCTCGCCGCTCAAAAGCTACTGCCGGCCCAGCCCGCCCAGCGCCCCGGTGACATTGCCCAGCACACCGCCCAGACCGGTCGCAGTACCGGTGCCTGGTGTCGCACCAGGGGCATTCACCACAGTGCCGATTTGGGCCACAGTGGCGCCGACGCTGCTGACGGTATTGCCCAGCGCACTGCTGACCGCGTTGTTGCCTGTACCGGCGACCTGACTGCCCAGATTGTTCACGGCACCGCCGACCTGGGTCAGCAGACCATTGACCGGTGCGCCGATACCGGTGGCACCGCCGACTTGCTGGGTGACACTGACCACGTTGCTGACCACCGGTGCCACCGCAGCGCCCACGCTGTTGGTCAGGCCGGCGACCGGCGCGGCCACTGCGGCATTAGGCGTACCGCTACCGCCCAACACGGTGCCGAGCGAGGCGACCGAGCCGCCGATGGCGTTGCCGTTGACGCCCACGGCGTTGAGGACCCCAGCGGTGCTGCTGGCCAGCCCGCTGCCGGCCCCGGACACCACGCCTCCGACGGTTTCCACCAGGCCGATACCACCGGCACCGCCAATGCCGCCGCCGCCAATACCGCCAAGGGCACCGCCGAGACCGCCACTGCCGCCAGGGGCGGGTGTACCGGTGCCGATGGAGCCGGCATTGACCAGCCCGCCAGCATTGCCAAGGGTGTTGCCCAAGGCTGCAACGGTGTTGCCCAGCCCCGCAGTGACCGGACTGTCGCCACCGGTGGAATTGGCCAGACCGGTGCCGAGGTTGTTCAGCGTACCTTTGACCTGTTGCAGCACACCGCTGACCGGCGCACCCAGGCCTGTAGCGGTGCCCAGTTTGTCAGTGGTGGATTCGACCATGGCGACCACTGGAACCAGGCGATCGCCCACTTGTTGGGTGAGGTTGCCCAGAGGACCACTGGTGGTCGCAGCGCTCAGGGTGTTGCCGAGCATGGTGACGCGCTGCCCTACCCCATCAACCACTTGGCCGGTCTTGCTCAGTACACCGCCCACGAGCGGAACCTGTTCGATTTGCGACGATGCACCGAATGCCGCTACGCCGCTGCCCAGCGCCGAGACACCGCCGCCCAGATCAGCAGTGGCCTTGCCGGCACCCGACAAGGTGATGCCCAGTGCGTTGCTGTCAGTGCCCAGAGTACCCAGGCCTTGGGTCACGGAGCCGCCGAGGCTGTTGGTGGCGATGCCGACCGAAGCGATCAGACCGCCGGCGCCACCGGTCAGGTCGGTGCTGTCACCGAGGGAGAGGGTGGAGAATGCCTCGCCGATACCGATTACCGCATCGCCCAGACCACTGAGCGCATTGCCGCCTTCAGAAGCGGTTTGCGCAGTGGCGAGGCTGCTGATCTGTACGCCACCGTCATCGTCACCGCCACCACCACCGCCGTTACCGCCTCCATTACCGCCGGTGCCGGCGCTGCCGCCAGAGCCACCGCCGCCAGTACCGCCGCCGGTGCCGCCGGTGCCGCCGCCATCACCGCCATCGATACCGCCGGTCCCGCCACTGCTACCACTACCACCGCCACCGCCACCGTCAGTAGCGCCGGTTCCGCCCGAACTGCCAGAACCGCCGCTGCCGGCACCGCTGCCATCGGTGCCCGCAGTGCCGCCTGCGCTACCCGAGCCATCTACATGGCTTTTCGAGCCGCCACCGCCGCTGCTGCAACCGGTCAATCCAAGGCTCAGGGCCAATATCAGTGCTGTGCCTGCCTTCCAGAAATGTTGAGTGTTCATGAGCGAATCCATCCAGCAAGTGATTGCTTACCCCACCGACTCCGGGGTCCCCTTAACATGTCGTCCCTGGGGGCATCTCACGCTTCTGGCTAAACGCTCTCAACTCTCGAATTGGTATTAACCGGATATATATCCTGATCTTTGGCCTGCTGTTTTCAATGCACGCAAGTCAATAAAAATGGGCCACCGGGAAGTTTGTGAAGCCCATAATCTGCAGGCTGCACGAACGTTATATATGACTAATTTATGGGGCGTTCCTGTTGTTTTGCAGCCGCCCACATTTTGGTATTCGGTATATGGTCTACAACCCATACTGTTCACATACCCGCCGCATGCCTTTGTGGGAGCGACCTTGGTCGCGAAGAGGCCGGTAAAGTCACAGCATCTGCTGCGAATGGGCCGCTGCCTTCGTTGTGGTCCGGCACCCCGGCAAGCCAACTCCCACCGAGTTAACTGAACAGTATTGGGTCTACAATTGATTCACCCGACTGTTTTCAAACCGCTTACTTGAGCGTTTACAACCAACTCAATCGATGACGTTGAACTGCACCTGGGCGGTCTGGCCGCTTTCGTCCAGCACGCTGAGTTGGTAATGCCCGGAGCGGTTGAGGGTGGTGTTGAAGTCTTGCTGGTTGTCGGTGTCGGCCGCCGGTGAACCGTCGATGAACCACCAGCGCCGGCCGCTGCCGCCAAGTGCCGAGAGTTTCAGGTGCAGGGCCTGGCGGCTGCCGGCGGGCAGGCGCAGGTTGTCGCCCTCGCGCACGCCGACGATGCTCAGCGGCGTGACCATGCTGATGCCTTGCGGCGGGCAGCCAGGGTCGATGGCAGGCAGGCGCGCTTCGCGGCGTTCGGCGCGCGGTAGCCAGGGTTCCAGTGGCGCCGGCCATAGGGCGATGTCGCGGGCCACGGCGCCAGCGCAGCTGGCATCGACCCGCAAGCCTTCGGCGTTGACCCAGACTTTTTCCAGCAGGCCCAGGCCCAATGGCTGGTCGGCGGCCTGCAAGGTCGGCGGGGTGGTGCCCTCCAGGGTCCAGGCAAAGCGCTGCCGGCGGCAGTTCGGGTCGCTCTTGCTCATCGGCTGGCCCAGCGGCCAACAGATAGCCGCTACGCCGACGTTGAAGGGCACCGGTGCCACCGGGGTATTGATCCCACGCTGGCTGTCGCGGTTGGCCAGCACATCGTGGACCTGCAGCATCAGCGGTGCGGCCGAGGCCAGGCCGAACTGGCCGGGTACTGGCGTGCCATCGGGGCGGCCGATCCATACACCGACCAGAAAGCGCGGCCCGACGCCAATCGACCAGGCATCGCGAAAGCCGTAGCTGGTGCCGGTTTTCCAGGCCAGTTGCGGGCGCTGCACCAGTTCAGCGTGCGGGTCGAGGTCCGGCCGTGACTGGCCGCTGAGAATGCGCCGGATGATCCATGCCGCACCCGGCGACATCATGCGTCGCTCGCGCAAGGCGTCTTGTGGTTGCAGGCGAATATCGGCACTGACCCCACCGCGCGCGAATGCACTGTAGCCGGCGACCAGGTTTTGCAGACGCGTGCCGGCACCGCCCAGAATCAGCGCCAGGTTCGGTTCGGCCAGCGGCGGCAAGGTCAGGGGAATCCCGCCGTTGCGCAGTTCGGCGGCAAACCGCTTCGGGCCATAGACCTCCAGCAGTTGCACCGCCGGCAGGTTGAGCGACATCGACAACGCCGAGCTGGCGGCAATCGGCCCGCCGAACCCCGCCGAAAAGTTGCCGGGCCGGTAATCGCCATAACGCCGTGGCACATCCTGCAACAGCGATTCAGAGTGAATCAGCCCGGCATCCATGGCCATGCCATACAGGAACGGCTTGAGGGTCGAGCCCGGTGAGCGCAGGGCGCTGATCATGTCGACATGGCCGAAACGTTTGGTGTCGTTGATGTCCACCGAGCCGACATAGGCACGCACCGCCATGTTCTCGGCCTCAACCACCAGAATGGCTGCCGAGGTGCGCTCCGGCAGCCGTGCGCGCCAGCCCATCAGCAGGTCTTCCATACGCCGCTGCAGGCTGGCGTCGAGGGTGGTGCGAATCAATGGCGGACTATCCGGCCGGTTCAGGCGGCGGGCCAACAAGGGGGCCAGGCTCGGCTCCTGACGGGGCGCCAGCAACAAAGGCTCTTGCAGTGCCTCATCGACTCCGGACTGCGGCCAGACACCGAACTCGGCCAGCCGCCGCAACACTTTGTCCCGTGCGTGCTGGGCCCGCTCCGGATGGCGATCCGGACGCAGGCGGCTGGGCGCCTGGGGCAGCACCGCAAGCATTGCAGCTTCTGAGCGGGTCAGGTGTTGCGGTGACTTGCCCAGATACGCCCAACTGGCGGCCGCCACGCCTTGCAGGGTGCCGCCGAACGGCGCGCGATTGAGGTAGATTTCGAGGATTTGCGGCTTGGACAGGTGCCATTCCAGTTGCACGGTGCGCCACAATTGACGCAGTTTGCCCGGTACGGTCCGCGCATGCGGGTCGAGCAGACGCGCCACCTGCATCGACAGGGTGCTGCCGCCCGACACCACACGGGCACCGCTGAGGTTTTGCCAGCTGGCGCGGGCCAGCGACAGCGGGTTAACACCAGGGTGGCTATAGAACCAGCGGTCTTCGTAGGTCAGTAGCGCCTCCAGGTAATAGGGCGAAACCTGGCTGCTGCTTACCGGATAGCGCCACACACCATCAGCATCGGCGAAGCGCCACAGCGGCGTACCGTCTTCGGCCAGCACCACCCTGGCCAGATCATCCTTGGGCAATGGCAACGGCCAGATCCGGTCAGCCAGCCACAACAGCAGCGGCGGCAACAGCACAACCAGCAAGATGAGCGGTAACCAGCGCCGGCTACGCGGCCCCAGGCGCTCAACAAAAAACCATTTCACAGCAAAGACTCTCCCGCCCTCAGGGAACCAGCGATAGTGGCCGACAGCCAAAGCAAACAGGTTCCCCTTTCAATCAGGACATTATCCATGCAAGTAGAAGGCTTCTTCGAGTGGCTGGGCCAAGCGATCGGCGCGGTGATCCGCTTTGTGGTCGATGGTCTGGCGTGGTTTTTCAATCTGTTCGTGCATGCCGGGGGCAACTTCGTCGATGGCTTGTCACGGGCATTGGGCATGGATACATCGCTGGTCAGCATTCTGGCGCTGATCGCCGGCTTGCTGTTTCTTTATTCGGCGATCCGCGCCTTCATGCGCGCCTCGATCATCCTCGGCATCATCTGGCTGGCGCTGGGGCTGTGGTTGTTGAGCTGGATCATTTCGTAACTACAACCCCGTAACCATAATCCCGTAACCGTCCTCGTAGGAGCGGCTTTAGCCGCGAAAGCTTCGCAGCTAAAGCGGCTCCTGCGGGGTCAGGTTTATTTAGCCCTGACCACCATCTGCGCCGGGGCTTCGCCCAGAGCCTGCCAGTTCGGCCGGTACATCGATTCGACCTGCGGCGGCGGCACCTTGTAGATACCCGGGGTTACTGCACGGGCCAGGTACAGCAGGTGCACCGGACGGGTACTGCCTTCGATGTCCAGCGCCGCGACATAACGATCACCACGGTACTCCTGGTGCTTGAGGCTGGCGTTCTCCATCGACTCACGGAACCCCTTGATCGACTCGCTGGCATCTTCCAGGCTGGCCGCGCTTTGCGCCAGGTTCTGGTTTTCCAGTTCCAGGCCCGCCGGCAGCAGGTCGACGATCAGCGCATCCGGTACCCGCTGACGCGCCGACACTTGCAGGTGCACCAGCACCAGTTGGCCGGTCTTCAATGCCTCGACGTTGAGCGGCTGGCCGGACAGGCTCAGGTACTCGCGGCTGATTGTCAGGTTCTCGCCACCGGCCAGCGGTGCCTGGGTCGGGTAACCGGACAGGGTCAACTGCTGGTACAGCGTTTCGCCACTCTGGTTGTGCAGCGCCAGCGGTGCGGCCAGCACTGCACCGGCAAGTTTCTGCCCCGGCTGGCGGTTGCTCAGGTCAAGGTTCTGGCCGGCCGAAGACAACAGCGCGGTCCAGTCTTTCTCCGGTTTGCCCAGCAGGTTGCGGCCGGCCAGGAACAGCGAGTTGCTTTCCTGGGTCGACAGGTAGCGGCTGGCCGCCAGTTGATCGGCCAGGTCGAACAGACGCTGGTTACGCGCCTCGCCACCCAGGTTGTTTTCTTCCAGCAAGGCCAGGATCAGTGCCTGGTCACGCAGCGGGCTGCCGTAGTCGGCCAGCCACTCATTGGGCTTGCGACCGGCCGCAAGACCGGCACGCAGGGCCTGCTCGGCACGGGGTTTGTCGCCCATTTTTTCCAGCGCCACAGCCAGTTGCACCAGCGGCAGGCCGGAGCGTGCATCGCTGCGCCGTTCGAACAGGGTGCGCAGGGCACCCAGCGGCGCCTGTTGACTGCGCGCCAGCACCAGACCGGCGTAGGCCTGCACGGCGAAACGGGTGTGCTCAGCGTTCTGGCTGTAGTTGAGCACCTGACCGCGATCCTGCAGGTAGCGCATCAAGCGTTCGTTGGCTTTCTTCAAGGCTTCAGCCGGCACGGCAAAGCCCTGATCGCGGGCGCGCAGCAGGAAGTCGGTGACGTAGGCGGTCAGCCAGTATTCCTCTTCGCCATCGGCGCCCCACAGGCCGAAGCTGCCGTTGTAGCGCTGCATGCCCAACAGCCGCTCGATGCCGATTTCGACCTTGCGCTTGCGCTCGGCATCCGGCTCGCCGGCCAGGCCCAGCCGTTTGAGGGTCGCGGCGTCGGCATACAACGACGGGTACAGGCCGCTGGCGGTCTGCTCGGCACAGCCATACGGGTAGGCTTTGAGGGCGCGGATCTGCTCCCCCAGGTTCAGCGGCGGACGGCTCGACAACGACATCAGCGCCTCACGGCCGGCCGGCTCAAAGGCTTGCAGTGCGCCTTCGGGCAGGCTCCACTCCTGGCCTGGCTCCAGCACGGCGCGGAAATGACGCAACATCGCCGGGTAGGCCGGGCGCACGCCCACGGTCCATTCCCGCGACAGCGGCGGCAGGTCCTCGCCCGGAATGACCAGCCCATCGACCTTGACCCGCAGCTTGCCCTGACCCAGACCACCTTGTGCCTGGACCGGGAATTTCAGCGTGGTGCGCTGACCTTGTTGCAGTTGCACGGTCTTGCTCTGGTCGCCGCCCGGAATGCTCAGTTGGCCTTCGGCGAACAACTGCACATCAAGTTTCTGGGCTTTGCCGGACAGGTTAGCCAAGTCCAGCGCCACGCTGGTCTGGTCACCGCCGGCGAGAAAGCGCGGCGTCGACAGTTCGGCAATCAGCGGCGCGGCGACCACCGTCTTGGCTTCGGCCATGCCATAGCGCTCGTCGGTCCAGGCCTGGGCCATGATCCGCAGTTCGCCGTTGAAGTCAGGAATATCGACACTGACCTCGCCTTCACCCTGCTCGTTCAGGACAACGGGGGCGCTTTGCAGAGCGACGATGGTGACACTGGTGTCCGGGCGCTTGCCGCCCTTGGCCAAGGCATCGCCACCGAACGCCAGGCTGGCCAGCCGGCCTTGCCCTGCTTCGATCAACTGGCCGTACACGTCGAGCTGGTCGGCGCCATATTCCTTGCGACCAAACAGGCTGGCAAACGGATCAGGTGTGGCATAGCGGGTGATGTTCAAAATCCCCACGTCGACCGCCGAGACCAGTACCTGAACCTGCTTGGGCACACTGCCGTCGGCGTTCTTGGCAGCCACTTTCAGCTTCAATGGCTGCTTGGGACGCATCTTCTCCGGTGCCGTAACGGTCAGGCCCAGCTTGCGTTGCGAGCGATCCAGCGGCAGGTGCAGGACACCCACGGCACGCTTGGGCGTAACGTTGGCCTTGCGCTCGCCGGGACGAATCACCAGGGCGCTGACGTACAGGTCATGGCGCGCCCATTTTTTGTCCAGTTGGATATCGAAGGTCTTGCCTTCGGCCGGCACGTCGATCTCTTGCCACCACAGCGGACCTTCGCTGGACTCAACCAGCAGGTAGCCCTTGCCCGCGGCGGGCGGCGTGACGGTGACCCTGGCGGTGGCGTCATCGGCATAAGCCGGTTTGTCCAGCGCCAGCTTGACCTGGTCCGGACGCACCGCGCCGCCTTCGGCGTTGTCCTGCCAGCGGTAGCCGGCCCAGAAGCGCAGGCTGCTGACCAGACCGGTGGCCGGATCTTCAACCTCGACGCGGTACGGACCCCACTCCACCGGGAAGGTGACCTTGGCGGTGGCGTCTTTGTTGATGGTCAGGGTTTCTTCGCTGAGGTTGAGGAATTTCTCGTTGTAGTTGTAGCTCCAGCCATCGCTGTCCGAGTAGGTCCAGTAGTAGTCGCGGCGCTCGCGTACCAGCCGCACCTTCACATCGTTGGCAGCCAGTTTGTTACCGGCGGCGTCAGCCACCAGAATTTCGAACTCGGCCGGACCGTCGCCGTCCGTCTGGGCCTCGCCCCGTGCAGCGCCGTAGCCATAATCATCTTCGCCGGTGCTGCTGCCAAACAGCGCACGCAGGCCAGGCAGGCGCTCGGCAGGCCAGACCGGCTGAACCACGCGACGGGTGATCGGGCGGCCACCGGACTCTTGCAGGCTGGCCTGCAAAATCACGTTCAGCGGCGAGCGGGCCTTGGCCCATTCGGTCTGTACGTCCAGTACCGCTTCGCCGTTGGCGTCCAGGGTGGTGGCGTCCAGCTCGCGGTCGAACTTGAGGTCTTCTTCGGTAATCGAACCGAACTGATAGCCCGGCAGTTTCTCCACCGCCTCACGCAGCGGGCGAACATACAACTGGCCGGTCAGGCTGTTGCCGGAGGCCGGCGCACCGTACAGGTAGCGGCCAGTGATTTCGAACTGCGGGTTTTGCTCCGGCGAGATTGGCGTCTCGCTGCCCTTCAGGTCCAGCGCCAGACGTTCCGGGAGGAAGTCTTCGACGTTGAATTCATACAGTTGCGGCTTGCCGTCGCCCAGGTCGTAGACCAACTGCCAGCGCCCGGTGGGGGCTTCGTCGGCCAGTTGCAATTGATACTGGTACAAACCGCTGGCGTCCGGTTCCCAGACGAACTTGCGGCTCACCTGCTCATCAGGACGGCGCACTTCGACATTGATGGGCTGGGTCTTGACGGATTTGCCGTCCTGGTCGCGCAGCAGGCCGTTGAGCAGCACGGTCTCGCCGGGGCGATACAGGTCGCGGGGGCCGAAGACAAAAAACTGCAACGGGTGGGCCTGCGGACCGCTGATGTCGAACTCGGCCAGATCCAGCGCCGGGCTGTTCAGGCGCAGCAGGCTGGTCTGTTCGCCCTTGTGCGCGAGAATCAGGGCAGCCTTGTTGGGCAGCGGCAATTGCGCGTGGCCTTTGCCGTCGGTTTTACCCTGAGCAACCACCTTGCCGTCGTTGTCGTAAACATCGACGTTCACATCACTCTGCGCCTTGCCGCCTTCCAGGGCCTGGGTGAATACGTCCAGGCGCTGGCTGTAACGGTGCACCGACAGACCGATGTCACTCAAGGTGAACAGGGTTGCCGGCAGGGTGTAGTTGTAGCTGCCCGAGGCGCGCATCACGGCCAGGTACACGCCCGGCTCTTGCAGGGGCTTGATGCCACCGATGGGCAGCAGCAGGGTTTCGCGGGTGTTACGCGCAGGCTTGAGGTCGAAGCGCCCGCCGTAGACCAGATCGGCCATCGGCAGCAGCTGTTCGGAGCGATACGCCGACATGCTCGACGAGCCTTCCCATTCGGTCAGGAAGTTGGGCAACTGATCAGGCTTGACCCGGAAAAACTCCACATCGACCTTGTCGACGTTCAGCGCGATCACCGGCAGGCCTTCGGCCAGGCGGGTCGGCAGCAGGCTGCCGCGGCTGGCAAAGCCGACCGTGGCCTGCAGGTCGCGGGTTTCCAGACGGGCACTGAACTCGCTGGCCAGAGTATTGTTATTCACCCCGCGCACGCCGGCGTCGACGGTCAGCACCAGCTTGCGCTGCGGCTCAAGGTGGCGCAGGCGCAGCTCCATCAGGTTATCCGACAGCTCCCAGGCGCCATCGACCTTGCCGGTCTTGCTGTCGACCAGGTGTAGTTTTTCGGCGAATTTCTGCTCCGGGTCCAGCGGCACGGAGAAGCTCACCGACAAGGTGCTGGCGCCTTCAACCTGAATCTCCGAGACATCCACCACGCTCACTTCACGCCCTGTATAACGCTTGGCCAGCGCTGGCAGATCAACCGCCGGTTTCGGCTTGGTCGTCGCAGCGGCGGCAGGCGTCGATGTCTGCGCGGGCGGCGCGGCAGGTTTGTCAGGCGAGGAGGAATCACAGGCACTAAGCAGCGCAAGCGCGCAAGCCAGGAACAGTCCTTTGTTGAGCATGGGGCACTCGTCGGGAGCAATGGGAAAGGGGTGACTATATAGCAGTCACGGTCAGATACAGCGCAGATCGCGGCAATAGACCGCGGCTTTGTGACTTCGTTCTCAGCACGACATGCCAACGGGCCAGTCGTTACACTAGGGGCTGTTGACGTTTCAGCGCAGGCCTCGTTGCAGCGCCAAATCGTGTCAGGCGAGGCGAAGGACGCAGGAAATGGTCGCTCCCTTTTCAAGTCCTTCAACGAAGCATGGCGCGATTTGGGGCGCAACCCGCAGGGCCGTGGCTGTTTTGTCACACACACTTCAACAGAGTAAAGCCTATGCAGGCCGACAAAACAGACCTCGGCGCGGTTGTGATGAAACGTCAACAGCCCCTAGGCCGCTTGCCAGGAATCCTCATGCCCAGCCTCATCCACGACTGGCGTCACCGCCCTACCCATAAACGGGTCTGGGGTCTGGCGACGCCAATGATCTTGTCGAATATCTCGGTCCCGCTGGTTGCGCTGGTCGATACCGCCGTCATCGGCCACTTGCCCCACGCCCATCAACTAGGCGCCGTGGCGGTAGGCTCGACGCTGTACAGCTTCATGGCCTCGGGCATGGTGTTCCTGCGCATGGGTTCTACCGGTTTTGCCGCCCAGGCCACCGGCCGCGCAGATGGCGCTGCACTGCGGCAAATTCTGCTGCAAGGCCTGTTGCTGGCCCTGATCCTGTCCATCGGGCTGATCACCCTGGCGCTGCCGTTCAGCCAGGCGGCGATGAACCTGATGCAGGCTTCGCCCGACTTGCATCAGTTGACCCTGGAGTTCTTTTACACCCGGCTGTACGGCCTGCCGGCAACCCTGGCCATTTTCGCGCTGGTCGGCTGGTTGCTCGGCACCCAGAACGCCAGGGCACCGCTGGCGATCCTGCTGGTCACCAACCTGGCCAATATCGCTTTTAACCTGTGGTTCGTGATTGGCCTGGACTGGGGCGTGGTCGGCTCGGCCCGCGCCTCGGTACTCGCCGAATGGCTGGGCGTGCTGCTGGGGCTGGTGCTGGCCTGGCGCCGCCTGCGTCTGTGGCCGGGGCAGATGCTCTGGCAGGCCCTGGCGCGCTGGCATAACTGGCGGCCACTGCTGGGGGTGAATCGCGATATTTTCTTGCGCACCCTGGCGCTGCAATCGGTGATGTTCATGATCACTGCGCAAGGCGCGCGCCTGGGCGATGCGACGGTGGCGGCCAATGCGCTGCTGCTCAATGGCTTGCTGCTGACCGCCCACGCCCTGGACGGCCTGGCCCACGCCGTCGAAGCGCTGTGCGGCCACGCCATCGGTGCCCGCGATCGCACCACCCTGCGCCGCAGCCTGGTAGTGGCCGGCGGCTGGTCGCTGATTGCCAGCCTGCTGTTCGCCCTGGCCTTTACCCTCGGCGGGCACTGGTTTGTATTCATGCAGACCGACATTGCCCAGATCCGCGAGACGGCCCTCACCTACCTGCCTTACCTGGCACTTACACCGTTGCTCGGGGTCTGGAGTTACCTGCTCGACGGGCTGTTCATCGGCGCCACCCGGGCCCGGGAAATGCGTAATGCAATGCTGGTCAGCGTGGTGTTACTGGCGCCCTTCGCAGCGCTGGCCTCGACACTGGACAATCATGCGCTATGGCTGACCTTCCTGCTGTTCATGCTGCTGCGTGGCCTGACCCTTGGGATCATTGCCTGGCGCCTGAACCGCAGCGATGGCTGGTTCGCCCACTGATGGGCTAAAGCTCAGGCGCGGGGCGCTCAGGGTCAGGCCATCGTCATCCAGATGCAGACGGCTGGCGCCGACCTGCAAGGTCAATCTGGCGCCAGCGTCCAGTTGCAGTTGCTGGTCGCCCTGGAGCCACAGGCGATCCTGGGCACCGGTTAGCCAGTCGATCGGAAAGTGAGCCTCGACATGCTCTGGGGCCGTCTCGGGCGGCTGATGCTCCAAACAGGCGATCACCAGTGGTTCGCGGCCAGCTTCGCTGGACGGGCTGACCAGCACCGGCATGCCACCACACAGTGGCACCTGCACAGCGGCCTGCACCGGCAACCAGCAATCGGCGAAACGTGCCCCCTCTCCCTGCATGACCCAGTCGAACTGGACCCGCACCCGCCCGCGCGCATCGCGCTCGGCCAGCTGCCCGTCAAGACCGACCACCCAGGCGCGCAGCAAGGCCGGGAAACTGACCGTCGGCACCGCTGGCACATGCACCGGCGCCTCCCACGAACGCACGACAAAGCGGTTGCTGTAGAACGACTCGCCATGATGCTCGACCTGAACCACTCGCCAGAGCTGATTGCACTCGGCACGCGGATGCCCGGTCAATGGCAATAGTTGCCCACAGCCCAGCGCCATCAGCGTGCTGCGCCCCTTGCCATCGCGCCGTCTGCCGGCCTGCGGACCGGTCAGGGCAAAGTCGCTCACGCCAGCGCCCTGCCGATCCTCACAGCATGGGGCCGGCGCCATGCGCCGGGCACCGAACAAGCCACTGCCGAAGACCAACTGATGGTTTTGCCGCGCATGAACAAAGTGATAGTGAATGCCCTCTTCGGCACACAACCGCTGTAGCAATTGCAGGTCGTTCTCCAGGTACTGCGCACAGAACGCCCGCGTGGCACAGGGCTCCTGCAAATGAAAGCGGTGGCTATCGGTCCCGATGCCATGCTCACTGAGCACCTGAGTGATGATCTGCGTCGCACTCATGTCTTGAAACACCCGTGGCGTATAGCGTTGCGCCAGACAGGCCAGGCGTGGTCCGAGCGTCAGGCGGTAGCAGACAACGCCCGTCCCCTGGACACAGCGTTGCACGCTCTGGATCTGCCCGTGCAAGCCGGCCCCGGCAGCGCCCAGGGCGAGAAAGGCCGAACGGTACATCAGCTGCTCGGCGGATATATGGAGATACCCCTCACCCAGCGTCAGCTCAAAGACAAAGGGCCGACTGATGGCCTCGGTGCCGAAAAAGGACGCAACGGCGAGCGGCTCGTGCAAGCCGGCAACGTCCAGTCGATAGGTCGAGGAATCGGTCATTGAGGACTCTCTGCATCGCGGGATGAGCGGCGATTCTGGTCGAGAAGCACGATCAGGTAGAGCGCCGGGCAAACAACCAGATGGCGCCTACGCCATGCGGGGATGTTTCCTACAAATGCACTACGCCCTGACGGGGAACAGTGCAGTGCATGTAGTATGAGTGCCCGTCTTCCAGAGCTTCGGAGCCTGCCATGCCTATCGCCAAAGACCCTCGTGCCCATACCGCGCTCAGCCAGGGCGGTCGCAGCGCAGCCAGTGGCGCCGGGCTGTCGGTCAATCCGCCGGTGGTACGCATGAGCACCGTGCTGTTCGACAGCCTGGCCAGCCTGCGCGAAGCCGAAGAGCTGCGGGCGCAAAGCGAACGCTCGCTGACCTACGCGGCCAATGGCAACCCCACCGCCTTTGCGCTGGAGGACCTGATCAATGAACTCGAAGGCGCCCACGGCACCTGCCTGTACCCCACCGGGCTGAACGCGGTTGGGCAGATGTTTCAGGCTTTTCTGCGCCCCGGCCAGCACGTACTGATTACCGAGGCGGTGTATCCGCCCGTACGGCGTCTGGCGCGCACGCTGCTGACCGCCTTCGATATCGAATTCGATTACTACGCCGCTGATGGCAGCGATATCGAAGCCCTGATCAAGCCCAACACACGGATGATCTACGCCGAAGTCCCAGGTTCGCAGACCTTCGCGCTGTGCGACCTGCCGGCCCTGGCCCGGTTGTGTAAAACCCGCGAGCTGTTGCTGGCGGTGGATAACTCCTGGGGCTCGGGGGTGCTGTTCAAGCCACTGGAACTGGGCGCAGATATCTCGCTGATGGCCCTGACCAAATACGTGGCCGGCCATTCGGACGTGATGATGGGCAGCGTCAGCACCACGCAAGCGCACTTCAAGACCCTCAAGACCATGCAGATTGCCATGGGCAGTACCGTCAGCCCGGACGACGCCTATCTGGTGCTGCGCGGTGCCCGCAGCCTGGCCGCACGGCTGGCCATGCATGAGCGCAATGCCTTGCAGGTGGCGCAATGGCTCCAGGCCCAGCCCCAGGTCGCGCAGGTCATGTACCCGGCGTTGCCGGAGCACCCAGGTCATGCCCTGTGGCAACGCGACTTCCACGGCTGCAATGGCCTGCTCAGCTTTGAATTCAACAGCGATGCGGCAGGCACCACCGACCGTTTTGTCAGCGCCCTGAAGTTATTTGGCATCGGTTATTCGTGGGGCGGCTTCGAAAGCCTGGTCAGCGAGGTCTACCTGTTTACTGATGGCCGTAGCCGGCAGGTGCTGCGCTTGCAGATCGGCCTGGAAAATCCCGATGATCTGATCGCTGATTTGCAGGCCGGCTTTGGACACCTCTAAAAACTACCTGCTGGCTGGGCGCCTGCGGCGCTACGCGCGCCATCGCCTCCGTTTTTAGAGGCGCCCTTTTGCGACTGCAGGCTGACAGCGGTTCGCCCGGCTGTGCAATTTGCCCCGATGGCGCGGCTCTGCTAGTGTCGCGCCGGTTCACCCTGACCGGAAATAGCTCATGGCTCGCAAGAAAGCTGCACTGGATTTCGAACAGTCTCTCGCCGATCTGCAAACGCTGGTAGAGCGTCTGGAAAATGGCGAGTTGTCGCTGGAGGACTCCCTGACGGCGTTCGAACAAGGCGTGCGCCTGACCCGCGATTGTCAGAGTGCGCTGGCCCAGGCCGAACAGAAGGTCCAGATCCTGCTTGAGCGTGATGGCGAACTGGCCGAAGCACCGTTTGAAAGTGACTCACTCCAAGCGGATCAAGCGCAATGATCGCAACCTACCAAGCACTGAGCCAGGCCCGCGTGGACCGTGCTCTGGAACCGCTGTTCAAGGCCCCGACCGCCGAGCTGGACCGCATCTATGCGGCAATGCGCTACAGCGTGATGAACGGCGGTAAACGGGTTCGCCCGCTACTGGCCTACGCGGCCTGCGAGGCCATGGGCGGCATCCCGGAACACGCCAATGGCGCAGCCTGTGCGGTGGAACTGATTCACGCCTACTCGCTGGTCCATGACGACCTGCCAGCCATGGACGATGACGACCTGCGGCGCGGCCAGCCAACGACCCACAAGGCCTTCGACGAAGCCTGCGCGATTCTTGCCGGCGACGGTCTGCAAAGCCTGGCATTCAGTGCCCTGACCGACCCGCAACTGAACGTGCGCGATGCGCAAACCCGCCTGCAGATGGTCGAGACCCTGGCCCGTGCTGCCGGTCCCGCCGGCATGGTCGGCGGCCAGGCCATCGACCTGGGTTCGGTGGGTCTGAAGCTTGATCAGGCTGCACTGGAGAACATGCACCGGCACAAGACCGGCGCCCTGATCGAAGCCAGTGTACGCCTCGGTGCCCTGGCCAGCGGCCACGCCGACAGCGAGCGGCTGGCGGCCTTGCAGGTCTACGCGCGCGCCGTCGGTCTGGCTTTTCAGGTTCAGGACGACATTCTCGATGTAGAGAGCGACACGGCAACGCTGGGCAAACGCCAAGGCGCCGATATCGCCCGCGACAAGCCGACCTACCCTGCATTGCTGGGGCTGGACGCCGCCAAGGCCTATGCGCTGGAGCTGCGTGACCAGGCACTTGAAGCCCTGCGACCATTCGACGCGGCCGCCGAACCGTTGCGCGCGCTGGCCCAGTACATTGTCGAGCGACGTAACTGACTGGCACCGCCTGTCGCCGTATGTTTCCCGCTAGCGAATCAATACTGATCTGCCACGTCGAAACGTACAGCATTACTCATCCACGACGCGCTTCATGGGCAGCCTGCCATGCTTGATGTAAACTGCCGCGTCTTCTACTTATAACGATTCGCCTGATGCCCAAGACGTTCAAAGAGATTCCCCGCGAGCGCCCCGTCACGCCGTTGCTCGACCGTGCTGGCACACCGGACGCCCTGCGCCGCCTCGGCGAAGCCGAGCTGGAAACCCTGGCCGATGAACTGCGCCTTGAACTGCTCTACAGCGTAGGCCAGACCGGCGGCCACTTTGGCGCAGGTCTGGGTGTCATCGAACTGACCATCGCCCTGCATTACGTGTTCGACACGCCCGATGACCGCCTGGTCTGGGACGTCGGTCATCAGGCCTATCCGCACAAGATCCTCACCGGCCGTCGCCAGCGCATGCTGAGCCTGCGCCAGAAGGACGGCATTGCGGCATTCCCGCGGCGCAGCGAAAGCGAGTACGACACGTTCGGCGTCGGCCACTCCAGCACCTCGATCAGCGCCGCGCTGGGCATGGCCGTTGCCGCTCGTCTGCAAGGCATCGAGCGCAAGTCGATTGCCGTGATCGGCGACGGCGCGCTGACCGCCGGGATGGCCTTCGAAGCGTTGAACCATGCACCGGAAGTCAACGCCGACATGCTGGTGATCCTCAACGACAACGACATGTCGATCTCGCGCAACGTCGGCGGCCTGTCCAACTACCTGGCCAAGATCCTCTCCAGCCGCACGTACACCAGCATGCGCGAAGGCAGCAAAAAAGTGCTGTCGCGCCTGCCCGGTGCCTGGGAAATCGCCCGTCGTACCGAAGAGTACGCCAAGGGCATGCTGGTGCCTGGCACGCTGTTCGAAGAGCTGGGCTGGAACTATATCGGCCCGATCGATGGCCACGACCTGCCGACTCTGGTCGCCACCCTGCGTAACATGCGCGACCTCAAAGGGCCGCAGTTCCTGCATGTGGTCACCAAAAAGGGCAAGGGCTTCGCCCCGGCGGAAGTCGACCCCATCGGTTACCACGCGATCACCAAACTCGACCCGCTGGACGCTCCGGCCGCCGCGCCCAAGAAGCCCGGTGGGCCGAAGTACGCCGGAGTGTTCGGCCAGTGGATCTGCGACATGGCCAGCCAGGACCAGCGGCTGGTGGGCATCACCCCGGCCATGAAGGAAGGCTCTGACCTGGTGGATTTCGCCGAGCGTTTCCCGCAGCGTTATTTCGACGTGGCGATTGCCGAGCAGCACGCGGTGACCCTGGCCGCCGGCATGGCCTGCGAGGGCAGCAAGCCGGTGGTGGCGATCTATTCGACCTTCCTGCAACGCGGCTATGACCAGTTGGTGCATGACGTGGCGGTGCAGAACCTCGATGTGCTGTTTGCCATCGACCGCGCAGGATTGGTGGGCGAAGACGGCCCGACCCACGCCGGCAGTTTCGACCTGTCTTACCTGCGCTGCATCCCGGGCATGCTGATCATGACCCCGAGCGATGAGAACGAGCTGCGCAAGATGTTGACCACCGGCTACCTGCACGAAGGCCCGGCGGCGGTGCGCTATCCACGCGGCACCGGTCCGAACACCGCCATCGAGGCGGGTCTGGCGCCGATCGAGATTGGCAAGGGTGTGATCCGTCGCCAGGGTAACGGCGTAGCGATTCTGGTGTTTGGCGTGCAATTGGCCGACGCGCTAAAAGCCGCTGAGCCGATTGATGCGACCGTGGTCGACATGCGCTTCGTCAAACCGCTGGACGAAGCGCTGCTGCGCGAAATCGCTGCTGGTCATGAGCTGTTGGTGACTGTCGAGGAGAACTCGGTGATGGGTGGCGCTGGCGCTGCGGTCAGCGAATTCCTCGCCCAGGCCAATATTCTCAAGTCGGTACTGCATCTGGGGCTGCCGGACACCTATGTAGAGCACGCCAAGCCGGCGCAAATGCTGGCTGAATGCGGCCTGGATGCCGAAGGGATCGCGGCGGCGATTGCGCGGCGCCTGGAGTTGATGGGTAACTGACGCCTTCGCGGCTGAAGCGGATCGCCGCCCGGCCTCTCCTACGGTTTCACAAACCTTGCAGGAGCGGCTTCAGCCGCGAACGATCCGGTTCGGTGTATCGATCTTTACCGCTTAGGCCGCAGGCTGCGGCGGCACCAGACGTGGAATACGGTACAGGAACAACAATCCGATACTGGCAAACGCCAGCAGGAACACCAGCGCGGCGTTCAGGCTGAACAACACGCCAATCGCCGCAAACCACGCCGGGGTACTGGCCGCCAGAAACGCGATACGCCGCACCGCCGCCAGGTTCAGCCAGGCAGCGGGTTCCTGCGGTGTATCCAGGTGAGTACGGGTGGTTTCCAGCGCACGCTTGTAGACGCCATGGGTCCTGACGCTGATCAACAACGACCCAGCGCCCATTGCAAACAACAGCAACGCCATGATCCCCGGCTCCGAAGCCTTGAAGAACAGGCAGGCGAGCAGCAGCGGCGCAAGGGTCAGGCCCAGTTGCCGCCACCAGGCCAGCTCCAGTCGCTGATACACCTCGCCCCGGGTCACGCCGGATCGACCTCGCTCTGATGCTCATTGCCCATCATATGGCCCAGCTTGCCGGCCTTGGTAGCCAGGTACAGCTTGTTATGCGGATTGCGCCCGGTGTGCAGCGGCACCCGCTCGGCAACCTTGATGCCCATGTCGGTCAGCGCCTTGACCTTGCGCGGGTTATTGGTCATCAGCCGTAGCGACTCCACGCCAAGGTGCTCAAGCATCGGCAGGCAGATGCCGTACTCACGCATGTCGGCGGCAAAGCCCAGGCGCTCGTTGGCCTCGACGGTATCGGCACCACCATCCTGCAGCTCATAGGCGCGGATCTTGTTCATCAGGCCAATACCTCGGCCTTCCTGGCGCAAATACAGCAACACACCACGGCCTTCTTCAGCAATCGCCCGCAGGGCTGCTTCGAGCTGGGAGCCGCAATCGCAACGCTGGCTGAACAACGCATCACCTGTCAGGCATTCGGAATGCACCCGGCCGAGCACAGGCGCGCCATCGGCGATCTCGCCAAGGCTCAGGACAACGTGTTCACGCCCGGTGGCCGACTCAAGAAAGCCGTGCATGGTGAATTGCGCAAAAGGCGTGGGCAATTTGGAAGCGGCGACAAAAACGACGGGCACCCTGTGCTCCTAAATGTGAAATCAGGCAAGCCGGCATTGTAACAGCAGGTTTGACACTCGCTTATGCCGAATTTTCGTACGTCAATATCAGAAAACTAGATGAAGTCGACGATCCACACCAGCCCTTGTAGCGACAACCAGGCCATCACACCGGCCAGTACGTCGTCGAACATGATGCCGATGCCGCCCTGGATATTCCGGTCGCACCAGCAAATGGGCCAGGGTTTAAGAATGTCGAAAAACCGAAACAGCACAAAACCTGCGAGCAGCCAGTGCCAGCCCTCGGGAACCAGCCACAGGGTGATCCACATGCCGGCAATCTCATCCCAGACGATGCCTTCATGATCGTGCACGCCCAGATCATCGGCGACTCTGCCACACAGCCAGCAACCGAAGATCAGGGTGATCGCCAGCATCAGGCCGTAGCCCCAGCCCGGCAGCATCTGCCACAGGGGAATGAACGGCAGGGCGATCAGCGAACCCCAGGTGCCCGGTGCCTTGGGCAGGGTTCCGGTACCGAAACCAAACGCCATGAAATGCCAAGGGTTGGTCCATACCGAAGGCGGCACGTACTCGGCAGAAATCTTGTCGGGATTGTTATTCACTGTGAATCTCGAAAATGTTGATAACCGCGCACTGCCGGGGTGATGTCCTGGCCGTCTCGGTCGATCAGCGCAACGCCTTCGCCGGCAGTCACCTGACCGATGACAGTGATCGGCCAACCAGCGGCTTGCAAGCCGGCCAGCTGAGGGGCTGGCAGAGTAAAAGCCAGGACATAATCGTCACCGCCGCTCAGGGCTGCCTGTTGCGCAGCAACGTCGCCCAACAGGTCGAGCAGTGCACTGGACATCGGCAAACAGTCGCGTTCAACCAGCAGGCGCACGCCTGACGCCTTGGCGATATGCCCGCAGTCGGCCAGCAAGCCGTCGGAAATATCCAGCGCGGCCGTGGCCTTGCCGCGCAGGGCCATACCCAGCGCCAACTGCGGTTGTGGCGACCAGTAGCGGGCCAGCAGTGGCTCGCTGACAGCAGGCTCAGTGCTGCGCTCGCCCAGCACCAGCGGCAAGGCGCCCGCCGCATCGCCCAACGCCCCGCCGACACACAGCAGCTCGCCAATCTGCGCGCCGCCACGGGTCAGCGCCTGGCCGCCAGGCACAGCGCCAAAAACTGTCAGGGTCAGGCTCAGCGGGCCACGGGTGGTGTCGCCACCGATCAGGCGCAGCCCGCAGGCTTCGGCCATCCGATTGAGACCTTCGGCAAAGGCTTTGAGCCAGTCGGCCGTGAAGTCAGGAAGGGTCAGCGCGAGGGTGAAGCCAATCGGCCGGGCGCCCATCGCCGCCAGGTCGCTGGCGGAAACACCCAGGGCGCGCTGGCCAAGCAGGAAGGGATCACAGACAACCGGAAAGTGCACCCCGGCCACCAGGGTGTCGGTAGACACCGCCAGTTGCTCGCCCGCCGCCAGGCTGAGCAAGGCGCAATCGTCACCGATGCCCAGCGCGACCGACTCGCCGGGACGCGCACAGGGCGCGGCGGCGAAGTAGTGACGGATCAGTTCAAACTCACCCATGACAGCCTGCCTTATCGACAAGCCGATCAGCGCTTGTGAGCTTTGACTTCAGCAGCACGCAGGCTTGGCGCCAGTTTGTCCAGCACACCGTTGACGAACTTGTGGCCGTCAGTGGAGCCGTAGACCTTGGCCAGTTCGATCGCTTCGTTGATCACCACGCGATACGGCACGTCGATGCGACGCAGCAGTTCGAAGGTGGACAGCCGCAGCACGGCCAGTTCAACCGGGTCGAGTTCTTCGATGGTCAGGTCCAGGCACGGCTTGAGCGCGGTGTCGATCTCGCCCTTGTGGCTGGCCACGCCGTGCAGCAGTTCGCGGAAATAACCGCCGTCAACATTGCTGAAGTCGTTATCGACGCGAAACTGCGCTTCGATCTCGTTCAGCGAATGACCGGCCATCTGCCACTGGTACAACGCCTGGGTCGCCAGTTGCCGTGCTTCGCGGCGCTTGGCGGACTTGCTCTTGGCGACGTCCGGTGACTTGGGTTCGCGCGGGTTGAACTTGTCGCTTTCGTCGGAAATCACTTGGCCTCCAACTGCGCCAGCAGGCTGACCATTTCCAGAGCCGACAGGGCCGCTTCAGCACCTTTGTTACCGGCCTTGGTGCCGGAACGCTCGATGGCTTGCTCGATGGTGTCGACGGTCAGGACGCCGAAGGCAACCGGTACGCCGAACTCCATGGAGACCTGGGACAGGCCCTTGACGCATTCGCCGGCCACGTATTCAAAGTGCGGGGTACCACCGCGAATCACCGCGCCCAGAGCAACGATGGCGGCAAATTCGCCGCGCTGGGCGACTTTCTGTACGACCAGCGGGATTTCGAAGGCACCCGGCGCGCGGATGATGGTGATGTCGCTTTCTTTGATGCCGTGGCGAACCAGCGCATCGATAGCACCGCTCACCAGGCTTTCCACTACGAAACTGTTGAAACGGCCAACCACAAGGGCGTAGCGGCCTTGTGGTGCGATGAAGGTACCTTCGATGGTCTTCAGGGTCATGCGCTTGAGTCCCGTATAAAGAGCGGGTTCGCCTCAGTGGCGAACATTGAAAATGTCAGGGCACCTCTAAAAACTACCTGCGTTGCCATCGCTGCATTGAAAACCGGCTCAAAATGCTCATTTACACCCCGTAAACTCCGCTTTCTCGCCGGTTCTCGCCTTGCGCTGACTGACTCGCCTACATTTTTCGAGGTGCCCATTAGGTCATCAATCAAAAAGCACGACGCGCAGACGGCAAAAACCTGGGTTTTTGCTCTATCTGCGCGCGAGTTGTCATTCCGATGGCACGTATTCTACAACTTCCAGATCAAAACCGGATATCGCATTGAACTTCATTGGCGAACTCATCAGGCGCATCTTGCGCACACCGAGGTCGCGCAGGATTTGCGAACCGGCGCCCACCGTGCTGTAGGTGCTCGGCAACTTGATCGGCTGTTGCCCGGCGGTTTCCCGAATATGCGCCAACAGCACATCGCCATCAAGCGGGTGACCGAGCAGCAGCACGACACCGCTGCCGGCCTCTGCCACGGCTGCCATGGCGGCGCGCAAGCTCCAGCGGCCGGGCTGTTTGACCAGCAGCAGGTCGCGCAGCGGGTCCATGTTATGGACCCGCACCAGAGTCGGCTCTTCGGCGCAGATCTTGCCCAGGGTCAGGGCCAGATGCACTTCGCCTTCGACCGAATCACGGTAGGTCACCAGGTTGAAGTGCCCCACTTCGCTGTCCATCGGCTGCTCGGCAATCCGCTGAACGGTACGTTCGTGGGTCATGCGATAGTGAATCAGGTCGGCAATGGTGCCGATTTTGATGTCATGTTCAAGGGCGAAAGCTTCCAGCTCGGCGCGACGCGACATGGTGCCGTCGTCGTTCATGATTTCGCAGATCACCCCGGACGGCTCGAAACCGGCCATCCGCGCCAGGTCGCAGGCGGCCTCAGTGTGCCCGGCACGCGCCAGGGTGCCGCCAGGCTGGGCCATCAGCGGGAAGATATGGCCGGGGCTGACGATGTCTTCAGCCTTGGCATCCCTGGCCGCTGCCGCCTGCACAGTGCGTGCACGGTCGGCAGCAGAGATACCGGTGGTCACGCCTTCGGCGGCTTCGATGGACACCGTGAACTTGGTGCCGAAGCCAGAACCGTTGCGCGGCGCCATCAGCGGCAGCTTGAGCGTTTCACAACGCTCGCGGCTCATGGGCATGCAGATCAGGCCGCGCGCGTAGCGGGCCATGAAGTTGATGTGCTCAGGCTTGACGCATTCGGCGGCCATGATCAGGTCGCCTTCGTTCTCGCGGTCTTCGTCATCCATGAGGATGACCATCTTGCCCTGACGAATGTCTTCGATCAGGTCTTCAATCGTGTTGAGCGCCACGCGGCACCCCCTTAATTCAGGATTTCAGGTAGCCGTTGGCGGCCAGAAAGCTTTCGGTGATACCGCCTTGGGTCGGTTCGGCGGCCTTGTCGCCCAACAGCAGGCGCTCCAGATAACGCGCCAGCAGGTCGACTTCAAGGTTGACCTTACGCCCCGGGCGGTAGTCAGCCATGATGGTCTCGGCCAGGGTGTGCGGCACGATGGTCAGCTCGAACTCGGCGCCGTGCACGGCATTGACGGTCAGGCTGGTGCCATCAACGGTGATCGAGCCTTTGTGAGCGATGTATTTGGCCAGCTCACGCGGCGCACGCACACGGAACTGGATCGCCCGGGCGTTTTCTTCCCGCGAAACGATCTCGCCCACGCCATCGACGTGACCGCTGACCAAGTGGCCGCCCAGCCGTGAGCTGGGAGTCAGGGCCTTTTCCAGGTTGACCAGGCTGCCGGTCTTGAGGTCGACGAATGCGGTGACGTCGAGGGTTTCGCGGCTGACATCGGCCCAGAAACCGTCGCCTGGCAGTTCAACCGCGGTCAGGCACACGCCGTTGACCGCGATACTGTCGCCGAGCTTGACATCGCTCAGGTCGAGTTTGCCGGTCTCCACATACACCCGAACGTCGCCGCCTTTGGGAGTCAGTGCACGGATGCTGCCGATCGATTCGATGATGCCGGTAAACATGGGGATCCTCCGCAGGAACAGGCTGCACGCCAACAGGCGCCAGGGCAAAGCCGGAAATTATACGCCGCGTCTGGGCGCAGGCAGAGCAATGACGTGCCAATCGCTGCCAACTGCACGCATTTTCACGATATTGAGCTCCAGGGCTTCATCCATTCGCGACAACGGCAAATCCAGCAACGGCCTGGCGCTGGAGCCGAGGAACTTGCCGGCGATGAAGATCTGGTATTCGTCGACCAGGCCAAGCTGAGCGAAGGCCCCGGCCAGTCGTGGGCCGGCCTCGACCAACACGTCATTGGCACCGCGCGCGCCCAGCTCAAGCAGCAAAGCGCGTAAATCGACATGCCCCTGCGCACCGGGCAGGCTGAGCAATTCATGGCCCTGCGCCTGGTAATGCGCCACGGCATCGGCGCCCGCACAAGCCGCCACCAGCGCCGGGCCAGCCTGGAAGAAAGCGGTGTCCAGAGGCACTCGCAAGCGGCCATCGACCAGGACCCGCAATGGTGCCCGGCTGGCGGCCAGAGCGGTCTGCTCTGGGTCCAGAGCCAGTTGTTCGGGGCGCACTGTCAGCCGTGCGTTGTCGGTGAGTACCGTGTCGGCACCGCTGAGCACTACGCTCGATTGGGCGCGCAAACGCTGGACGGCGGCACGCGCCTCGGGACCTGTGATCCATTGGCTTTCGCCGCTGGCCATCGCCGTGCGCCCGTCCAGGCTCATGGCCAGCTTGACCCGCACATAAGGCAGGCCGCTTTCCATACGTTTGATAAAGCCTTTGTTCAGCTTACGCGCCTCGGCTTGCAGCACACCGCTGTGGACTTCGATGCCAGCGTCGTGCAGGCGCTGCAAGCCACGCCCGGCCACTTGCGGATTGGGGTCCTGCATCGCCGCCACCACCCGCCCCACGCCTGCCTTGACCAATGCGTCAGCGCACGGTGGGGTGCGGCCATGATGGCTGCACGGTTCAAGAGTGACATAGGCGGTGGCCCCACGGGCCTGTTCACCGGCCTGACGCAGGGCATGCACTTCGGCATGCGGCTCACCGGCCCGTACATGCCAGCCTTCGCCCACCACCTGAGCATCGCGCACGATCACGCAACCGACCCGCGGGTTGGGATGGGTGGAGTAACGCCCCTTGCGTGCCAGCTCCAGCGCGCGAGCCATGTAACCGGCGTCGAGTACCGCTTGCTGCGCGCTCATTCCTTGCCCGGCTCACGAGCCAGGCGCTCGATCTCTTCGCGAAATTCGTTGAGGTCCTGAAAGCGCCGATACACCGAAGCAAAGCGGATGTAGGCAATCTCATCGAGCTTTTGCAACTCGCCCATGACCAGCTCACCCACCACCAGCGACTTGAGCTCACGCTCGCCGGTCGCTCGCAGCTTGTGCTTGATATGCACCAGCGCCGCTTCCAGGCGTTCAACACTGACAGGACGCTTTTCCAGCGCCCGCTGCATGCCGGCCCGCAGTTTTTCTTCATCGAAAGGCTGACGTCTGCCGTCCTGCTTGATCAGCCGCGGCATGACCAGTTCGGCGGTCTCGAAGGTGGTAAAACGCTCGCCGCAGGCCAGACACTCGCGACGGCGACGGACCTGCTCGCCTTCGGCAACCAGGCGCGAGTCGATGACTTTGGTGTCATTGGCAGCGCAGAAGGGACAGTGCATGGTGGCAAGCCACTGAAAAAGGGGAGCGCCATGGTAGCGCATCTCGTCGCCAAGACAAGACTCAGAGCGCTGGACACAGCGCCACGGCAATATGAAACTGCCGTCACGTTTACCCGATGCCGGAGCCGATGCGTGCTCCTCCACTGTTTTAGCTGGAGTATTCATGTCACCAAGACATTTCGCCGTGCTAGGCCTGGTTGCACTGCTGGGCGCCTGCAGCAGCAATGAAGCACCGGAGCCGACCCCGGCCCGCCCGGCGCAAGCCGTCGTCAAGAAGCCGGAAGGTCCAGGCCCGCTATTGCCACATCAGCGTGAATTGAGCGGCCAGTTGCTGGGCATCCCGGCAGGCGCGGAAGTCGAACTGGCGATTCTGGTGATCGACGAGCGCGGTCGGCCGCAGAAGCTGCTGGCCAGTACCAAACTCCAGGGCAACGGCCAGTCGCTGCCGTTCCAGGTGCGCTTCAACCCCGAGGCGTTCCCGGCCGGCGCGCGGGTCGAGCTGCGCGGGCGTGCCAGCCAGTCCGGCCAGTTGATCCTGCATCTGCCTGCGCTGCGCATCGAGCAGCCCAATACCCAGGCACTCGGCCCGCTGCAACTCGTCAAGGCGCCGTGAAAGTCCTGCAGCACGCATTAAGCCAATTACTTGGCGATGCCCGGCTGGTGGTCACGCCGCTGCCGGGCACCGACCTGAGCCTGTGGCTGATCGACGAGCAGAACATGGACCGGGCATTCAGCCCGGAAGAAACCCGGCGCATTCTCGAACAACCGCCCTATTGGGGTTTCTGCTGGGCCAGCGGCCTGGCACTGGCGCGCTTTGTGGCCGAGCAGCCGCACTGGGTGGCTGGCAAGCGGGTGCTGGATTTCGGCTCTGGCTCCGGAGTGGCGGCCATTGCTGCGGCCAAGGCCGGGGCACTGGAGGTGGTGGCTTGCGACCTTGACCCGCTGGCCCTTCATGCCTGCCGAGCCAACGCCGCACTCAATGACGTGAAGCTCAGTTACTCGACAGACTTCTTTGCCGAGGCCGACCGCTTCGACCTGATTCTGGTCGCTGACGTGCTCTACGACCGCGCCAACCTGCCACTGCTGGATCATTTTCTCAGCCGCGGCCATCAGGCACTGGTGGCCGACTCACGGGTGCGCGACTTCCAGCATCGGTCCTACCAGCGCCTGGCCAACCTGCAGGCGCTGACCTTGCCGGACCTGGCCGAGCCCCATGAATTTCGCCATGTCAGCCTGTATCACGCCAGCCGCTCGGAGCACACAGCTTTCAGCAATGCCTTGTGACCTTTATAGTTGGCAGCATCCCGAGATGCGAGACGCGCAATGAGCCAGGACACGCCTTATATCTACGACGTAACCGTCGCCACCTTCGATCAACAGGTCATCGAGAAGTCCTTCCAGCAACCGGTACTGGTCGATTTCTGGGCCGAGTGGTGCGCGCCATGCAAGGTACTGATGCCGCTGCTGGCACAGATCACCGAGGGCTATCAGGGCAATCTGATACTGGCCAAGGTCAACTGCGACATCGAACAGGAAATCGTCGGCCGCTTCGGCATCCGCAGCCTGCCGACCATCGTGCTGTTCAAGGACGGCCAGCCGGTCGACGGATTTGCCGGTGCGCAACCGGAGTCGGAAATCCGCAAATTCCTGGAGCCACACGTGCAACTGCCGGCACCGGCGGCTGCCGACCCGTTGCAACTGGCCGGGCAACTGTTTGCCGAAAGCCGGTTTGCCGAAGCCGAAGCGCAGCTCAAGGTGCTGCTCAGTGAAGACAACAGCAACGCCAAGGGTCTGATCCTGTATGCACGCTGCCTGGCTGAGCGCGGTGAACTGGGCGAGGCACGCACCGTACTGGATGCGGTCAACAGCGACGATGCACACAAGGCCGAACTGGCCGGTGCCAAAGCGCAATTGACCTTCCTCGGCCAGGCCGCGCAACTGCCGCAAAGCGCTGAGCTCAAGAGCCGCCTGGCGCAGAACCCGCAGGACGACGAAGCCGCTTACCAGCTGGCCGTCCAGCAACTGGCGCGCCAGCAGTACGAGGCGGCACTCGAAGGCCTGCTCAAGCTGTTTGTCCGCAACCGTGGTTACAGCGAAGGCCTGCCGCACAAGACCTTGCTGCAAGTGTTCGATCTGCTCGGCAATGACCACCCTCTGGTCACGACCTACCGTCGCAAGCTGTTCGCCGCACTTTATTGAACCCAGCTGTACAGCGGCGCATCAGCGCCGCTTTCGACCTTGACCTGGGCGTTGTGGCGTAGCCGCACCAGCAAGCGCTTGGCCGCTGCGGCGCTGCCGGCCAGGCTTTCAAGTTGCCCGAGCAGGTCCGGGCCGCTCAATGCACCGGCTTGTTGCAGCAGCTGTTGGGCGTGTTGCCACAGCCGGTCGTCCTGGTTGAGCGGCTGGCTGGTCGCCGTAGGCCGGGCGTCCTCGGACGTCGCAGCCTGCTGGCCATTGCCTGGCTGCGCGGTGCCGAACCCGGCAAACAACCTCGCCCAATCGCCTTCATCCATTTCAATCTCAAGGTCCACCGGCCACTGGCCGATGCTTCCGCGAATCCGCAGCATGGTCTGCCCCTTCCAACAATCAGATACGCATGCTCCCACAGCTGCCCTCGGCAGCGGCAAAAAAAACCGCTATCATTGCCGACCTCTGTTATAAGATTACATTACATTTCAAGTCATCCCGCCGGAGTCCGTTATGCGCCGTCTGTTGCTCGCCCTGCCCTTCGCCCTGCTGCCGCTGGCTTTCGCCCAGGCCGCAGCGGAGCACGATCATGACCATGAGCACGACCACGGCAGCCTGGGCGCCCATGAACACGGTGTCGGTCGCCTGGATGTGGTACTTGAAGGCAAGACGCTGCAAGTGCAATTCGAAAGCCCGGCGATGAACATTGTCGGCTTCGAGCACGCCCCGAGCAGCGCTGAAGACAAAGCCAAAGTCGCCAAGGCCCGCGAATATCTGCTCAAGCCCAACGCGCTGTTCAGCATCTCTGAAGCCGCCCATTGCTCGGCCCGTTCGGTGAAGCTGGAAAGCCCGCTGTTTGGCGACAAGCCAGATGAACATGACCACGCCAAGGATCACGATCACGCGAAACCGGCCGAGAGCGGCGAGCACGAACACAGTGAAATCCACGCCAACTACATCTTCACTTGCGATGCACCGGCCATTCTGAAGAAACTCGACCTGAGCCAGGTCTTCAAGACCTTCCCTGACACCAAGAAGCTCCAGGTGCAGCTGATTTCTCCTGGCGGCCAGTCCGGTGCCGAGGTCATCGCAGCCAATCCGAGCGTCAAGTTCTGAGTCTGTGGCTGTATCAGCGACCGGGCTTGCCCGGTCGTTTCGTTTTCCCCATTTGAGAGTCAGGGCATGAACCAGGCACTTATCGAGCTGAGCGAACTGGGCTTTAACTGGCCCGGCCAACCACAGTTGCTGGACATCCCGGCTTTTCGTCTGGAGGCTGGCGAAACACTGTTTCTCAAAGGCCCCAGTGGCAGCGGCAAAACCACTCTGCTGGGCCTGCTGGGCGGTGTGCAGACGCCGGTCAGCGGCAGTGTCCGGCTGTTGGGGCAAGAGCTGACCGGGCTGTCAGCCGCCGCTCGCGACCGCTTCCGGGTCGACCACACCGGGTATATTTTTCAGCAGTTCAACCTGCTGCCGTTTCTGTCGGTACGGGAGAACGTCGAACTGCCCTGCCACTTTTCCAAAGTCCGTGCAGGTCGCGCCAGCCAGCGTCATGGGTCAGTGGCCAAGGCAGCCAGCGAGCTGCTGAGCCATCTGGGCCTGCACGATGCGACCTTGCAGGAACGTCGCGCCGACTCGCTGTCGATCGGCCAGCAACAGCGGGTCGCCGCCGCCCGCGCATTGATTGGCCAGCCGGAGCTGGTAATCGCCGACGAGCCGACCTCGGCGCTGGACGCCGACGCCCGCGAGGCCTTCCTGCAACTGCTGTTCGCCGAGTGCCGTGCCGCCGGCTCCAGCCTGTTGTTCGTCAGCCATGACCAGAGCCTGGCGCCGCTGTTCGACCGCAGCCTGTCGCTGGCCGAACTCAATCGCGCCGCCGCCGTGGAGAATTGAGATGTATCTGTTTCGCCTGGCCATGGCCAGCCTGGCCAACCGCCGCTTCACCGCATTCCTGACCGCCTTCGCCATCGCCTTGTCGGTGTGCCTGCTGCTGGCCGTGGAACGGGTACGCACCGAGACCCGCAGCAGCTTCGCCAGCACCGTCAGCGGTACTGATCTGATCGTTGGCGCCCGCTCCGGCTCGGTCAACCTGCTGCTGTACTCGGTGTTCCGCATTGGCAACGCGACCAACAATATTCGTTGGGAGAGCTTCGAACACTTCGCCCAGCATCGTCAGGTAAAGTGGGCAATTCCGATTTCCCTGGGCGACTCGCACCGTGGCTATCGGGTGATGGGCACCAGCGAGGCGTACTTCGAGCACTACCGCTACGGCCGCCAGCAACCGCTGGAACTGGCCCAGGGCCGCGCATTCCAGACCGACCCTTTCGAGGTGGTGCTGGGCGCCGAGGTGGCCGAGGCGCTGCATTACCAGTTGGGCGACAAACTGGTGCTGGCCCATGGTGTGGCCACCATCAGCCTGGTCAAGCACGACGACAAGCCCTTTACCGTGGTGGGCATTCTCAAGCGCACCGGCACGCCGGTGGACCGCACCCTGCACATCAGCCTCGGCGGCATGGAGGCGATTCACATCGACTGGCACAACGGCGTACCCGCGCGCGGCAACCAACAAATCTCCGCCGACCAGGCGCGCAATATGGACCTGACGCCCACGGCGATCACCGCCATGATGCTCGGCCTGAACAGCAAGATTTCGACCTTTACCCTGCAGCGTGAAGTCAACGAGTACCGGGGTGAACCGCTGCTGGCGATCCTGCCGGGCGTGGCCTTGCAGGAGCTGTGGAGCCTGATGGGCACGGCTGAGAAAGCGCTGTTCGTGATCTCGCTGTTCGTGGTGCTGACCGGGCTGATCGGCATGCTTACGGCCATCCTGACCAGCCTCAACGAGCGGCGCCGGGAAATGGCGATCCTGCGCTCGGTGGGCGCACGCCCCTGGCATGTCGCCAGCCTGCTGATTCTGGAAGCCTTTGCCTTGGCCCTGATTGGCGTATTGGCTGGGCTTGCGCTGTTGTACACCGGCATCGCCGCCGCGCAAGGTTACGTCCAGTCCGAATACGGTCTGTATCTGCCGCTTTCCTCGCCCAGCCAATATGAATGGAGCCTGCTTGCTGGCATTCTGGGCGCTGCGCTGGTGATGGGTGTGGTGCCAGCCTGGCGTGCCTATCGCCAGTCACTGGCCGACGGGCTTTCGATTCGTTTATGAGGATGTTGATCATGCGGCGCCTGCTGCTTGCCCTGTTGCTTTCGGCCCCCCTGTCGTCCTGGGCGGCCGAGCCCCGCGTGCTGACCTGGAACGACATGATTCCAGCAGACGCGCCGCCGGTGACGCCAATCACCCAGCCGATCCATGACCTGTCGAAAATGGCCGACGCGCTGAGCATGGAATCAGCCCCCGCCGCCCACCAGCAAGCCCCCGACGCGCCGGTGGTCAAAGCGCTGGACGGCAAACTGGTGCGCCTGCCGGGTTATATCGTGCCACTGGAAGTCAGCGAGGAAGGCCGGGTGACCGAGTTTCTGCTGGTGCCGTTCTTTGGCGCCTGCATCCACGTACCACCACCACCGGCCAATCAGATCGTGCATGTCACCAGCGAGCTGGGCGTGAAGGTCGAAGAGCTGTACCAGCCGTACTGGATCGAAGGACCGATGCAGGCCAAACATACCAGCAGCGAACTGGCCGAGGCCGGCTACCAGATGGTGGCAGACAAGATTTTTGTCTACGAACTGTCGGATTCCTGAAAGGTCGATTTCAACGCAGTGTTGCCGAGTGCAGCCATTTTGTAGACACCCTCTGAGTGTCATCACACTTTCATTGAGCTGAGTCAAAACCGCGACGCAGACGCTTTTTTAACATGGCTCCAGACTTTTTAACCGCTCTGGAGCCTTTGATGAACAAGTCCCTGCTGTGCGCATCCCTTTGTGCACTCGCCCTCGCCGCCCCGCTGGTTGCCCATGCTCACCAGGCCGGTGATTTCATCGTGCGTGCCGGCGTTGCCCACGTCGACCCGCATGAAGACAGCGGTGAAGTGCGTCTGGATGGCAGCAAGGTTTCCGGCACCAAAGCCTCGGTTGATGGCGAAAACCAACTGGGCCTGACCTTTGCCTACATGCTGAGCGAGCATGTCGGTATCGAGTTGCTGGCCGCTACACCGTTCAGCCACACCGTCTCGGTTCATGGCCTCGGCCCAGGTCTGGATGGCAAGCTGGCCGATATCAAGCAACTGCCACCAACCCTGTCGCTGCAGTACTACCCAATGGCCGCCTCGTCTGCCTTCCAGCCGTATGTCGGCGTGGGCATCAACTACACCAAATTCTTCGATACCGACCTGGCGGGTAACCGCAAGGACCAGGGCTTCAGCAACCTTAAGCTCAAGGACTCGGTGGGCCTGGCCGGTCAGGTGGGCGTGGATTACCAACTGACCGATCACGTCATGCTCAACGCCTCGGTGTGGTACGTGGACATCGACACCAAGGCCAGCGTCGACGGTCCGTCAGCGCTGAGTGTTGGCAAGACCAAGGTGGATGTGGATATCGACCCGTGGGTTTACATGGTGGGTGTGGGTTACAAGTTCTGAGCCGGCACACCGGATAAATAAAAAAGGCACTTCAGTGATGAAGTGCCTTTTTTGTAGCGTTGCATCAAGCGCTATTCAGCGCCCCAACAGCCTGGCCAGGCCGTCAGTCAGCGGCATCGGCGTTTCGAGGGTGAAACGCTGCAACAGGCGCTGGTTATTGGCCCGGGAATGGCGGATATCACCAGGGCGCGCCTGCTGATAGCTCACCTCTGGCAGGCTGCCAACCACATCCTTCAGAGCCGCCAGCAACTGATTGAGCGAGGTGGTCTGGTTCAGGCCGACGTTGATCGCGCCCTCTTCAACTGTCGGCTGCTCCAGTGCCTGGACCAGTAGCTTGACCAGATCGCCAATGTAGAAGAAATCGCGGGTCTGCTCGCCATCGCCGAACACACTGATCGGCTTACCCTGGGTGGCGCGCTCGGCGAAGATGCTGATCACCCCCGAGTACGGCGAGGACGGGTCCTGGCGTGGCCCGAAGATGTTGAAGAAGCGGAACACCACCGGCTCCAGCGCATGCTGACGGCGATAGAAATCCAGGTAATGCTCGCTGGACAGTTTGTCGCTGGCATAGGGAGTCAGCGGCGCCTTGGGGGTGTCTTCGCTGATCGGCTCGCCTTCGCCATTGTTACCGTACACAGCAGCACTGGAGGCGAACACCACCCGCTTGATGCCCGCCTCGCGCATGGCCTCACAGACGTTCAGGGTCCCGATGAAGTTGCTCTGGTGCGTCTTTACCGGGTCGTCCACCGAAGCCTGTACCGAAGCCACAGCGGCCAGATGCACTACCGCCTGACAACCCACGGCAGCACGTGCGACCAGTGCCGCGTCAGCCACATCACCTTCGATCAGTTCGACGTTGGGGTTATCCAGCGGCAGGTTGCTGCGCTTGCCGGTGGACAGGTCGTCGAGAATCCTGACCGGGTAACCTTTGGCCAACAGGGCGTCGGCCAGATGTGAGCCGATGAAACCGGCACCGCCGGTAATCAGGATAGGAGCGTCAGACATGCCGATAATACCGGTCTAGCAGAACGGGCAACCCGGCGCGCCAGGCGCGTGGCTTGATCCCGAAGGTATGAAGGATTTTCTTGCAGGCCAGCACCGCGTGCTGCGGCTCTTCAGCTGCATCGGGCCGCGCCGCGTGAGCCTGTGCGGTCGGTGCTTCGATGGCCAGCGGGTGCAACAGCCGCGCCTCGGTAAGAATCGCCTGGCCCAGGGCAATCGGCGTGGTGGCTTCGTGGCCGGCGTAGTGATAGGTGCCCCACAGAGGTGCCTCGCAGTCGAGCTGCTTGAGCACCGAGAGCAGGACCCGCGCGGCGTCATCGACGGGCGTCGGATTACCGCGTCGGTCATCGGCCAGCAACAACTCTTCAGCGTCCTTGGCGCGGCTCAGAAAACGCCCGAGCACGCCATCCGGGCTGTCGTCGAGCAGCCAGCCAAAGCGTACCAGCACATGCTGCGGACACGCGGCGCGAACGCTCTGCTCGATCCGCCAGAGTGCCTGGCCGCGCAGGCCCAGCGGCACCGGCTCGTCCTTTTCGCTGTAGGCAGTCGCTCGCGAGCCGTCGAAGACCCGGTAGCTGGACGGTTGCAGCAAGGTAATACCGTGATGCTGGCACAGTTCGGCCAAGCGCTCTACGGAGCGTTCCTGGGCGTCCAGGCGCGCTTCGTTGACAGTTTCGGCCTGGAACCAGTCGTAGTAATAGGCCAGGTTGATCAGGGCGTCGGGGCGGGTGTCGTCGAGCAGTTGCGTGAGGCTGGCTGCGTCCCAGCCGTCTTGCGGCGGACGCGGTGCGAGGAACGCGATATCTTCCTCGGCACCCAGTCGTATCAGCGCCTGCCCGAGGGCATTCCCGCCGCCCAACAGCATAAGGCGCATTCGCATAGAGTCAGCAGGCTCGGTCTCGGTTTTTATCAAATCATCAGGTTCAAAACGCCTGCAAACATAACACGTTGCCCGCCGGTGCCCAACAGTTGTGCGCTGCCCTTGCCGTCATGCGCCAGCAGGGGCTGGTGGCCCTTCTAGCGCCGGCGGGCGGTGCGCGGCTCCGGGGTTCATGACCATCTGCGGGTAAGTCTGGGCGAAGTGGACCTTCGGATGCTGGTCAACGCGCTTTTTGAGCCGTTCGTTAAAGGCTCGGCCAACGCTGTATTGCCCGCCTGAAGAGGTGCGGAACTGCGCGGTCAGCACCACGCCGTTGAGGTCCATACGGTCGACACCGAAGACCTCCAACGGACCTTGCAGGTTGTTCTTGAGCAGGATGTCTTCAGTGATCGAATGACCGGTCTCGCGGATCAGCGCCAGCGCCTCGTCAATATCGGTGTCATAAGTGAACTGCACCGAGAAGAACGCATAGGCAAACTGCCGCGACTGGTTAGTGACTGCCTTGATCTGGCCGAACGGCACCGAGTGCACAAAGCCTTTGCCGTCACGCAGGCGCACCGTGCGGATCGTCAGGCTTTCGACCGTACCTGAATGGCCGGTGCTGAGCACCACCCAGTCGCCGACCGAAAAGGTGTCTTCGATGATGATGAACAGGCCGGTGATCACATCTTGCACCAGTTGCTGCGAGCCGAAACCGATTGCCAGGCCCACGACACCGGCACCCGCCAGCAATGGCGCAACGTTGATGCCCAAATTGGCCATGGTGGTAATGGCGCAGATCACCACGAGGATGATTTTTATCGCATTACGCAGCAGCGGCAAAATGGTCTTGACCCGGGTGCTGGGCTGGCGGCCGGAGCGATGGTTGACCGGCGGCTTGAGCGCTTCCTGAATCGCCGTATCAAGGACCACCCAGAGCAGCCAGGTCACCAGGAAAATCAGGCCAATACTGCTCAGCGAATCGCTGATCGCCCTGCCGAGGCTGTTGCGCTGGGCGAACTCGAACAGCGAAAAGCCCCATATACGCCCCAACACCTCAATGAAGGTCACCGCCAGCACGATGCGCAGGCAGGCATACACCAGGCTGAGCAAGCGCGCTTTATAAGCATGGCCGGTGCGTACCGCAGGGTCCGAGGGCTGCTTGAAGAAGTGCTGGAACACGGTACTGAGAAACACCGTGGCAATCAGCAACAAGGTTGTGAACAGCGCGCAGCGCAGGGTCTCTTGGCTGTCCTCACCAGCGCCGATCAGATTGATTGCCGAGACCATGATCATCAACAGAATCGGCAGATTCCACAGGTTGGAGAAGATCTTCAGCGACTGTTGCAGCGCTGGCTGGCGCATACGGCTGCTCAGCGCCCGGTTGCGAATCAGGTGTGCCACCGGGCGGCGCATGCGGATAACCAACACACAGAACACCGCAGAGGCAAACAGGCCAGTGAACACCGCGATGCTGGTCGTGACGTTGCTGCCAATCTGCCGCGCGATCTGCGGGCTGGTCAGGGCATCGCTGAGCGCCGCCAGAAAGCCGATGACGAACAGCGGCGTCGGCGTGTAACGACGCAGGATCTTCACCGCCGTACGCTTGTGCCCGGCATTGAACATGACAATCACGCACAGCAGTACCGAGGTCGAAAACACACCGCTGCTGGTGGCGTAGGCAAAACACAAAGCCAGCGCCCGGCCAATCGAAGACGGTAGAAATTGGCTGACATACAGGGTCAAGGGCAGGCAGATCAGCGCTGGAACCGTGAACGGCAATACGTACTTGAGCAGCGCCTGACTGCGCGTTCGGGTCCTCATGAAGGCTCGCCGGTTCAAGCGTTTGGCAATAAAGCGCCCCAGACCATGGAGCAGCACAAATGTACCGATCCAGACCACCGACAGCACCAGAAAGTCGCCCACCATCTGCCAGGCGCTGCGTTGCGAAGGCTTGTTGACCAGCTTGTCGAGCTCTGTGGCGGCCCGGTCTGCACGCAGCCGCCAGGTATCGACCAGGTCACCGTTGAGATTCAGCGCTCGCTGAACATCGTCGATGCTGCTGCTCAGAGCCCCCAGCAGGCCGCCCTCGACAAGGATTTCAGCGGCTGGCGGTTCCGCCTCGGCGGGTTTGTCGGTTTCAGGCTCCTTTTTCTCCTCGACCGGAGCTTTCTCGGCAGGCCCGGAGGCGGCCTTGTCATCGGGCTTGTCGGCAGCAGCAGCGCCGAGCGGCAGGGCCGGGACTTCAGCAGCGTGCACGGTCAGGTTGCCCGCAAACGAAAGCACCACTAACAGAATCAGGGTCTTTAACTGAACCGCCACGCTGCACTCTCCTCCATCCAGATATCCGATGGGGCTTATCCCCAAGGAACTGATCCCTGCGCGACCCGCAAAGTTCGCCTGAGTGGGCAAGAAATTGGCTGATATTGCGATGCAGGACATTTCAAGGACAACAGCGGGAGGTTGCCGTTAGGCATGCGCCCATCAGACGCTTACCGCAGATCTGTGCACTGCCTCCCTGAGAACCTGACGGCTTTTTTTGATTGACGGGTCCATCTCACAAAGATGCTGCCAGAACTTCTCTGCCTGAGTCTCCAGAGGCTGCTTAAGGCGAATCAGCTCGATACTCAAGGTGATGTCATGCTCTTCCCCGCCCGCTCGAACCAGCCTTTTTCGTTCCATGTCCTGGATGACAATTGCCCATGGCAACCAAGCCACGCCAAGTCCCATAAGCGCCATGGAATGCAAGCCATCGGCCAGCGAGCTGTCATGAATGGCAGTGAGCACCGGCAGGTTTTTTGCGATATCGAGCTTTCTTTCCAGCGCCCAGCCCAGAGAGCACTCAGGCTGATAGCGCAAATAAGATACCTCACCGCTCGCCGGCTCAAGACTGTTCAGTGCCGCCCCCAGCATGTCAGGGGCACTGACCGGGACTAGGCGCTCATGGCCCAGCGTCAGGATGTCGAACTGCTGAAAGTCGACGGCGCCTGACAAACAATCACGGATACCGTTGCCCTCATCGCTAAAGGCGACGACGAAGTCTGCCTTTCGATCAGATAACGCGCGAAAACAGCCAGGCAAGTTGGCGAAGTCAATCGAAAACCGTGTAGCGCTCGACTGATTGCGCACTCTGGGCAGCCAGTCAGGGAAGAAGGCCCTGGACATGATATGCGGGGCTGCCAGGGAAATATGCAAGCGCTTGTGCTCTCTGGCGCGGGCGACTGCGGCTTTGGCGTTGTCCAGCAACGCAACCGCCTCAAGCGCAGCGGCCTGTAACTGTTCGCCTGCATCGGTCAGCTCAAGCCGGTGTCGGGACCGATCAAAAACCGGTGCGCCCAACCACTCTTCAAGACTGTTTATGCGTCGGCTCAACCCTGAGGTCGTCACATTGCAACGTTCAGCGGCCTGAGAAAAACTGAGAATACGCGCCAGCACCAGGAAATCTTTCAAAGTCCGAAGATCGCTCATCTTGCGAATCTCGCCATATCCGTTGACGCCGCATCATGGCATGACCGATTCAGCGCGGCAAAGCGCTGCGCACTCATCCGACGCCGCCATTGTTGCAACGCCTCTTGCCAAAACCGCAATGGCATCTGTCAGCGGTACTGCTAAAAAGCGGACGCTGCCCGGATGGCAGTCAGATGGAATGACTTTTACAAGGAAGTGCAGATGAGTACGCCACACAAGACATTGATCCTCGGGTGCGCTTCCACGGGCGCCAAGTTCACGCCGCGCAATCATTACATCACGGGTGATCAACTGCTGGACTCTATTTGCACCGGGGCAACCATTCATGCCAGCGAACAAGCGATCGTCGACGAAGCGATCGAACTCTATGAATCAGGCTGCCGCTACTATCACTACCACGCTCGTAACCCGCTGACCCGGGAACAGACCACCGACAATGAGATTTATCAGTCGGTCAGCCGCACCATTCAGCGCGCCTGCAAAGACACCCTGCTCAGTTTTGGCGCCAGCCGCAATGGTCGTGAAGTACAAGACAACATCAAGAAATTCGGCGAATGGGAGCGCGTCAGCCAGTGTGCCTTGCCTTTGCACTTTGGTGGTGCCCACTTCGTGACGATTCAGGCTGCCATCGAGCTGCAAGTCATCTGTGACATGGAAAGAAAGCTGAGGAAGTTTGACATCGAGTACCTGTCCAGCGCTCAGTTTGCTCAGGACATCAACAGCTACACGCCCTCTGACCGCGTGGTGAAAGCCACCATGGAAACAAACTCTACAAGTAAAGGCGCCGATTACGGCAGCACCTCGCCGTTGATCCAGTTCCAGATCTACCGCAACGCCATTGCCGCACGCCAACAACTGGGCTTGTTCCATGAAGTGGAATGGGTGCAACTGACGCGCAGTTACGGCATGACGCGATTTGCCGTCGAACACCCGGCCCTGCGCCTGGGCAGTTCGGGGCAGTTGAATATCATCCTGCTGTTCGGTTTTTCGAGTCGCCTGCCGTTTCCTCAGACCTACGAAGAGTTCTGCAATATCGTCGACATTGCCAAGAGCCTTGAATACGACCTGGCCAACCCGAACGAAATAAAGCGCAAGGTGACCATCACTGTTGGCGCTGCGGTCATGCCACAACATGCCGAGCTGCACTACCAGCCTGTCGATGTAGGGCCACAGAAAGGCACGCCAATGTGTGCGCTCAGACGTCTGGCCACCTATGCCGCGCAACCCGACAGCAAGGTCGATATTCTTCGTGTGGGCATGGAGGACACGCCGTACAGCGTGGATAACGAGGGACGTGTGCATATGGGCGATAATCTGCAACTGCTGCATATCGCCCTTGAACAGGTCACGGCCAACGGCGCGAGCATAGAAACGGCTCCGGAAAGCATCATTCATCGAATGGGGCTGGATCTGGTCAGGACGGAATACCTGGCCACCCAACGCCAGACGCCACTGGGCGACTGTGGACCGACCTCCTTGTATCAGGAAACTGTTCTATGAGCGCTACAGACAACCCGCGCCAGCAATCAAACTATCGCTGGGTCATCCTCTTGATCGCCACCATTGCCCAAGCCAGTGCGTGCTTCTTCGTTCAAGGGATTGGCGCAATTGCGATTTTCATTCAACAGGACTGGCACCTGTCGGTCTTGCAGATTGGCCTGTTAGTGTCTGCCGCGCAGCTGATTCCGATAGTGGGGCTGCTGGTGGCGGGTGAGTTACTGGATCGTTTCGATGAGCGCTGGGTTGTCGGTATCGGCACCTTGCTTGTGGCAGCGGCGCTCTGTGCGGCGATGTTCGCCAACAGCTACCTTATGTTGTTGCTGTTTCTGATCATCGTCGGTGCCGGCTATAGCACCGCTCAGCCAGGCGGCAGCAAATCGGTTTCCAGTTGGTTCTCCAGGCACCAGCGCGGCTTTGCGATGGGCATCCGCCAAGCCGGGCTGCCACTGGGGGGCGCGTTGTCGGCCGCGATGCTGCCGTATATTGCCACCCGCTGGGGCTGGCAATGGTCGTTTCTGGCCGGCGGGCTGGTGGCCCTTGCCGGTGCCGTGATCTTCCTGCTGTTTTACCGCAGCGCCAACCCGGCCCCAGGCGAGCAAGGCCCGGCGCGAGCTGCTGCGCAGGATCTCAAGGCAACCCTGGCATCGCGCTTCTCGATGCTGAAGGAGCCGGCGATGAAGCAGATCATGATCTCCGGGATCAGCCTGATCTCGGTGCAATACGGCATCCTGATTTTCACCGCACTGTATCTGTACGACCGACTGGACTTGAGCATCACGGCGGCGGCCTCATTGCTCTTTATCGCCCAAGGGGCCGGGGTAATGGGCCGGATCATCCTGGCGGCATGGAGTGACCGGTGTCAGTCAGGGCGCTACTTTCCCGTTATGACTTGCATGCTGGCCATTATCGTTGGCCTGTTGACCCTGATCTGGATGCCTATGCATACCTTCGTCCTGCTGGCGCTGCTGGCAGGCTGGCTCGGCTTTTTCGGGTTTGGCTGGTACGGTCCCTGGGTCGCCTATGTCGCGGAGTCCGCCCCGGCGAGCAAAACCGGTTTTGCACTGGGACTGGCCATGGCCTGTAATCAGGTCGCTATTGTGCTCATGCCACCTGCGCTGGGCTTACTCAAAGACCTGACGCACAGCTACATTCCCGGCTGGAGCCTGTTGATCGTTATGACGCTGGTGGCGCTGGTCATCTCCGCACGCAATGCCTTGAGCTTTCCCAGGCTGGCCTGGGGACGCAAATAACCCGATGCGTAACCATTCAAAGGAAGACTGGCAATGACTGCCCTTCGCTACATTGATTTCCCTGAATTGCTGGAACGGGCACAGCGCGCCAGCAATATCGAAGTCAGTTGCCGATGTAATACCAAGGTCCTTACCGGCTGGGAAAGTCCACTGGTTTCGTCCAATGCCCATCATCTACTGGACATCGGCACGCTGAGCAACGCCGACGAGGAAGATCTGACCATCAACGAGTATCACCCGTCAGGCACCCATTACTGGTCAACGCAGGCCCCCATTGCGCCCCGTTACTACCCCTACAACCGCTGCAAGGTGTCTGAATGTCTGTTGTGCGGGCGCTGCTACCTGCGCTATTCGGAAAGCGGGGCTTATCACATTGAACCGAGGATTCGCTATCTGGACCCGGCGCTGATCGTGGATGCACCTTTGCCAGCCTGATCAGCCGTCTGCCAGATTACAGTCAGAGCTGCACGAGCAGTTGCGGCAGGCCGGCAATCGATGCCAGGCAGTAACTCGCCAAACCACTGTCATCGCGCTGCAGCCCAGCGGACTTGCCGGTCAGTACCCGCACACTGCGCGCCCCGATGCCTGACGCGCCCGCCATATCGGTGCCTGGATCATCGCCAATCACCAACACCTCGCGGGCCTGGCAACCGATCGACTGCAGGGCCATCTCAAAGAACAATGACGAGGGCTTGCCCGCAAGCTGCGCAGTTTGCCCACTGGCGTACTCCAGCGCCGCCACGAAGGCGCCGTAATCCAGGCTCGGGCCATCTGCCGCAAGCCAGAACGGATTCTTTTGCAGGGCAATCAACCGTGCGCCGCCGCGCAGCAGGCGAAACACCCGATTCAGGTTGTCGTAGCAAAAGGCCTGACCGATATCGCCGATCACCACATAGTCGGGGTTGCGCTCATTGATGAGCAGTCCATCGAACAGCGGCCGAACCGGATCGGGCACCAGCAGATAGCTGCTACACCCTTGCCGGGCCCGCAACCAGGCCACACAAGCGGTGGTGGCAGTCTGGATATGCTGCGCCGGTACGGCAAGACCCAGCGCGGCGAGTTCGGCACTGATGGTTGCAGGCGAGCGTGCCGTGATATTGGTCAGCAGGCGATAGTCGAGCCCTTGCTCATGCAGCCAGGCCAGTGACTCGGCCGCGCCGGCAATCAGCGCCCCCTGATGGGTCAGCGTGCCTTCGATATCGAGTAGCAGTCCTTTGCAGTTCATCTTTATATCCTCTACACAATGCGAAAGCCCCCGCTGGGCGGGGGCTTTCACTGTAGGGCAGCTTGCAGTCAGTTGCTTGTCAGAACGGAATATCGTCATCGAAGCTGTCGAAGTCGGCCGCCGGCTGCGGAGCCGGTTTTGGCGCTGGTCGCGACTCACGCTGCGGCTGGCTGTACGACTGTTGTGGCGACTGGTCGTAAGACTGATGCTGCGGCGACTGATCGTAGGACTGCTGTGGCGCCGGAGCCGGACGTGACTGCTGCGGGCGCGACTGGCCGTAGTTGCCACCACCTTGGTTGTCGCCCTGCTGCGGACGGCCACCGAGCAGTTGCATGGTGCCCTGCATGTCGACGACGATTTCAGTGGTATAACGCTTGATGCCGTCTTTTTCCCATTCGCGAGTCTGCAGCTTGCCTTCGATGTAGACCTGCGAGCCTTTGCGCAGGTACTCGCCGGCAATTTCCGCGACCTTGCCGAACAGCGAGACGCGGTGCCATTCGGTACGCTCGACCTTCTGGCCGCTCTGCTTGTCGGTCCATTGTTCACTGGTAGCCAGACTCAGGTTGGTCACGGCGTTGCCGTTAGGCAGGTAACGGACTTCGGGATCCTGGCCGCATGTACCGACCAATATGACTTTGTTAACCCCACGGGCCATAACGTTCTCCTAGACTTCACACGTTTGAGTGGCTGGACTGTTGACCAGCTTTTCGAGCGACGCGCGATCCAATAGTTTTGTATCAAGTTTGATATAGATGGCCGCCTCTTCGGCAACCACCACGGCATCTGTTACGCCCGGTACGGACTTCAGGCGTTGTGCCAGGCCTGTTTCTCGCTGTGCCTCAGGCGACAGCGGCAGGCGCAGGCTGGTCACGTAAGGCGGCTCTCGCATGCTCATGGCAACGATCAGCCAGATGGCCGCCAGCGCTGCGCAGCCCAGAAACACCACGTCCAGCCCGCCCTGCTGAAATAGCCAGCCGCCCATGATTCCGCCGACCGCAGAGCCGAGGAACTGGCTGGTGGAATACACCCCCATGGCCGTGCCTTTGCCGCCTGCCGGCGAAACCTTGCTGATCAGCGATGGCAGTGTGGCCTCCAGCAGGTTGAACGCGGTGAAGAATACCACGCTGCCGATCACCAGCGTTCGCAGCGTGTCGCCAAAAGCCCAGAAGAATATTTCAGAGAGCATCAGCACCGTAACAGCGCCAATCAGCACGGCCTTCATGCGGCGCTTCTTTTCGCCATAAATGATGAACGGCAGCATGGCGAAGAACGACACCAGCAGCGCCGTGAGATACACCCACCAATGCTCTTCCTTGGGCAGGCCGGCCTTTTCCACCAGCGCCAGCGGCAAGGCCACGAAACTGGACATCAGCATGGCATGCAGGACGAAGATTCCCAGGTCCAGACGCAGCAGGTCTGGATGGCGCAAGGTCGCGCCCAGGGCTGCCTTGTCGACCCCGGACTCTCGATGCATCAACGGCCCCGAAGACCTGGGCACCATGAACGCCACGATCAGGATCCCCAGCAGCGCCATGGCGCCGGTGGCAAGAAACAGACCGGACAGGCCGAATGCACTGGTCAGCACCGGGCCGATCACCATGGCAATGGCAAACGACAGGCCGATGGTCATGCCAATCATGGCCATGGCCTTGGTGCGGTGCTGTTCCCGGGTCAGGTCCGAGAGCAAGGCCATGACGGCGGCTGAAATTGCCCCGGCACCTTGCAACACACGACCGGCAATCACCCCTTCGATGGAATCGGCACCCGCGGCCACCAGGCTGCCGAGTGCGAATACCAGCAACCCCAGGTAAATCACCGGGCGTCGGCCGATGCGGTCGGAGATAAAGCCCAGCGGGATCTGCAAAATGGCCTGGGTCAGGCCATAGGCGCCGATGGCCAGGCCGATCAGTGCTGGCGTAGCGCCCGCCAGGTCCATGCCATAGGTGGACAACACCGGCAGGACCATGAACATGCCGAGCATGCGAAAGGCGAACACCAGCGCCAGCCCGCCCGCCGCGCGGGTCTCGGCACCACTCATGCGTTCGCTATGGGAGTCTTGCATGGAAAAACCTCGTGTGAACCGGCGGCGATTCTACCAGTCCCAACGAGGTACGGCACATACGCGGCGCTTTGCCGCGTAATGGCGTGGAGCCGTATACTCCGTCGTTTATGCCCGCCAGCGAGGCCGCAGTGGATAAAATCCTGATTCGTGGGGCTCGGACCCACAACCTGAAGAACATCGACCTGACCCTTCCTCGCGACAAGCTGATCGTTATCACCGGGCTGTCAGGCTCCGGCAAGTCTTCGCTGGCGTTCGACACGCTATATGCCGAAGGCCAGCGCCGTTATGTCGAATCGCTGTCGGCCTATGCCCGGCAGTTCCTGTCGATGATGGAAAAGCCCGATGTCGACACCATTGAAGGTCTGTCGCCCGCCATCTCCATCGAGCAGAAATCCACCTCACACAACCCGCGCTCGACCGTCGGCACCATCACCGAAATCTACGACTACCTGCGCCTTTTGTATGCGCGGGTCGGCCAGCCGCGCTGCCCGGACCACGATATCCCACTGGAGGCCCAGACCGTCAGCCAGATGGTCGATCTGGTACTGGCCGAACCTGAAGGCCGCAAACTGATGCTGCTGGCCCCGGTGGTGCGCGAGCGCAAAGGCGAGCACCTGTCGGTGTTCGAAGAGCTGCGTGCTCAAGGGTTCGTCCGCGCCCGGGTCGACGGCACCCTGTATGAGCTCGATGAAGTCCCCAAACTCGACAAACAGAAGAAGCACTCCATTGATGTGGTGGTCGACCGCTTCAAGGTGCGTGGCGACCTCCAGCAGCGCCTGGCCGAATCTTTCGAGACCGCCCTGCAACTGGCCGATGGCATCGCCTTGGTCGCACCGATGGATGACGAGCCAGGCGAAGAGATGATCTTTTCGGCGCGCTTCGCCTGCCCGATCTGCGGTCATGCGATCAGCGAGCTGGAGCCCAAGCTGTTTTCCTTCAACAATCCGGCCGGCGCCTGCCCGAGCTGCGACGGCCTGGGCGTCAAACAGTTCTTCGACGTCAAGCGCCTGGTCAATGCCGAGTTGACCCTGGCCGAGGGGGCGATACGCGGCTGGGACCGACGTAACGTCTACTACTTCCAGATGCTTGGCTCACTGGCCCAGCACTACAAGTTCAGCCTGGAGGTGCCGTTCAAGGAGTTGAAAGCCGATATCCAGAAGGTGCTGCTCAATGGCAGTGGCACGCAGAGTGTCGATTTCCGCTACCTCAATGACCGCGGCGATATCGTCAAGCGCGCCCACCCGTTCGAAGGCATCGTGCCGAATCTGGAGCGTCGTTATCGGGAGACCGAATCGGCCACCGTACGCGAAGAGCTGGCCAAGTTGCTCAGCACCCAATCCTGCCCGGACTGTCGTGGTACCCGCCTGCGCCGCGAAGCCCGGCATGTGTGGGTCGGTGAGCGGACCCTGCCCGCCGTGACCAATATGCCGATTGGCGACGCTGCCGAGTATTTCGCCGGGCTGACCATGACAGGCCGGCGCGGTGAGATCGCCGCGAAAATTCTCAAGGAAATCTGCGAGCGTCTGCAATTTCTGGTCAACGTCGGCCTGGACTACCTGACCCTGGACCGCAGCGCCGACACACTGTCGGGTGGCGAGGCGCAGCGTATTCGTCTGGCCAGCCAGATCGGCGCCGGCCTGGTCGGGGTCATGTACATCCTCGACGAGCCGTCGATCGGCCTGCACCAGCGCGATAACGACCGACTGCTGGCAACCCTCAAGCATCTGCGCGATATCGGCAACACAGTGATCGTGGTCGAGCACGACGAGGATGCGATCCGCCTGGCCGATTACGTGGTGGATATCGGTCCTGGCGCCGGCGTACATGGCGGGCAGATCGTTGCCGAAGGCACGCCTGCCGAAGTCATGGCGCATCCCGACTCGCTGACCGGTAAATATCTGTCAGGCCGAGTGAAGATCGAAGTCCCGGCCAAACGCACAGCGCGCAACAAGAAGCTGTTGCTGACCCTAAAAGGCGCACGCGGCAACAACCTGCGTAACGTGAATCTGGAAATTCCGATCGGCCTGCTGACCTGTGTGACCGGCGTATCCGGCTCGGGCAAGTCGACGCTGATCAACAATACGCTGTTCCCCCTCGCCGCCACTGCACTCAACGGTGCCACCACGCTGGAAGCCTCTGCTCACGACAGCATCAACGGCCTGCAGCATCTGGATAAGGTAGTGGATATCGACCAGAGCCCGATCGGCCGCACACCGCGCTCCAACCCGGCGACCTATACCGGGCTGTTTACGCCGATTCGCGAATTGTTCGCCGGGGTACCGGAGTCGCGCTCGCGGGGTTATGGCCCCGGCCGCTTCTCGTTCAACGTCAAGGGCGGACGCTGCGAGGCCTGTCAGGGTGACGGCCTGATCAAGGTAGAGATGCACTTTCTGCCGGACATCTACGTGCCCTGCGATGTGTGCAAGAGCAAGCGCTACAACCGCGAAACCCTGGAGATCAAGTACAAGGGCAAGAACATTCACGAGGTGCTGGAAATGACCATCGAGGATGCCCGCGAGTTCTTTGATGCCGTACCTGCTCTGGCGCGCAAGCTGCAAACCCTGATGGACGTCGGCCTGTCGTATATCAAGCTGGGTCAGTCAGCAACCACGCTGTCCGGCGGCGAAGCACAACGGGTCAAGCTGTCACGCGAGCTGTCCAAGCGCGACACGGGCAAGACCTTGTATATCCTTGATGAACCAACCACCGGCCTGCACTTTGCCGATATCCAGCAGTTGCTCGACGTGCTGCATCGTCTGCGCGACCACGGCAACACCGTGGTGGTAATCGAGCATAACCTGGATGTGGTCAAGACCGCAGACTGGCTGGTCGACCTGGGACCTGAAGGTGGATCACGCGGTGGCCAGATCATCGCCACCGGTACGCCGGAAGACGTGGCGGCCATGGAGCAATCGCATACCGGCCACTATCTCAAGCCGTTGCTGGAGCGTGATCGCGCCTAAGGGCAGCTACAAGCTTCAAGTTATAAGCTGCAAGCAGAAGCAACACCGCACTTTCTTGCAGCTTGCCGCTTATAGCTTGCAGTCCAATAAAAAAGCCCCTGTCACAGCAATGTGCAGGGGCTTTTTAATGATTTACTGCCTGTCAGAACTGCGACTGCAGGTAGTTCTGCAGGCCGATGGATTTGATCAGGCCTTGCTGTTTTTCCAGCCAGTAGGTGTGATCTTCCTCGGTATCGGCCAGTTGCAGGCGCAGGATGTCGCGGCTGATGTAGTCACCGTGCTTTTCGCACAGCTCAATGCCTTTACACAGCGCAGCACGCACTTTGTATTCCAGGCGCAGGTCGCTGGCCAGCATCTCCGGTACAGTCGTACCGACATCCAGATCGTCCGGGCGCATGCGCGGAGTGCCTTCAAGCATGAGAATCCGGCGCATCAACGCATCGGCGTGCTGCGCCTCCTCTTCCATCTCATGATTGATGCGCTCGTAGAGCTTGGTGAAGCCCCAGTCTTCGTACATGCGCGAGTGAATGAAATACTGGTCACGCGCAGCAAGTTCGCCGGTGAGCAAAGTATTGAGGTAATCAATGACGTCTGGATGGCCTTGCATCGCCAAACTACTCCCTACAGAAAGGCTGTAGTTTGAACCAAGCCTCTCTTGAGGTCACGGCCATTCGCGCAATAAAACGATAAAAAGCAGTGAAAATCGGTTATCAAGAAGCGAAAAACCGCCCAAATGAGGGCGGTTCTGTTTATCACTATTACTTAGCTAACGGTTACACCCAACGCCTTGGCAATGCCTTCACCATAAGCCTGGTCAGCCTTGTAGAAGTGCTGTAGCTGGCGCTGCACAACGTCGCTGCTGACCCCGGCCATGGCGCCGGCAATGTTGTTGATCAGCAACGCTTTCTGCTCATCATTCATCAGGTTGAACAGCTTGCCGGCCTGGCTGTAGTAGTCAGTGTCCTCACGGTGATCATGACGGTCCGCAGCGCCACTGAGCGCCAGCGCCGGCTCTGCGTAACGCGGCGCCTGCTTAGGGGCATCGCCATAGCTGTTGGGCTCGTAATTCGGAGCGGCGCCACCGTTGTCACCATAGGCCATGGCGCCATCGCGCTGATAGGTGTTCACTGGGCTCTTGGCCGCATTGATGGGCAGGTGCTGATGGTTGGTGCCTACCCGGTAGCGATGCGCGTCGGCATAGGCAAACACGCGGCCCTGCAGCATACGGTCTGGCGACAGACCAACGCCTGGAACCATGTTGCTCGGTCCAAATGCCGCCTGCTCGACCTCGGCAAAATAGTTCAGCGGGTTGCGGTTCAGCTCCAGCTCACCGACCTCGATCAGCGGGAACTCCTTCTGCGACCAGGTCTTGGTCACGTCGAACGGGTTCTCGTGATGCTGATTGGCCTGTTGTTCGGTCATGATCTGGATGCAGACCTGCCATTTCGGGAAATCACCGCGCTCAATGGCTTCGAACAGATCGCGCTGTGCGTAGTCAGGATCGGTACCGGCAATGCGTGCAGCATCGGCCGGCGCAAGGTTCTTGATGCCTTGTCTGGTCTTGTAGTGCCATTTCACCCAATGCCGCTCACCGGCAGCGCTGATCAGGCTGTAGGTATGGCTGCCGAAGCCGTGCATATGGCGGTAGCCATCCGGGATGCCGCGATCGGAAAACAGAATAGTGACCTGGTGCAGCGCCTCAGGCGAATGCGACCAGAAGTCCCACATCATCTGCGCGCTTTTCAGGTTACTTTGCGGCAAGCGCTTCTGAGTGTGGATAAAGTCCGGGAATTTGAGCGGGTCACGAATGAAGAACACCGGCGTATTGTTGCCGACGATGTCCCAGTTGCCTTCTTCGGTGTAGAACTTCAGCGCAAAGCCGCGTGGGTCACGCTCTGTGTCGGCCGAGCCACGCTCGCCACCGACAGTAGAAAAACGCAGGAAAATCGGGGTCTGCTTGCCCACCGCCTCGAACAGCTTGGCGCTGGTGTACTGAGTGATGTCGCGGGTAACCGTAAAGGTGCCATGCGCGCCCGAGCCTTTGGCGTGTACACGGCGCTCAGGGATGTTCTCACGGTTGAAATGCGCGAGCTTCTCGATCAGGTGGAAGTCATCGAGCAACAATGGGCCGCGAGGGCCTGCCGAGCGAGAGTTCTGGTTGTCAGCAACAGGTGCGCCGCTTGCGGTGGTAAGGGTCTTGGTCTGGCTCATCGGTAATCCTCCTCAGGCATTGAAGCATCCGTTTAAACGGCTTGAGGAAGAGTATTGTCCATATTCGTTACAAGGGTAAATTGATTGCTTGTTAAACGTTGATAGCAATTACCAATCTACAGACAACAAAAAACCGGGCACTAGGCCCGGTTTCTTGTGATCAGACTGACGTCTTACTCGGCATCTACAGCAGCAGCACCGACTGGACGATCAACCAGCTCGACGTACGCCATTGGCGCGTTGTCGCCAGCGCGGAAACCGCACTTCAGGATACGCAGGTAGCCACCCGGACGGGTTGCATAGCGCTTGCCCAGATCGTTGAACAGTTTGCCTACAGCGGACTTCGAACGAGTACGGTCGAAAGCCAGACGACGGTTGGCAACGCTGTCTTCCTTGGCCAGAGTGATCAGCGGCTCGGCAACGCGGCGCAGTTCTTTGGCTTTTGGCAGGGTAGTTTTGATCAGCTCGTGCTCGAACAGCGACACTGCCATGTTTTGAAACATGGCCTTGCGGTGCGCGCTGGTGCGGCTCAGGTGACGACCACTTTTACGATGACGCATGGTTCATTCCTTACCAAACTCGCGTTCGGTGATTACGACGATCAGGCCGTGGCCTTGTCGTCCTTCTTAAGACTTGCCGGCGGCCAGTTGTCGAGGCGCATGCCGAGTGACAAACCGCGGGAGGCCAAAACGTCCTTGATTTCAGTCAGGGACTTCTTGCCCAGGTTCGGAGTTTTCAACAGCTCTACTTCGGTGCGCTGAATCAGATCACCGATGTAGTAGATGTTCTCCGCCTTCAGGCAGTTGGCCGAACGCACGGTCAGTTCCAAATCGTCAACCGGACGAAGCAGGATCGGATCGATCTCGTCTTCCTGTTCGATTACAACAGGCTCACTGTCACCTTTGAGGTCGACGAACGCAGCCAACTGCTGTTGCAGAATGGTTGCAGCACGGCGGATAGCCTCTTCAGGATCCAGAGTACCGTTGGTTTCCAGATCAATAACCAGCTTGTCCAGGTTGGTACGCTGTTCGACACGGGCGTTTTCCACCACGTATGCGATACGACGGACCGGGCTGAACGAAGCGTCCAGCTGAAGACGGCCAATGCTACGGCTTTCGTCTTCATCGCTCTGACGCGAGTCGGCCGGCTCATAACCACGACCACGAGCTACGGTGAGCTTCATGTTCAGGACGCCGTTGGACGCCAGGTTAGCGATTACGTGATCGGGGTTAACGATCTCGACATCATGATCCAGCTGAATATCGGCAGCGGTAACCACCCCCGAACCCTTTTTCGACAAGGTCAGCGTAACTTCGTCTCGACCGTGCAGCTTGATAGCCAGGCCTTTGAGGTTCAACAGGATTTCAATGACGTCTTCCTGTACACCTTCGATCGCGCTGTACTCGTGGAGTACACCGTCGATCTCGGCCTCGACTACTGCACAGCCGGGCATGGAGGACAACAAGATGCGACGCAACGCATTGCCCAGGGTATGGCCGAAACCACGCTCGAGAGGCTCGAGCGTAATCTTGGCGCGGGTTGGACTGACAACCTGAACGTCGATGTGACGTGGTGTCAGAAACTCATTTACCGAAATCTGCATGGATGCACCTATTTTCTAGCCCTTACTTGGAGTAGAGCTCGACAATCAGGCTTTCGTTGATGTCGGCGGATAGATCACTGCGAGCAGGAACGCTTTTGAAAACGCCCGACTTCTTCTCAGTGTCTACGTCTACCCATTCTACGCGGCCACGTTGGGCACACAGTTCAAGAGCCTGGCCAATACGCAGCTGGTTCTTCGCCTTTTCACGGACAGCAACAACGTCGCCGGCACGTACTTGGTACGAAGGAATGTTTACAGTCTGACCATTGACGCTGATCGACTTGTGCGAAACCAGTTGACGGGATTCAGCACGAGTCGAGCCGAAGCCCATGCGGTATACAACGTTGTCCAGACGGCATTCGAGCAGTTGCAGCAGGTTTTCACCGGTTGCACCTTTCTTGCTAGCGGCTTGCTTGTAGTAGCCGCTGAACTGACGCTCGAGAACACCGTAGATACGACGTACTTTTTGCTTTTCACGCAGCTGGGTGCCGTAGTCGGACTGACGGCCACGGCGCTGGCCGTGGATACCTGGGGCTGCTTCGATGTTGCACTTGGATTCGAGTGCGCGCACACCGCTCTTCAGGAAAAGGTCAGTGCCTTCACGACGAGCAAGTTTGCATTTTGGACCAATGTAACGAGCCATTTCTTACAGTCTCCTGGATTACACGCGGCGCTTCTTCGGCGGACGGCACCCGTTGTGCGGGATTGGTGTCACGTCGGTGATGCTGGCGATCTTATAGCCACAGCCGTTCAGAGCGCGAACAGCGGACTCACGACCTGGGCCTGGACCCTTGACGTTGACGTCGAGGTTCTTGAGACCGTATTCCAGCGCGGCTTGACCAGCACGCTCGGCAGCTACCTGAGCAGCGAACGGGGTGGACTTACGCGAACCACGGAAACCCGAACCGCCGGAGGTAGCCCAGGACAGGGCGTTACCTTGACGATCGGTAATGGTGACGATGGTGTTGTTAAAAGACGCATGGATGTGGGCGATGCCATCAACCACTGTCTTTTTAACTTTTTTACGAGGACGAGCAGCAGGTTTTGCCATGACTAATTTCCTGTCGAAACGCTGGAGCGATTACTTGCGGATCGGCTTACGCGGACCTTTGCGAGTACGTGCGTTGGTCTTGGTACGCTGACCGCGTACTGGCAGACCGCGACGGTGACGCAGACCGCGGTAGCAGCCCAAGTCCATCAAGCGCTTGATTTTCATGTTGATTTCGCGACGCAGGTCACCTTCAGTGGTGATCTTCGCCACTTCGCCACGCAGCTGTTCGATCTGCTCGTCGCTCAGATCCTTGATTTTTACAGCCGGGTTTACGCCGGCATCTGCACAGATTTTCTGTGCAGTAGTGCGACCAACACCATAGATGTAGGTCAGCGAGATAACAGTATGCTTGTTATCTGGAATGTTAACGCCTGCAATACGGGCCATTCAGTGGGACTCCAGTTGACAGCTACCTACGCCCCGGAAGCCAAGAAATAGGGCGCGAGATAATATCGCTGTAGTAACAATTAATCAACCCAGCAGCACACTAGCTGCTGGGCTTAAGCACAGCTCACAATCAGCCTTGGCGCTGCTTATGACGTGGTTCCGCGCTGCAAATTACTCGAACAACACCTTCGCGGCGAATAATTTTGCAGTTACGGCACAGCTTTTTCACCGATGCACGAACTTTCATCACCAACTCCTCGAACCTTATGGGTCTCTCAGCGCAGCATGCCGCTGCCGCCGTAGCCCTTCAGGTTGGCTTTCTTCATCAGGGATTCATACTGGTGCGAAACGAGGTGCGATTGTACTTGCGACATGAAGTCCATCACAACCACGACCACGATCAGCAACGAGGTCCCGCCAAGGTAGAACGGAACGTTGGCAGCCACCACCAGGAACTGGGGAAGCAAGCAAACGGCCGTCATATAAAGAGCACCGAACAGGGTCAAACGGGTCAAAACGCCATCAATGTAGCGCGCCGACTGCTCGCCTGGACGAATGCCCGGAATAAAGGCACCGGACTTTTTCAGGTTTTCCGCTACGTCTTTCGGATTGAACATCAACGCCGTATAGAAGAAGCAGAAGAAAATGATCCCTGCACTAAACAGCAGAATGTTCAACGGCTGACCAGGAGCGATCGACTGCGAAAGGTCCTGCAACCAGCCCAAACCTTCAGACTGACCGAACCAGGAACCCAGCGAAGCCGGGAACAGCAGAATGCTGCTTGCAAAAATGGCCGGGATCACACCAGCCATGTTCACTTTCAGCGGCAAGTGGCTGGTCTGTGCAGCGAAGACCTTGCGGCCCTGCTGACGCTTGGCGTAGTGCACAGCAATACGACGCTGGCCACGCTCAATGAACACCACGAAACCGATGATCGCTACCGCCAGCAAACCGATGGCAACCAGCGCGAAAATGTTGATATCGCCCTGACGTGCAGACTCGAAAGACTGCCCGATTGCCCTCGGAAGACCAGCAACGATACCTGCGAAGATCAACATCGAGATACCGTTACCAACACCACGCTCGGTAATCTGCTCACCCAGCCACATCATGAACATCGCACCAGCCACGAAGGTGGTAACGGCCACGAAGTGGAAGCCGAAGTCTGCAGCGAACGCCACACCCTGACCGGCCAGGCCGACGGACATGCCGACAGCTTGAACCAGAGCCAGGATGACGGTGAGATAGCGGGTGTACTGGCTGATCTTGCGACGGCCAGCTTCACCTTCCTTCTTCAACTGCTCCAGCTGCGGACTGACGGCGGTCATCAGCTGCATGATGATCGATGCCGAAATGTACGGCATGATCCCCAATGCAAAGATGCTCATCCGCTCCAGTGCGCCACCGGAGAACATGTTGAACAAGCTAAGAATGGTCCCCTCATTCTGTCGAAACAGTTCCGCCAGCCGGTCCGGATTGATACCAGGCACTGGGATATGCGCACCGATCCGATAGACGATAATCGCCAGGAACAGAAAACGCAGTCGAGCCCAGAGCTCGGACAGTCCGCCTTTGCTGAGCGCTGAGAGAGCACCTTGCTTAGCCATTTATTCCTCGAACTTGCCGCCAGCTGCTTCGATAGCCGCACGTGCACCTTTGGTGACGGCGATTCCCTTGATAGTGACAGCGCGAGTAACTTCGCCCGACAGCATGATTTTCACACGCTGAACGTTCTGGTTGATCACGTTGGCATCTTTCAGGGTCTGTACAGTTACGACGTCGCCTTCCACTTTGGCCAGCTCGGACAGACGCACTTCTGCGCGGTCCATGGCTTTCAGGGAAACGAAACCGAACTTGGGCAGACGGCGATGCAGAGGCTGTTGACCACCCTCGAAACCAGGGGCAATGGTGCCACCGGAACGGGAAGTCTGACCTTTGTGACCACGGCCACCGGTCTTGCCCAGGCCACTACCGATACCACGGCCTGGACGATGCTTCACGGGACGGGAACCCGGAGCTGGACTCAGATCATTGAGTTTCATCGATTAACCCTCGACGCGCAGCAGGTAGTAAGCCTTGTTGATCATCCCGCGATTCTCGGGAGTATCCTGGACTTCTACGGTGTGACCGATGCGACGCAGACCCAGACCCTTAACGCACAGTTTGTGGTTAGGCAGACGGCCAGCGACGCTCTTGATCAGCGTTACTTTTACGGTAGCCATGATCAGATGATCTCCTCAACGCGCTTGCCACGTTTGGCAGCGATGGAATCAGGAGACTGCATAGCCTTCAGACCCTTGAAAGTGGCGTGAACCACGTTTACAGGGTTAGTCGAGCCGTAGCACTTGGCCAGGACGTTCTGAACACCAGCAACTTCCAGAACAGCACGCATCGCGCCACCGGCGATGATACCGGTACCTTCCGAAGCAGGCTGCATGTAGACCTTGGAGGCGCCATGAGCAGACTTGGTAGCGTACTGCAGAGTGGTGCCGTTCAGGTCAACCTGAATCATGTTGCGACGAGCAGCTTCCATCGCTTTCTGGATGGCGGCAGGCACTTCGCGGGACTTGCCACGGCCAAAGCCTACACGGCCCTTGCCATCACCTACCACGGTCAACGCGGTGAAGGTGAAGATACGACCGCCTTTGACGGTCTTGGCAACGCGGTTAACCTGAACCAGCTTCTCGATGTAGCCTTCGTCGCGTTTTTGATCGTTATTTGCCATAACTTAGAACTCCAGCCCGCCTTCACGAGCAGCATCAGCCAGCGCCTTGACACGGCCGTGGTACTTGAAGCCAGAACGGTCGAAGGCAACTTGCGATACGCCAGCGGCTTTAGCGCGCTCAGCAACCAGCTTGCCAACCTTAGTGGCCGCGTCGATGTTGCCAGTGGCACCATCACGCAGTTCTTTGTCCAAAGTCGAAGCGCTTGCCAGGACTTTGCTGCCGTCGGCCGAAATGACCTGGGCATAGATGTGCTGCGAAGAGCGGTGCACGCAGAGACGAACGACTTCGAGTTCGTGCATTTTCAGGCGTGCTTTGCGAGCGCGACGCAGTCGGGTAACTTTTTTGACGGTCATTTGCTATGCCCTACTTCTTCTTGGCTTCTTTACGACGGACGACTTCGTCTGCGTAACGCACACCTTTGCCTTTGTAAGGCTCAGGACGGCGGAAGTCGCGGATCTCAGCGGCCACCTGACCAACCAGCTGCTTGTCGATACCACGAATCAGGATATCGGTCTGGCTAGGAGTCTCAGCGGTGATGCCATTCGGCAATTCGTAATCCACTGGGTGCGAGAAGCCAAGCGCCAGGTTCAGGACGGAGCCTTTTACCTGAGCCTTGTAACCAACACCTACCAGCTGGAGCTTGCGCTCGAAGCCTTGGCTAACGCCCTGGACCATGTTATTGACCAGTGCGCGAGTGGTACCGGCCATTGCGCGAGTCTGTTGATCGCCATTGCGAGCAGCAAAACGCAGCTCACCAGCTTCTTCAACGACTTCAACGGACGAGTGGACATTCAGTTCGAGGGTGCCTTTGGCGCCCTTGATGGAAAGCAGCTGGCCGGCGAGTTTGATCTCGACGCCCGATGGCAGCTTAACGGGGTTCTTCGCTACGCGTGACATAGTTATCCCCCCTTAGAACACAGTGCAAAGCACTTCGCCGCCGACACCGGCAGCGCGCGCAGCACGATCAGTCATCACACCTTTGTTGGTGGAGACGATAGACACACCGAGGCCGCCACGTACTTTTGGCAGATCATCGGAGGACTTGTACTGACGCAGGCCTGGACGGCTGACGCGTTTGACTTCTTCGATGACCGGACGGCCTTCGAAATATTTCAGCTCAATGGACAGCGAAGGTTTGACTTCACTGCTGACCTGATAACCCGCAATGTAACCTTCGTCTTTGAGAACTTTGGCTACAGCTACCTTCAACTTGGAAGATGGCATGCTCACAACGGGCTTTTCAGCCATCTGGGCATTACGGATACGAGTTAGCATGTCCGCTAACGGGTCCTGCATACTCATGGGCTAGACGCTCCTGATACAGATAAAATTAGCCTTCCGGCTACTACATTTCGCCGAGACAACCGGGCAGAGAAAAACACGGGCTCAGGCGAGCCGGCAATTCTAGTCTTCCCCCAGAAATGAATCAAGCCCCATAAGGGGCTTGATTCAGTCTCGCAACATCCAGCGACCAGCGGTAGAACCACCGGGCGCCGTTGTCGAGATACGTGTTACCAGCTAGCTTTCACCAGACCTGGTACGTCACCACGCATGGCAGCTTCACGCAGCTTGTTACGGCCGAGGCCGAACTTGCGGTAAACGCCGTGCGGACGACCAGTCAGGCGGCAACGGTTACGCAGGCGCGAAGCGCTGGCGTCACGTGGTTGCTTCTGCAGAGCTACGGTAGCTTCCCAACGCGCTTCTGGACTTGCGTTCAGATCAACGATGATAGCTTTCAGCTCGGCACGCTTCTTGGCGTACTTGGCAACGGTGAGCTGACGCTTCAGCTCACGGTTTTTCATGCTCGTCTTGGCCATTATCCGGACTCCAATCAGTTACGGAACGGGAACTTGAAAGCACGCAGCAGTGCGCGGCCTTCGTCGTCGTTCTTGGCAGTGGTGGTCAGGGTGATGTCCAGACCGCGCAGAGCATCGATCTTGTCGTAATCGATTTCCGGGAAAATGATCTGCTCTTTCACGCCCATGCTGTAGTTGCCACGACCATCGAAGGACTTGGCATTCAGGCCGCGGAAGTCGCGAACCCGAGGCAGGGAGATCGACAGCAGACGATCCAGGAATTCGTACATACGATCACGGCGCAGAGTAACCTTCACGCCAATCGGCCAACCTTCACGAACCTTGAAACCTGCAATCGACTTGCGAGCGAAAGTCACAACGGCCTTTTGACCGGTGATCTTTTCCAGGTCAGCAACAGCGTGCTCGATGACTTTCTTGTCACCGACCGCTTCGCCCAGACCCATGTTCAGGGTGATTTTGGTAACGCGCGGAACTTCCATCACGTTCGCCAGCTTAAGTTCTTCCTTAAGCTTGGGAGCGATATCCTTCCGGTAAATCTCTTTCAGTCGTGCCATGGTCTTCTACCTAGCAGTGTTCAAGCATCAACCGCTTTTTGGGTCGACTTGAAGACACGAATTTTTTTGCCGTCTTCTACTTTGAAACCAACGCGGTCAGCCTTGTTGGTTTCGCCGTTGAAAATGGCGACGTTGGAAGCGTGCAGAGGCGCTTCTTTCTCGACGATACCGCCCTGAACGCCCGACATCGGGTTCGGCTTGGTATGACGCTTCACCAGGTTCACACCACCAACAACCAGACGGTTGTCAGCGAGGACCTTCAGCACCTTACCGCGCTTACCTTTGTCTTTGCCGGCGATCACGATGATCTCGTCGTCACGACGAATCTTTTGCATGTCGGATCTCCTTACAGCACTTCAGGGGCGAGCGAGACGATCTTCATGAACTTCTCACCGCGAAGTTCACGAGTCACTGGCCCGAAGATACGGGTGCCGATCGGCTCTTGCTTGTTGTTCAACAGAACAGCAGCGTTACCATCGAAGCGAATGATCGAACCGTCTGCACGGCGAACGCCGTGACGGGTGCGGACTACAACAGCAGTCATCACCTGGCCTTTCTTCACTTTACCGCGAGGAATGGCTTCCTTGACGGTAACTTTGATGATGTCACCGATACCAGCGTAACGACGATGGGAGCCACCCAGCACCTTGATGCACATAACGCGGCGAGCGCCGCTGTTATCGGCCACATCGAGCATGGATTGAGTCTGAATCATATAATTTCTCCGACCCCTAGCCCTTAGACTTCCACAGCGCGTTCGACGATTTCAACCAGTGCCCAGGACTTGGTCTTGGCTACCGGACGAGTTTCACGAATAGTGACCTTGTCGCCGATATGGCACTGATTGGTTTCGTCATGCGCGTGCAGCTTAGTCGAACGCTTAACGTATTTACCGTAGATCGGGTGCTTTACGCGACGCTCGATCAATACGGTGATGGTCTTGTCCATCTTGTCGCTGACGACACGGCCAGTCAGCGTGCGGACGGTTTTTTCAGCTTCAGCCATGATCACTTACCTGCCTGCTGGTTGAGCACAGTTTTCACGCGAGCGATGTCACGCTTAACTTGCGAGAGCAGGTGCGACTGCCCCAACTGGCCAGTTGCTTTCTGCATGCGCAGATTGAACTGGTCGCGCAGCAAGCCGAGCAGTTGCTCGTTCAGTTGCTGTGCTGATTTTTCACGAAGTTCATTCGCTTTCATCACATCACCGTCCGCTTAACAAAGGAGGTGGCAAGTGGCAGCTTCGCAGCAGCCAGGGCAAAAGCCTCACGCGCCAACTCTTCAGAAACACCCTCGATCTCGTACAGGACTTTGCCTGGCTGGATCTGGGCAACCCAGTATTCAACCGAACCCTTACCTTTACCCATCCGCACTTCGAGAGGCTTCTTGGTAACCGGCTTGTCCGGGAACACACGGATCCAGATCTTGCCGCCACGTTTTACGTGACGGGTCAGGGCACGACGTGCCGACTCGATCTGACGGGCGGTGAGACGACCGCGGGCTACAGCTTTCAGCGCGAACTCGCCGAAGCTGACTTTGCTACCGCGCAGAGCCAGACCACGGTTGTGGCCGGTCATTTGCTTGCGGAACTTCGTACGCTTTGGTTGCAACATTTGGCGTACCCCTTACTTGGCAGCTTTTTTACGAGGCGCTGGTGCTTGCGGCTTCAGCTCTTCCTGGCGACCACCAATTACTTCGCCTTTGAAGATCCAAACCTTTACACCGATCACACCGTAAGTGGTGTGCGCTTCGTAAGTGGCATAGTCGATGTCGGCACGCAGGGTGTGCAGAGGCACACGACCTTCGCGATACCATTCAGTACGTGCGATTTCAGCACCGCCGAGACGACCGCTAACCTGAATCTTGATACCTTTGGCACCAATGCGGATAGCGTTCTGTACGGCGCGCTTCATGGCGCGACGGAACATGACACGACGCTCCAGCTGCTGAGCAACGCTCTGGGCAACCAGCATACCGTCGAGCTCCGGCTTGCGGATCTCTTCGATATTGATGTGCACAGGCACACCCATTTGCTTGGTCAGGTCCTGACGCAGTTTCTCAACATCCTCACCCTTCTTGCCGATCACGATGCCGGGACGAGCGGTGTGGATGGTGATGCGTGCTGTCTGAGCCGGACGATGAATATCAATACGGCTAACGGACGCGCTTTTTAGTTTGTCCTGGAGGTACTCACGCACTTGCAGATCTGCCAGCAGGTAGTCTGCATAAGTGCGACCGTCTGCGTACCAGACGGAGGTGTGCTCCTTGACGATTCCCAGGCGAATGCCAATGGGATGTACTTTCTGACCCATCTCTTCGACTCCGTTACTTGTCAGCAACCTTGACAGTGATATGGCAAGACCGCTTGACGATGCGATCAGCACGGCCTTTGGCACGTGGCATGATGCGCTTCAGCGAACGCCCTTCGTTGACGAAAACAGTCGAGACCTTCAGGTCATCAACGTCTGCGCCTTCGTTATGCTCGGCGTTGGCTACGGCCGACTCCAGCAATTTTTTCAGGATCTCAGCGGCTTTCTTACTGCTGAAAGCCAACAGGTTGAGCGCTTCGCCCACCTTCTTCCCGCGGATCTGGTCGGCGACCAAGCGGGCTTTCTGGGCGGAGATTCGAGCGCCCGACAACTTAGCGGCTACTTCCATCGTTCCTTACCCCTTAACGCTTGGCTTTCTTGTCAGCCACGTGCCCGCGATAAGTACGGGTACCGGCAAACTCGCCCAGTTTATGGCCAACCATATCTTCACTTACCAGAACCGGTACGTGCTGACGGCCGTTGTGTACTGCGATGGTCAGACCGACCATTTGTGGCAGGATCATCGAACGACGAGACCAGGTCTTAACTGGTTTGCGATCGTTCTTTTCCGCCGCCACTTCGATCTTCTTCAGTAGGTGAAGATCAATAAAAGGACCTTTTTTCAGAGAACGTGGCACTGTCGTATCCCTCTATTTACTTGCGACGACGGACGATCATTTTGTCGGTACGCTTATTACCACGGGTTTTAGCACCCTTGGTTGGGAAGCCCCATGGCGATACCGGATGACGACCACCGGAGGTACGACCTTCACCACCACCATGTGGGTGGTCAACCGGGTTCATGGCAACACCACGAACGGTTGGGCGAACGCCACGCCAGCGCTTGGCACCAGCTTTACCCAGCGAACGCAGGCTGTGCTCGGAGTTCGAGACTTCACCCAGGGTCGCACGGCACTCGGCCAGAACCTTGCGCATTTCGCCGGAGCGCAGACGCAGGGTCACGTAGACGCCGTCACGAGCGACCAGCTGAGCCGAAGCACCAGCGGAACGAGCGATCTGGGCACCTTTGCCAGGCTTCAGTTCGATAGCGTGAATGGTGCTACCAACCGGGATGTTGCGCAGCTGCAGGGTGTTACCGGCCTTGATTGGGGCCAGGGCACCGGAGATCAGCTGGTCGCCTGCACTCACGCCTTTAGGGGCGATGATGTAGCGACGCTCGCCATCTGCATAACGCAGCAGGGCGATGTGAGCAGTACGGTTCGGGTCGTATTCGATACGCTCAACGATGGCAGCGATGCCATCCTTGTCGTTGCGACGGAAGTCGACCAGACGGTAATGCTGCTTGTGGCCACCACCGATGTGACGAGTGGTAATGCGACCATTGTTGTTACGACCACCAGACTTCGATTTTTTCTCGAGCAGCGGTGCGTGAGGAGCGCCTTTGTGCAGCCCCTGGTTGACCACCTTGACCACGAAACGGCGGCCAGGGGAAGTCGGTTTGCATTTAACGATTGCCATGATGCACCCCTTCCTTACTCAGCACTGCTGCTGAAATCGAGATCTTGGCCTGGCTGAAGGGAGATAACTGCCTTCTTCCAGTCATTGCGTTTGCCCAGACCGCGAGCAGTGCGCTTGCTTTTACCCAGAACGTTCAGGGTAGTCACGCGCTCTACTTTCACGCCGAACAGAACTTCAACGGCCTTCTTGATTTCCAGCTTGGTTGCATCAGTAGCAACCTTGAAAACGAACTGACCTTTCTTGTCAGCCAGAACTGTGGCCTTCTCGGAAACATGCGGGCCAAGCAGAACTTTAAATACGCGTTCCTGGTTCATCCCAGCAGCTCCTCGAATTTCTTCACGGCCGACACGGTAATCAGAACCTTGTCGTATGCGATCAGACTGACCGGATCGGAACCTTGCACGTCACGCACATCGACGTGGGGCAGGTTGCGAGCAGCCAGGTACAGATTCTGGTCAACGGCGTCGGAAACGATCAGCACGTCGGTCAGACCCAGACCGTTCAGTTTACCCAGCAGGTCCTTGGTTTTCGGCGCTTCGACAGCGAAGTCCTGAACCACGACCAGACGGTCGGTACGAACCAGCTCAGCGAGGATGGAGCGCAGAGCTGCGCGGTACATCTTCTTGTTGAGCTTCTGGGAGTGATCCTGAGGACGAGCAGCAAAAGTGGTACCGCCGCCGCGCCACAGCGGGCTACGGATAGTACCGGCACGAGCACGGCCAGTACCTTTCTGACGCCATGGGCGCTTACCGCCACCAGAGACGTCGGAACGGGTTTTTTGCTGCTTGCTGCCCTGACGACCGCCAGCCATGTAGGCGACGACTGCCTGGTGCACCAGGGTCTCGTTGAACTCGCCGCCAAATGTCAGTTCGGAAACTTCGATGGCTTGAGCGTCATTTACATTTAATTGCATGTCAGCTTCCCCTTAACCGCGAGCCTTGGCTGCCGGACGTACAACCAGGTTGCCGCCAGTAGCGCCAGGAACAGCGCCCTTGACCAACAACAGATTGCGTTCAGCGTCCACGCGCACTACTTCAAGGGATTGCACGGTCACGCGCTCAGCGCCCATATGACCGGACATTTTCTTGCCCTTGAATACACGACCAGGAGTCTGGCACTGGCCGATAGAGCCCGGGACGCGGTGGGAGACGGAGTTACCGTGGGTGTTATCTTGACCGCGGAAATTCCAGCGCTTGATAGTACCCGCGAAACCCTTACCTTTGGACTGACCGGTCACGTCGACCAGTTGACCAGCAGCGAAGATTTCGGCGTTGATCAGATCACCAGCCTTGTACTCGCCTTCTTCAAGACGGAATTCAAGAACGGTACGACCTGCGGCAACGTTCGCCTTGGCGAAGTGACCTGCCTGAGCAGCAGTCACGCGCGAAGCACGACGCTCACCAACAGTGACTTGCACTGCACGGTAGCCATCAGTTTCTTCAGTTTTGAACTGAGTGACGCGATTCGGCTCGATCTCAATGACCGTAACCGGAATAGAGACACCTTCTTCGGTAAAAATGCGGGTCATACCGCACTTACGACCGACTACACCAATAGTCATGTTGTAAACCTCATGAGTGTACGGGGCTTTCACCCGCTATGGCCGCCCATTTCAGAGCGTTACACGACCAAGACCCAAGTCTTAGCCGAGGCTGATCTGCACTTCCACGCCAGCCGCAAGATCAAGCTTCATCAGAGCGTCAACGGTTTTATCCGTTGGCTGGACGATGTCCAGGACGCGCTTATGAGTGCGGATTTCGTACTGGTCGCGCGCGTCTTTGTTGACGTGCGGAGAAACCAGAACGGTGAACCGCTCCTTACGGGTAGGCAGTGGAATAGGACCACGCACCTGTGCCCCAGTACGTTTCGCGGTTTCCACGATTTCCTGGGTAGATTGGTCGATCAGGCGATGGTCAAAAGCCTTCAACCTGATACGGATTTGCTGATTTTGCATTGGATTCCAGACTCCGATTGCTATCCCGACGAGCGCAATACGCCCGTTTAAAGGAGGCGCAATTCTATAGACGCTTCAGAATAGTGTCAACCCAATAAAAAAGCCCCCGCTAGGCGGGGGCTTCTTCAACCTATCGCTTATTAGGCGATGATTTTTGCAACGACGCCAGCACCAACGGTACGGCCGCCTTCACGAATGGCGAAACGCAGACCGTCTTCCATTGCGATTGGCTTGATCAGGGTGACTTCCATCTGGATGTTGTCACCTGGCATCACCATCTCAACGCCTTCTGGCAGTTCGCAGTTACCGGTTACGTCAGTAGTACGGAAGTAGAACTGAGGACGGTAGCCTTTGAAGAAAGGAGTGTGACGACCACCCTCTTCCTTGCTCAGAACGTAGACTTCAGCTACGAACTTGGTGTGAGGCTTGATGGTGCCTGGCTTGGCCAGAACCTGACCACGCTCAACGTCGTCACGCTTGGTGCCACGCAGCAGAACGCCGCAGTTCTCACCAGCACGGCCTTCGTCCAGCAGCTTGCGGAACATTTCAACGCCGGTGCAAGTGGTCTTGGTGGTGTCACGCAGACCAACGATTTCAACTTCTTCCTGGATGCGAACGATACCACGCTCAACACGACCAGTTACCACGGTGCCACGACCGGAGATCGAGAACACGTCTTCGATTGGCATCAGGAAGGTCTTGTCGATAGCACGCTCAGGCTCTGGGATGTAGCTGTCCAGAGTCTCAACCAGCTTCTTGACAGCCGAAGTACCCATTTCGTTGTCGTCTTGGCCGTTCAGAGCCATCAGAGCCGAACCGATGATGATTGGAGTGTCATCACCTGGGAAGTCGTAGGTGCTCAGCAGGTCGCGAACTTCCATCTCGACCAGTTCCAGCAGCTCAGCGTCGTCAACCATGTCAGCCTTGTTCAGGAAGACAACGATGTACGGAACGCCAACCTGACGGGACAGCAGGATGTGCTCACGAGTTTGTGGCATCGGGCCATCGGCAGCCGAGCAAACCAGGATCGCGCCGTCCATCTGGGCAGCACCAGTGATCATGTTTTTGACGTAGTCGGCGTGACCTGGGCAGTCAACGTGCGCGTAGTGACGAACAGAAGAGTCGTACTCTACGTGAGCAGTGTTGATGGTGATACCACGAGCCTTTTCTTCTGGCGCGCTGTCGATTTTGTCGAAGTCGACTTTAGCCGAACCGAAAACCTCGGAGCAAACGCGAGTCAGAGCAGCAGTCAGAGTGGTTTTACCGTGGTCAACGTGACCGATGGTGCCAACGTTGACGTGCGGTTTGTTACGTTCAAATTTTTCTTTAGCCACGACAGTGAACTCCTAGCCTAAAGGGGGTTAGATCAACCTTGTTTTTTAACGAGCGCTTCGACGATGTTCGACGGAGCTTCAGCGTATTTGGAGAATTCCATGGAGTAGCTCGCGCGACCCTGAGACATGGAACGAACGTCGGTCGCATAACCGAACATTTCTCCTAGCGGTACTTCAGCACGGATAACCTTGCCGGAGACCGAGTCTTCCATACCCTGGATCAGACCACGACGACGGTTCAGGTCACCCATCACGTCACCCATGTAGTCCTCAGGGGTCACTACCTCGACCTTCATGATCGGCTCAAGCACCTTACCGCCACCCTTTTGGGCCAGTTGCTTGGTCGCCATCGAAGCAGCGATCTTGAACGCCATCTCGTTGGAGTCGACGTCATGGTAGGAACCATCAAATACGGTAGCCTTCAGGCCGATCAGCGGATAGCCGGCAACAACGCCGTTCTTCATCTGCTCTTCGATACCCTTCTGGATCGCCGGGATGTATTCCTTAGGAACCACACCACCTACAACTTCGTTGGCGAAGACCAGACCTTCGGTAATGTTGCCCTTGTCGTCCACGTCCGGAGTCGAGAAACGAACCCAGCAATGGCCGAACTGACCGCGACCACCGGACTGACGAACGAATTTACCTTCGATCTCGACATTGTCCTTGGTGATGGTTTCACGGTAGGAAACCTGCGGCTTACCGATGTTGGCTTCGACGTTGAACTCACGCTTCATGCGGTCAACGAGGATGTCCAGGTGCAGCTCACCCATACCGGAGATAATGGTCTGACCAGTCTCTTCGTCGGTACGAACGCGGAACGATGGGTCTTCCTGAGCCAGCTTGCCCAGTGCGATACCCATTTTTTCCTGGTCCTGCTTGGTCTTCGGCTCAACAGCCACCGAAATTACAGGCTCAGGGAAGTCCATACGCTCCAGGATCACCTGCTTGTCAGCGTCGCAAAGGGTATCACCAGTGGTGACGTCCTTCATGCCGATCAGCGCAGCGATGTCGCCGGCACGTACTTCTTTGATTTCTTCGCGCTGGTTCGCGTGCATTTGCACCATACGACCCACACGCTCTTTCTTGCCCTTGACCGAGTTGATCACGGAGTCGCCCGAGCTCAGGAAGCCCGAGTAGACGCGCACGAAAGTCAGAGTACCAACGAACGGGTCGGTGGCAATCTTGAACGCCAGAGCCGAGAACGGCTCGTCGTCGCTGGCGTGACGCTCGATTTTCGGAGCGTTTTCGTCTTCGACGTGATCAGGGTGGATACCCTGGATCGCAGCGATTTCGGTCGGAGCCGGCAGGAAGTCGATAACGGCGTCGAGAACCAGAGGAACACCCTTGTTCTTGAAGGACGAGCCGCAGACCGCAGGAACGATTTCACCAGCCAGGGTGCGCGCACGCAGACCAGCCTTGATCTCTTCTACAGTCAGCTCACCTTCTTCAAGGTACTTGTTCATCAGCTCTTCGCTGGACTCGGCAGCCGCTTCAACCATGTTGGAGCGCCACTCTTCAGCCAGCGCCTGCAGATCGGCAGGAATTTCTTCCTCACGATAAGTGGTGCCTTTGTCGTCTTCGTTCCAGTAGATCGCCTTCATCTTGATCAGATCGACCTGACCGGCGAACTCTTCTTCAGCACCGATAGCGATCTGGATCGGAACCGGGGTGTGGCCCAGACGGTTCTTGATCTGACCTACTACGCGCAGGAAGTTTGCACCAGCACGGTCCATCTTGTTCACGTAGACGATACGTGGAACGTTGTACTTGTTCGCCTGACGCCATACGGTTTCAGACTGAGGCTCGACACCGGAGGTGCCGCAGAACACAACGACCGCGCCGTCGAGTACACGCAGCGAACGCTCTACTTCAATGGTGAAGTCAACGTGGCCAGGGGTATCGATAACGTTTACGCGATAGTTGTCGTACTGACCGCGGGAACCTTTCCAGAAGGTGGTGATGGCAGCGGAGGTAATGGTGATACCCCGCTCCTGCTCTTGCACCATCCAGTCAGTGGTCGCAGCGCCGTCATGCACTTCACCGATCTTGTGGCTCAGACCGGTGTAGTACAGGATCCGCTCGGTAGTGGTGGTCTTGCCCGCGTCAACGTGAGCACAGATACCAATGTTACGGTAGCGGTTGATTGCAGTAGTACGAGCCATAAAGCCCTCGCAAAAAGATTGAAGCCGAAATTAGAAGCGGTAGTGCGAGAAAGCCTTGTTGGCTTCGGCCATACGGTGAACGTCTTCACGCTTCTTGACAGCAGCACCTTTGCCTTCGGCAGCGTCCAGCAGCTCGCCGGCCAGGCGCAGCGCCATGGACTTCTCGCCGCGCTTGCGGGCGAAGTCTACCAGCCAGCGCATTGCCAGCGCGTTACGGCGGGACGGACGAACTTCAACAGGAACCTGGTAAGTAGCACCGCCTACACGGCGCGACTTCACTTCGACCAGCGGAGCGATGGCGTCGAGAGCTTTCTCGAAGATTTCCAGGGGATCGCTGTTCTTGCGTTCTTTAACCTTGTCCAGCGCGCCATAAACGATACGCTCGGCAACGGCTTTCTTGCCGCTTTCCATTACGTGGTTCATGAACTTCGCCAGGATCTGGCTTCCGTATTTCGGATCGTCAAGGATCTCGCGTTTTGCTGCTACGCGTCTTCTTGGCATGGATAAGCCCTCAAACGGTCTTCAGGTTAGCCCGGGACAGCACTCCAGAGGAGCTTGCCCGACCTTACTCTTATCGACTCAAAAAAATAGAAAAGTGCAAAATCAGTCAGAAACCAAAGCCACTTAGGCTTTTTTAGGCTTCTTGGTACCGTATTTCGAACGACCTTGGTTACGACCTTTGACGCCGGAAGTATCCAGAGAGCCGCGAACGGTGTGGTAACGAACACCTGGCAAGTCTTTTACACGACCGCCGCGGATCAGTACCACGCTGTGCTCTTGCAGGTTGTGGCCTTCACCACCGATGTACGAGGAAACCTCGAAACCGTTGGTCAGACGCACACGGCATACTTTACGCAGTGCCGAGTTAGGTTTTTTCGGCGTAGTGGTGTACACGCGGGTGCACACGCCACGACGTTGCGGGCAGTTCTGCAGCGCAGGAACGTCGGATTTCTCGACGATACGCTTGCGCGGCTGACGTACCAGCTGGTTGATAGTTGCCATCTACTAGCTCCACTGTTGACTTGCAGACGCTATTGCCTGCAAGAAAGCAAATGACAGGGCGATAGGCCCTGTCAAATTTAGGGGTACAAGAGTCTAAAGAGGATCTCGCCCCCAGTCAAGGCAATGCCCCGACCTCTTCCACCGTCTTGCGACAACTGAATGTTGCCGCAAGACCTGAAAAACGCCGGGGCATAACCCTTAGTTACCGCTGGAGTTCAACGCCTCGGTCAGAGCGGCCTCGACTTCGCTGGCGCTGACGCGCTGCGGCTTGTCGATATCACGGCGACGTTTACGCTCGCTGTGGTAAGCCAGACCTGTACCTGCCGGGATCAGACGACCCACGACGACGTTTTCTTTCAGGCCGCGCAGGTAATCGCGCTTGCCGGTTACTGCTGCTTCGGTCAGCACGCGGGTAGTCTCCTGGAAGGAGGCCGCGGAGATGAACGACTCGGTCGACAGCGATGCCTTGGTGATACCCAGCAGTACGCGGGTGTACTTGGCAATGAACTTGTCTTCGCTGGCCAGACGCTCGTTTTCCATCAGGACCTGGGTCAGTTCGACCTGATCGCCCTTGATGAAGCTGGAGTCGCCCGATTCAGCCACTTCAACCTTGCGCAGCATCTGACGCAGGATGGTCTCGATGTGCTTGTCGTTGATCTTAACGCCTTGCAGACGGTAAACGTCCTGGATCTCGTTAACGATGTACTTGGCCAGCGCGCTCACACCCAGCAGACGCAGGATGTCGTGCGGATCGCTCGGACCGTCGGAGATAACTTCGCCGCGGTTGACCTGTTCGCCTTCGAAAACGTTCAGGTGGCGCCACTTCGGAATCAGCTCTTCGTACGGCTCGCTGCCATCGTTCGGCGTGATGACCAGACGACGCTTGCCCTTGGTCTCTTTACCGAAGGCGATGGTACCGCTGACTTCTGCCAGGATCGACGCCTCTTTAGGACGACGCGCCTCGAACAGGTCGGCAACGCGCGGCAGACCACCGGTGATGTCACGGGTCTTGGACGTTTCTTGCGGAATACGCGCGATAACGTCACCGATTGCGATCTGAGCACCGTCAGCGACGTTGACCAGAGCGTTGGCCGGCAGGAAGTACTGGGCCGGTACGTCGGTACCAGGCAGCATCAGGTCCTTGCCATCGAGGCCGACCATCTTCACCGCAGGACGGATGTCCTTGCCGGCAGCCGGACGGTCTTTGACGTCGAGGACTTCGATGTTGGTCATACCGGTCAATTCGTCTGTCTGACGCTTGATGGTAATACCTTCTTCCATGCCCACGTAGGTCACGGTACCTTTCATCTCGGTAACGATCGGGTGAGTGTGCGGATCCCACTTGGCCACGATCGAGCCAGCGTCAACCTTGTCGCCTTCCTTCACCGAAATCACAGCACCGTAAGGCAGCTTGTAGCGCTCACGCTCACGACCGAATTCGTCGGCGATTGCCAGCTCACCGGAACGCGATACCGCGACCAGATGACCGTCGACACGCTCTACGTGCTTCAGGTTGTGCAGACGAACGGTACCGCCGTTCTTGACCTGTACGCTGTCGGCAGCGGAAGTACGGCTTGCCGCACCACCGATGTGGAACGTACGCATGGTCAGCTGGGTACCCGGCTCACCGATGGACTGGGCAGCGATAACGCCGACCGCTTCACCGATATTGACCTGATGACCGCGAGCCAGGTCGCGACCGTAGCAGCTCGAGCAGATACCGAAACGGGTTTCGCAGCTGATCGGCGAACGCACGATGACTTCGTCGATGCTGTTCAGCTCGATGAATTCAACCCACTTCTCGTCAACCAGAGTGCCGGCCGGAACGATGACGTCCTCGGTGCCTGGCTTGAACACGTCACGGGCGATTACACGACCCAGTACACGCTCACCCAACGGCTCTACAACGTCACCGCCTTCAATGTGCGGAGTCATCAGCAGGCCGTGCTCGGTGCCACAATCGACCTCAGTCACAACCAAGTCTTGTGCGACGTCTACCAGACGGCGAGTCAGGTAACCGGAGTTAGCGGTCTTCAGTGCGGTATCCGCCAGACCTTTACGAGCACCGTGAGTCGAGATGAAGTACTGGAGTACGCTCAGACCTTCACGGAAGTTCGCAGTGATTGGCGTCTCGATGATCGAGCCGTCCGGCTTGGCCATCAGACCACGCATACCGGCCAGCTGACGGATCTGGGCAGCGGAACCCCGCGCACCGGAGTCAGCCATCATGTACATCGAGTTGAACGATTCCTGGTCGACTTCAGCACCCGTGCGGTCGACAACCTTCTCTTTCGAGAGGTTGGACATCATCGCCTTGGATACTTCGTCGTTGGCCTTGGACCAGAGGTCGATCACCTTGTTGTACTTCTCGCCCTGGGTTACCAGGCCGGAAGCATACTGGCTTTCGATCTCTTTCACTTCGGCGGTAGCGGCATCGATGATGCGCGCCTTCTCATCCGGAATGACGAAGTCGTTCACACCAATCGATACGCCGGAGATCGTCGAGTAGGCGAAACCGGTGTACATCAGCTGGTCAGCGAAAATGACGGTGTCCTTCAGACCAACCACGCGGTAGCACTGGTTGATCAGCTTGGAGATCGCCTTCTTCTTCATCGGCTGGTTGACCACGTCATACGACAGGCCGGCCGGAACCACCTGGAACAGCAACGCACGGCCGACAGTGGTGTCGACAATACGGGTGTTCTTCACGCTATTGCCGTCACGATCGTTAACGGTTTCGTTGATACGAACCTTGATCTTGGCGTGCAGGGCAGCCTCGCCGGCGCGGAATACGCGGTCGACTTCCTGCAGATCAGCGAACACGCGGCCTTCGCCTTTGGCGTTGATCGCTTCACGGGTCATGTAGTACAGACCCAGTACCACGTCCTGCGACGGAACGATGATTGGCTCACCGCTGGCTGGCGACAGGATGTTGTTGGTCGACATCATCAACGCACGGGCTTCGAGCTGGGCTTCCAGGGTCAGCGGTACGTGAACGGCCATCTGGTCGCCGTCGAAGTCGGCGTTGTACGCAGCACAGACCAGCGGGTGCAGCTGAATAGCCTTACCTTCGATCAGTACTGGTTCAAATGCCTGGATACCCAGACGGTGAAGCGTAGGTGCACGGTTGAGCAGCACGGGGTGTTCGCGAATCACTTCGGCGAGAACGTCCCACACCTCTGGCAGCTCGCGCTCGACCATCTTCTTGGCAGCTTTGATGGTCGTGGCCAGGCCACGCATTTCCAGCTTGCCGAAGATGAACGGCTTGAACAGTTCCAGTGCCATCTTTTTCGGCAGACCGCACTGGTGCAGACGCAGGGTCGGACCTACGGTAATTACCGAACGACCGGAGTAGTCAACACGCTTACCGAGCAGGTTCTGACGGAAACGACCCTGCTTACCCTTGATCATGTCAGCCAGGGATTTCAGAGGACGCTTGTTGGAACCGGTGATTGCACGACCGCGACGACCGTTGTCGAGCAGGGCATCGACCGCCTCCTGCAGCATGCGCTTTTCGTTGCGCACGATGATGTCAGGAGCCGACAGGTCCAGCAGACGCTTCAGACGGTTGTTACGGTTGATCACGCGACGATACAGATCGTTAAGATCGGACGTCGCGAAACGGCCACCGTCCAGCGGAACCAGCGGACGCAGGTCTGGCGGCAGAACCGGCAGAACGGTCAACACCATCCACTCAGGCAGGTTGCCGGAGCCCTGGAAGGCTTCCATCAACTTCAGACGCTTGGACAGCTTCTTGATCTTGGTTTCGGAGTTGGTTTGCGGAATTTCTTCGCGCAGACGGCCAATCTCGTGCTCCAGATCAATCGCGTGCAGCAGCTCGCGGACAGCCTCGGCCCCCATGCGGGCATCGAAGTCGTCACCGAACTCTTCGAGGGCTTCGAAGTACTGCTCGTCGTTCAGCAGCTGACCCTTTTCCAGGGTGGTCATGCCTGGATCGATAACGACATAGCTCTCGAAGTAGAGAACACGCTCGATATCACGCAGGGTCATGTCCATCAGCAGGCCGATACGGGACGGCAGCGACTTCAGGAACCAGATGTGGGCAACCGGCGAGGCCAGCTCGATGTGAGCCATACGCTCACGACGGACTTTGGCCAGCGCGACTTCAACGCCGCACTTCTCACAGATCACACCGCGATGCTTGAGGCGCTTGTACTTGCCGCACAGGCACTCGTAGTCCTTGACCGGGCCAAAGATCTTGGCGCAGAACAGGCCGTCACGCTCAGGTTTGAACGTACGGTAGTTGATGGTCTCCGGCTTTTTAACTTCACCGAACGACCACGAACGGATCATCTCAGGCGATGCCAAACCGATACGGATGGCGTCGAACTCTTCGACTTGACCCTGGTTTTTCAACAGATTCAGTAGGTCTTTCAAGGCCTTTCCTCCTGGCGGAGCAAGGAGCAGGCAGTAGCGCCCTGCTCCCATTCACGTCACGTGTTATTCGGTTTCCAGATCGATATCGATACCGAGAGAACGGATCTCTTTGATCAACACGTTGAAGGACTCGGGCATGCCCGGCTCCATACGGTGATCGCCGTCCACGATGTTCTTGTACATCTTGGTCCGACCGTTCACGTCGTCCGACTTCACTGTGAGCATTTCTTGCAGAGTGTAAGCGGCGCCGTATGCTTCCAGCGCCCAGACTTCCATCTCCCCGAAACGCTGACCACCGAACTGCGCCTTACCACCCAGCGGCTGCTGGGTAACCAGGCTGTAGGAACCCGTGGAACGCGCGTGCATCTTGTCGTCCACCAGGTGGTTCAGTTTCAGCATGTACATGTAGCCAACGGTTACAGCGCGCTCGAACTTGTTGCCGGTACGGCCGTCGAACAGCTGCATCTGGCCGCTGTCAGGCATATCTGCCAGACGCAGCATCGCCTTGATCTCACGCTCTTTGGCCCCGTCAAACACCGGAGTCGCCATAGGCACGCCGTTGCGCAGGTTCTTCGCCAGGTCGAGGATTTCCTGGTCAGAGAAGCTGTCCAGGTTTTCCTGACGGCCACCGATCTCGTTGTAGATCTCGGCCAGGAACTTGCGCAGCTCGATGACTTTGCGCTGCTCTTCGAGCATACGGTTGATCTTCTCGCCCAGACCCTTGGCTGCGAGGCCCAGGTGGGTTTCAAGGATCTGACCGACGTTCATACGCGAAGGTACACCCAACGGGTTCAGAACGATATCGACCGGAGTACCGTTGGCGTCGTGCGGCATGTCTTCGACCGGCATGATCACCGAGACAACACCCTTGTTACCGTGACGACCGGCCATCTTGTCACCCGGCTGGATGCGACGGCGGATAGCCAGGTAAACCTTGACGATCTTCAGTACGCCTGGAGCCAGGTCATCGCCTTGCTGCAGCTTGCGTTTCTTGTCTTCGAACTTGTCGTCCAGCAGACGACGACGATCAACGATGTAAGCCTGAGCTTTTTCGAGCTGCTCGTTCAGAGCATCTTCGGTCATGCGCAGCTTGAACCACTGGCCGTGCTCAAGACCGTTGAGGATCTCGTCGGTGATCTCCTGGCCTTTCTTCAGGCCAGCGCCGCCTTCCACAGTCTTGCCAACCAGAGCCGACCGCAGACGCTCGAAGGTTGCACCTTCAACGATGCGGAACTCTTCGTTGAGGTCCTTGCGGATCTCGTCCAGCTGGGACTTCTCGATCGACAGGGCACGGGAGTCGCGCTCGACGCCATCACGAGTGAAGACCTGTACGTCGATGACAGTACCCTTGGTGCCGGTTGGCACGCGCAGGGAGGTGTCTTTGACGTCGCTGGCCTTCTCACCGAAGATTGCACGCAGCAGCTTCTCTTCCGGGGTCAGCTGGGTTTCGCCCTTCGGCGTGACCTTGCCCACCAGGATGTCGCCAGCAGCCACTTCGGCGCCGACGTAAACGATACCGGCTTCGTCCAGTTTGTTCAGTGCAGCTTCACCCACGTTCGGGATGTCTGCAGTGATTTCCTCTGGGCCCAGCTTGGTATCACGCGCCACACAGGTCAGTTCCTGGATGTGGATCGTGGTGAAGCGGTCTTCCTGAACCACACGCTCGGACAGGCAGATGGAGTCTTCGAAGTTGAAGCCGTTCCATGCCATGAACGCGATGCGCATGTTTTGACCGAGCGCCAGTTCACCCATGTCGGTGGACGGACCGTCGGCCATGATGTCACCACGACTGACCACATCACCACGGCTCACCAGCGGACGCTGGTTGATGCAGGTGTTCTGGTTGGAACGGGTGTACTTGGTCAGGTTGTAGATATCCACACCCGCTTCGCCGGTTTCGACTTCATCGTCGGCAACCCGGACCACGATACGGCTGGCATCCACGGAGTCGATCACGCCGCCACGACGAGCCACGACGCAAACGCCGGAGTCGCGAGCCACGTTACGCTCCATACCAGTACCAACCAGCGGCTTGTCGGCACGCAGGGTTGGGACCGCTTGGCGCTGCATGTTCGAGCCCATCAACGCACGGTTGGCGTCGTCGTGCTCAAGGAACGGAATCAGCGAGGCTGCAACCGAGACTACCTGCTTGGGCGATACGTCCATCAGGGTTACGTCGGCAGGTGCCTTGACGGTGAACTCGTTCAGGTGACGAACGGCTACCAGCTCGTCGATCAGTTCCTGCTTGTCGTTCATCGCGGCCGAAGCCTGGGCGATGACATGGTCAGCTTCTTCGATTGCCGACAGGAACACGATGTCGTTGCTGACAACGCCGTCTTTCACTACACGGTACGGGCTTTCCAGGAAGCCGTACTGGTTGGTACGGGCATAGGCCGCCAGAGAGTTGATCAGGCCGATGTTCGGACCTTCAGGCGTCTCGATCGGGCACACACGGCCGTAGTGAGTCGGGTGTACGTCACGAACTTCGAAGCCTGCGCGCTCACGAGTCAGACCGCCAGGGCCGAGTGCGGAAACACGGCGCTTGTGGGTGATCTCGGACAGCGGGTTGTTCTGGTCCATGAACTGCGACAGCTGGCTGGAACCGAAGAACTCTTTCACCGCCGCCGCAACCGGCTTGGCGTTGATCAGGTCCTGCGGCATCAAGCCTTCGCTTTCTGCCATCGACAGACGTTCCTTGACCGCACGCTCAACGCGCACCAGGCCAACACGGAACTGGTTCTCGGCCATTTCACCAACGCAACGAACGCGACGGTTACCCAGGTGGTCGATGTCATCGACGATACCTTTGCCGTTACGGATATCGACCAGGGTCTTGAGAACCTCGACGATATCTTCCTTGCACAGCACGCCCGAACCTTCGATCTCGGTACGACCGATACGACGGTTGAACTTCATGCGACCCACTGCCGACAAGTCGTAGCGCTCAGCACTGAAGAACAGGTTGTTGAACAGGGTCTCGGCGGCATCCTTGGTTGGCGGCTCGCCAGGACGCATCATGCGGTAGATCTCGACCAGAGCTTCCAACTGGTTGCTGGTGGAGTCGATCTTCAGCGTGTCAGAGATGAACGGACCGCAGTCGATGTCGTTGGTGTACAACGTTTCGATGCGCACGACCTGACCTTTAGCGATCTTGGCCAGCAGGTCGGTGGTCAGCTCGGTGTTGCACTCGGCGATGATCTCGCCAGTCGCCGGATGCACGATAACCTTGGCGGTGGTGCGGCCCAGGAGATATTCCAGAGGCACTTCCAGCTCTTTGATACCGGCTTTTTCCAGCTGATTGATGTGACGGGCAGTGATACGGCGACCCTGCTCGACAATAACCTTGCCGCTGTCGTCCTTGATATCAAGAACGGCGATTTCACCACGCAGACGCTGCGGTACCAGCTCCAGGTTCAGGCTCTGGTCGCGGATATGGAAAACGTTGGTGGTGTAGAAGGCATCCAGCACCTGCTCGGTGGTGTAGCCCAGCGCGCGCAGCAGTACGGACGCCGGCAGTTTGCGGCGACGGTCGATACGCACAAATACGCAGTCTTTCGGGTCGAACTCGAAGTCCAGCCAGGAACCGCGGTATGGAATGATGCGAGCGGAATACAGCAGCTTGCCGGAGCTGTGAGTCTTGCCACGGTCGTGGTCGAAGAACACACCAGGCGAACGGTGCAGCTGGGACACGATGACGCGCTCGGTACCGTTGATAACGAAGGTACCGTTTTCAGTCATCAGGGGGATTTCACCCATGTAGACTTCTTGCTCTTTGATGTCCTTGATCGCTTTGTTCGACGATTCTTTGTCGAAAATGATCAGACGAACCTTGACCCGCAGAGGTACTGCGTAAGTCACGCCACGCAGCACGCACTCCTTGACATCAAATGCCGGTTCGCCCAAGCGATAACCTACATACTCCAGGGCAGCATTGCCGGAGTAGCTGATGATCGGGAAAACGGATTTGAAGGCTGCATGCAGACCGACGTCGCGGAACTGATCTTTGGTCGCTCCCGCCTGCAGGAATTCACGATACGAATCCAGCTGGATGGCCAGGAGATACGGCACATCCATTACGTCCGGCAACTTGCTAAAGTCCTTGCGGATACGTTTTTTCTCAGTGTATGAGTAAGCCATCAGCGTTCCCCAGCTTGGTCACCTGCCTGTTTGGCTCCTTCGACGGAAGCAGCCAGAAAATCGTGCAAACCCTCTTGGTTTGCGCCACCGTCTCGGTGGTATTGCACGTTGTAGAACGTTGGCCTGGCCACACGTCTATAACGGAAAAAGGCCGGTGGCATAAGCCACCAGCCATCAGCCTTCTGCTTGACGCTTGGGCTGGACGCTCAAGGTCGATGCTTATTTCAGCTCGACTTTAGCGCCTGCTTCTTCCAGAGCAGCCTTGGCTTTCTCAGCCGACGCCTTGTCAACGCCTTCCAGAACGGTAGCTGGAGCGCCGTCAACGGCAGCTTTAGCTTCTTTCAGGCCCAGACCGGTCAGCTCACGAACAGCCTTGATCACGTTAACTTTCTTCTCGCCAGCTTCGGCCAGGATAACGTTGAACTCGGTTTGCTCTTCAACAACGGCAGCAGCGCCACCGGCAGCTGGGCCAGCCGAAGCGGCAGCAGCAGTAACACCGAACTTCTCTTCGAAGGCTTTGATCAGTTCTACGACTTGCAGAACGGACATCTCGGCAACGGCGTTAAGGATATCTTCTTGAGAGATGGACATGACTCAATTTCCTGAATTGGGGGACGGCCTGTGCGACCATCGAAATAAACAAAAACGCGTTAGAAGGGCTCAGCCTCAGGCTGCAGCAGCTTCTTTCTGGTCGCGAACAGCCGCCAGAGTACGAGCCAGCTTGCTGGTAGCGCCTTGGATCACGCTCATCAGCTGCGAAATGGCTTCGTCGCGGGTCGGCAAGCTTGCCAGTACGTCGATCTGATTAGCTGCGAGGAACTTGCCCTCGAACGCAGCTGCCTTGATCTCGAACTTGTCCTGACCTTTGGCAAACTCTTTGAACAGACGAGCAGCAGCGCCCGGGTGTTCGTTGGAGAAAGCGATCAAGGTCGGGCCGGTGAACACATCGTTGAGGACACTGTATTCAGTGTCAGCAACGGCGCGCTTGAGCAGGGTGTTACGTACGACACGTACATAAACGCCAGCTTCACGAGCCTCTTTACGGAGTCCGGTCATAGCGCCTACAGTCACACCACGGGCATCAGCCACGACAGCGGACAGGGCAACTTTGGCAGCCTCGTTGACTTCAGCGACGATGGCCTTCTTGTCTTCGAGTTTAATTGCCACGGGTTTAACTCCTGCTTGTTACCGTTTCATCCAGCCGGAGCCGGATGTCGTTTTGGTGTCTGATTCGGTAAGGAACCGGGAGCACCATCTGCGTAGGCTTGTGGTTTAAGACTTGCGTCGCCTACGGTCTTGGACAGCCCCCGCCAGGCAGGGACCCCAATTTTTGAGTGGCGCGGCATGCCGCGCCACTGCACATTACGCGTCCAGCGAGCTCTGATCGATAACCAGACCTGGGCCCATGGTGGTGCTCAGGGTTACGCGCTTGACGTAGATACCTTTCGAGGAAGCTGGCTTGATACGCTTCAGATCAGCGATCAGGGCTTCAACGTTTTCCTTCAGCTTGACGGCATCGAAGCCGATCTTGCCAACGGAAGTGTGGATGATGCCGTTTTTGTCGGTGCGGTAACGAACCTGACCAGCCTTGGCGTTTTTCACGGCGTTGGCTACGTCTGGAGTTACAGTACCGACTTTCGGGTTAGGCATCAGGCCGCGAGGACCCAGAACCTGACCCAACTGACCGACAACGCGCATGGCATCCGGAGAAGCGATGACTACGTCGTAGTTCAGGTCGCCGGCTTTCATTTCGGCAGCCAGATCGTCCATACCTACACGGTCAGCGCCGGCAGCCAGAGCGGCTTCAGCAGCTGGACCCTGGGTGAACACGGCAACACGAACAGTCTTACCGGTGCCGTGCGGCAGAACGGTAGCGCTACGAACGACCTGGTCGGATTTACGAGGATCGACGCCCAGGTTAACAGCAACGTCGAACGACTCGCTGAACTTGACGGTCGACAGCTCGGCCAGCAGGCTTGCTGCGTCCACGAAGTTGTAGACTTTGCCAGCTTCGAGCTTGCTGGCGATTGCCTTTTGACGCTTGGTCAACTTAGCCATTACACACCCTCCACGTTAAGGCCCATGCTGCGAGCAGAACCGGCGATGGTACGCACGGCTGCATCGAGGTCAGCGGCTGTCAGATCAGCGCTCTTGGTTTTAGCGATCTCTTCCAGCTGAGCACGGGTAACAGTGCCAACCTTAACAGTGTTAGGACGAGCAGAACCGCTGGCCAGGCCTGCTGCTTTTTTCAGCAGAACCGAAGCCGGGGTGCTCTTGGTTTCGAAAGTGAAGCTACGGTCGCTGTAGACGGTGATGATCACAGGAGTCGGCAGACCAGCTTCCAGGCCCTGAGTACGGGCGTTGAACGCTTTGCAGAATTCCATGATGTTCACACCGTGCTGACCCAGAGCAGGACCAACGGGTGGGCTTGGGTTAGCCTGACCGGCTTTCACTTGCAACTTGATGTACGCGTTAATCTTCTTGGCCATGAGGCACTCCAGTTACGGGTTCTAGCGCCAGTTAAGGCTCCCCGATGCATTGCACATATATCCCGGTGACGAAAAAACCCCACAGCCTTTGGCTGCGGGGTTGGGATTTCAGCTCGCTCAGACCTTCTCGACCTGGCTGAACTCCAGCTCTACCGGAGTAGAGCGACCGAAAATGAGCACAGCCACCTGAATGCGGCTCTTTTCGTAGTTAACTTCTTCAACCGAACCATTGAAGTCCGCGAATGGACCGTCAATAACACGTACAACCTCGCCCGGTTCGAACAAGGTCTTCGGCTTGGGCTTATCGCTGCCATCAGCAACGCGACGCAGAATTGCTTCTGCTTCTTTATCAGTAATCGGCGCAGGCTTGTCGGCAGTACCGCCGATGAAGCCCATCACACGCGGGGTATCCTTGACCAAGTGCCAGGTACCCTCGTTCATTTCCATCTGCACCAGCACATAGCCAGGGAAGAATTTACGCTCACTCTTGCGCTTCTGGCCGTTACGCATTTCCACTACTTCTTCAGTAGGGACCAGAATTTCGCCGAAGCCATCTTCCATGCCTGCCAGCTTCACACGCTCGATCAGCGAGCGCATGACATGCTTCTCGTAACCCGAGTAAGCATGCACTACATACCAACGCTTAGCCACGAGACACCCTTAGCCAACTATCAAGGAAACAAGCCAACCGAGCAGGGAATCAAGCCCCCACAACAGCAGCGCCATAACCAGAACCACCGCCACGACGATCAGCGTAGTCTGGCCGGTCTCTTGACGAGTCGGCCATACGACCTTACGAATCTCTGCACGCGCTTCTTTGGCAAGCGTAAAGAAAGCTTTGCCCTTGCCGGTCTGCAGCGCAACGAACGCGGCAGCAGCTGCAATCACAAGGAGAACGAGAACGCGATACAGGATCGGCTGGGCCGAGTAATACTGATTACCGACAACACCCACGACCACCAGAACGACTACCAGGAGCCACTTCAGCAGGTCAAAGCGGGAGTCTGATGCTTCAGCCTTGAGATTCATCTACGGAGATCCTGTGAAAAGAAAGCCAGATATCGAAAGAATCTGGCAGGTCAGGAGGGAATCGAACCCCCAACCTACGGTTTTGGAGACCGTCGCTCTGCCAATTGAGCTACTGACCTAAAAACAAAATCAGGCCGACCATTATGCTGACCCGACTAGATTTTATCAACACCTCTTTTCATTCACCCAAAAGCAGAAGATACCAATGAGCCATGAAAAGAATTCAAGCGAAGGCCGAGACCGACACACCCGCTTAAAACAAAGGCAGATATTTGCATATCTGCCTTTGATAATGGAGCTCTTGAGCGGATTTGAACCGCTGACCTCACCCTTACCAAGGGTGTGCTCTACCAACTGAGCTACAAGAGCGAAACCTTACGCACAAACTGCAAAATCTGGAGCGGGTAGCGGGAATCGAACCCGCATCATCAGCTTGGAAGGCTGAGGTTCTACCACTAAACTATACCCGCAGAACTTGCAATTCTTGCTAAATATGGTGGAGGGGGAAGGATTCGAACCTTCGAAGTCGTAGACGTCAGATTTACAGTCTGATCCCTTTGGCCGCTCGGGAACCCCTCCTGAGCTGGGCGGCATTATCAACCTCTGCCACCCTCTTGTCAACCACTTTCCTCAATTAAATCTTGGAGTTACGTGAGTTGATCAATCTTGCTCCTTAACTTGGCTTTCAGCCTCGCTGTGGAGCGGGCGCCATTCTATGCAAACTAATTAAGGTCTGCAACCCCTTCACATAAAATAATCCGATTTTTTAACTGCGGAAAATCCTGAGTGAGTTGAGCCACCAACTCTTCACCGACCAGCCGACGACTCTCAGGCATGACGGCAAGCCAATAACGATTGGCGCCCGCCACTTGCTGCACATGATACTGCGTACGAATATCGAGACTCTTCAGACGCTGCTCTACCGCTTTCACATCGTCAGCCTTGGCAAACCCACCCAGGTATTGGCATTCAGGCCTGCTCTCACGCCCCTCCCCTACACCCGACTCACTGAGCAGCCGGATATCCTGCTGAGCAGAACGGTTAAGCGATAGCGGAATCACTTCCTTGGCACGCAGGGGAGCTTCCTGCTGATGCCAGAGGTAGTAGAAGACGTTCAGCATCAAGAGCAAAAGAAAAAGCCAACGCATGAAAACCTCAGCGAAGTGGGCAGGCCAGGGCAAGGCCGATGAAAACCAGATCAGGAACAACTCGAGCGCCAGGAATCACATCCTCGACCAACCCCGCGTCGCCGCCAGTGATAAACACATCGAAATGCTCACCCCAGTATGACCTCGCCATCTCCAACTGAGCCTGAACAAAACCGCGCAGCATTAGAGAGCAACCGCGCTCGACAGCCTCTGCGGTAGAGTGCCCCGGCCCCAAACCGACAAGCGCTCTTTCAGCGGCCGCATCATCATAACGAATACGCCTGGTGTGAGTGCGCAGCTGGTTGCGCATCAGCGGGATACCAGGGCAAATGAAGCCCCCCAGATGCAAACCTGTCAAATCGACGAAATCAGAAGTAACAGCAGTGCCAAGATCGATGACCAGACACGCTCTGCGGGCTAAATGGTAGCCCGCCACCAAGGCCAACCAGCGATCAAGCCCCAGGCGCTCATACTCATCATACCCATTCGATACCCCCGCCAGAGTCCGGGCAGGCTCGGCACACACCGGCCTCATACCGTAACAACTGCGCAGCATCTCCATCAGCTTGTGGGTCTCGTCCGGGGTGCGCACACTCACCAGGCGGCAGTGAGCAAGTTCCAGCCCCGGCAAGAGCCCCAACTGTTCCACCAGCGCACTGTCGGAATCTACGACACCACCAGCCCTGATCGAGTCATCGCCCTTCTCTGTGACGCGCCACTTGATGAAGCTATTGCCACAATCGAGTTCAAGAATCATCGCGCAACCTCAGGCTGAGCTCACCGCCACTAAAGCTTTTTTCTATACCACCGACATCCAGTCGCAACGCGCCAAGCTCATCGATACCAAGAACGACGCCCTCCGTTCTGTCCGCCCCCGACAAGAGCGTCACTTCACGACCTTGCCACAGGTGATTACGCTCCCACTCAGCCTGAAACACTGAAAAGCCTTCCTGCTGGTGCCGCTGCAAGAGCTCCTGCAGCCGGCCGGCCAGGCGAGCAGCCAGATGATTACGATCGCACAACGCTCCAGCCTCCAGGCGCACAGAAGTCCAGGACTGATCCACCTCCGAGCAAGCCTGCATATTCACGTTGATACCAATACCTATCACCACGTGACACACATCAGCCGGATCCCCCATCAGCTCCAGCAGGATCCCCGCCAGCTTGCGGCGCCCCGACAGCACATCATTTGGCCACTTGAGACCGGCCTCTTTAACGCCAAATTCCCTTAGAACCTCGACGACAGCCAGGCCCACCATCAAGCTCAGCCCCTCAATCTGGCGCATACCGCCTTCAATCCGGAGCAACAGGCTGAAATACAGGTTTTCGGCAAAGGGGCTAACCCATTTGCGACCTCGTCGCCCCCGACCTGCAGTCTGCCGCTCCGCCACCACTACGGTTGGCATGGTAGCGCCCAGAGCAATCAGTCGAGCAGCCTCGGCATTTGTAGAGTCAAGGCTCTCATGGACAATTACAGACCAGCCTTGGGGCAGCCCCGAATTCTTGATCGCCTGTTCATCATGCAGCGAAAGCGCACTGGCGAGCCTGTAGCCGCGGCCACGAACTTTGTGCAGCTCAACCCCAAGCTCCGCCTGCAACTGCTGTAACTGCTTCCAGACAGCGCTACGACTGATCCCCAACTCATCGCCCAGGACCTGACCGGAGTGAAACTCGCCATCGGCAAGAAGTCTTAGCAACGTGAGCATGAAATTAACGCCTTTTAAAGAGGCACGCATAATAGCCATGCAGACCACGGGTGCATAGGTACATGAGATAAGCATCAAAGGCTGAACTTTTCCGCACGCAAAGCAAAACCCCCGATCGCAGAGCGATCAGGGGTTCTGTGTTTGAATCTTGACGATGACCTACTCTCACATGGGGAAGCCCCACACTACCATC
>NZ_JANJFL010000140.1:0-534 GCF_024584215.1 Pseudomonas sp. LJDD11
TACACCACGACCGATCAGATGCCGATGGGCCAGCGTGAACCTGCCGCACCGCCACCGGAGCCTGAAGCCAAGCCTCCTGTCGAAAAGGCTGCGAAGCCCGGCAAGGCCGGCGCCCAGGGCAAGACACTGGATGATTGAAGTCGCAACAAGAGTGGAGCTGCGCTGTCAGCCCCACTCGTTGTGCATGCTGAAACTCAATCCCCGCGAATGTACTGCTCCAGTTGCTGGATGAGGCTGGCCTGTTCCGAGATGGCTTCCTTGACCAGGTCGCCAATGGACAGCAGCCCCAGCAATTGCCCACCTTCTACCACCGGCAGGTGACGCAGGTGGTTGTCGGTCATGATGTTCATGCAGGTTTCCACACTCTGCTGTGAATCGACCGTAATCACCTTGCTGCTCATGATGGCGCTGACCGGCGTACCGACAGACGAGCGTCCCTTCAGAACCATCTTGCGCGCGTAGTCACGCTCGCTGACCACCCCGACACCCACACCGCCCGCTATGACCGGCAATGCCCCGATATTCTTGTCTGCC
>NZ_JANJFL010000141.1:0-533 GCF_024584215.1 Pseudomonas sp. LJDD11
CCTGCGCGAGCAGGGCGTACTGATCATAGGCTCCGGCAGCATTACCCATAACCTGCGGGAACTGGACTGGAATGCCGGCCCTGAAAGCATCGAGCCCTGGGCGAAAGCATTTCGTGACTGGATGATCGAACGACTGGAAAGCAACGACGAGTCGGCACTGCACAATTACCGGACCCTGGCACCCCACGCCGTGCGCAACCATCCGAGCGATGAGCACCTGTTGCCTCTGTATTTCGCCCGTGGAGCTGGCGGCAGATTCAGCATTGCGTATCAGGGCTTCACCATGGGCGCACTGGGCATGGATATCTACCGCTTCGACTGAGCAACTCCCGAGCAAAAAAAATCCCCGAACCAGTCGGGGATTTTTTTATCTGACGATCAACTCAAGAGTCGATCAGTCTTCGCGATAGCGACGCAGCTTCAACTGCTTGCCAGCAACGCGGGTGTCCTTGAGCTTGGTCAGCAGGCGCTCAAGGCCATCTTCCCGCAGTTCGACCAGGCTGAAACTGTCACGAACCTGGATACGGCCGATC
>NZ_JANJFL010000142.1:0-531 GCF_024584215.1 Pseudomonas sp. LJDD11
CGCTCCCCTCGCTGAGCATACGGTCATGGTCTTCCAATGAGTGACGCTTGTTCGTATTCAGAAGGTGGAAGCTCGATGATTCGAGCAACTCGATGTCTACCGCCGCTTGCTCTTTGTCATCAAGCTTCAGAGCAGCCTTGGCGGCTTCAACCCCCTTCTCGAGCAGTTTCAGCATTGTCTCCTGGCGACTCAGATCGAGCTGATCAGCCAAACCTTCAATGAAGGAGTAGAGCTCCTTGGGCATGCGGATAGATGCGGACGCCAGGTCATTCTTCGTTTTCGCGGCATTTTCGATCAGGGAAATAATGTCGTTCATGGGATGGAACTCCTGCCAGGTGCGACGAAGCATCCCACGGCATAAAATTAACATCAATACACGCTTCTAAAAAAAAGCAAAATATGGTTCTTAAAAAATGCAAGTGCGGCGCTTAGCTATCATTCTCGTGTGAAATCCTTCCGCTCCGACTCTTTCCTATCGCTGACGTCCTCGTACGGTGAAGACACCAAGGATGCGTGCCTCCAATGCAGGTT
>NZ_JANJFL010000143.1:0-531 GCF_024584215.1 Pseudomonas sp. LJDD11
GGCTGTTTTTCGGACGTTGCCCGGCCTCCGCAAGGATGCGGTTGTCGACGCTATAGATAGCCGCGTGGGCCACCAGCGGGTTCTTGACCAGATTGCCCAGCAGCACGTTGAGGCTGAGGATGTCGTTGGACACCAGCAGCTCGGTGGCCGAGGTTGCAGTCTGTGTGGTCAGGGCCTGCCCCAGTGCGTCAGCCTGTTCGTGCATGGCCTGCTTGAATTGCAGGCCCATCACGCCGGCGTAAATCACCAGCGCCAAGGCGACCAGGATCACGTTATGGCTGGCAATACGCAAAGCTATCGGAACACGGCGGTGGCGCAATGCACGAAAGATCAGCAGGAAGAAATTATCGGTTTTAACGGGCGTGGGCCGGTTCACAGAGCACGGCTCTTTCGGTGAAGTTGCGCGCAGTATAACGACCGTCCCAGTAGCGGCAAAGCGCTGGCTGTGCCCGACGGTCACAGAAAGTGGTTAGAATGCGGTTTTTTTCCACTGCCGGGGTGCACCTTGCGCGAAATCGTCCTGATTAACAT
>NZ_JANJFL010000144.1:0-530 GCF_024584215.1 Pseudomonas sp. LJDD11
AGTTGGAATGGCCTTTGGAAAAGGAAAAAAGCCGCTTCGCCGGGTTTTTATTTGCCCCCAGAAAAGTGAACCAGACGGCTCAGCGCCTCATCTCTTCAATTGGAATCTGCAACAGTCCCCTCTTGACCGGCTTCGGCACCCATCTTCAATCGGTCAGCCTTGCAAATGTATTTAGGCTTGCTCTTGGGTGCCAGTTTGGCACTGGCCTTCTTGGCGTGTGCCTTCAACAGCTGCTGGATCTTTTTACGACGATTCATGTTTCTCACTCACCTTGCGAACGCTTGAATGATATCAGCTTGAGATATCGGACCAGAGCCCTGAAGAGCCGGTTGATCAGAGGCCATGGAAAATTTCACAGCCGACGTATAGCCAAAGGCTTACACGAGCTGAGGACAATTCGCTATTTTTGCCCTTCAAGAAGGCCCGTAAGATTGGATCCAACAACTGGTGAACAGGGAGTTCGCCAGGATCAAGGACGATCGACCATGGCCCGGAGGGCTGCCGGCAGGGAGTTGGAATGGTCTTTGAAA
>NZ_JANJFL010000145.1:0-528 GCF_024584215.1 Pseudomonas sp. LJDD11
GACTACACGATCACCCTGTATCACCGCTACACCAACAAGAAGATCTATCTGGCGACCAAGATGCATTCACTGGGGCTGGACAAGGCCAATACCCTGGCCTTCTGGGATTGTCTGCAACGCTATATGGACGTCACCCAACCGCTACCCGATTTACCGGTGCTGGAGCAAAGCCGTCATCTGGACCCGGTCACCGCCGCCCACGACGCCAGCACCGGTCGCAACCCACGCCGCTGGCGCGATCAGGTAGTAACAGGCTGGAAAACCTCGGGAGAAAAGAAGCTCAACGAGCAATTACAGCGCTATCCCTGGCAGCAACAACCCTGCGTCATCAAGTCTCGCCTGACCATAGAAGCCTGGTATCGCGCTCAGGAAGCCAAGGACATTCAGGCGACGCCCAAGGCTGAAGACTTTGCACGGCGCGCTGATTACGACGAGTCACAGATATGAATAGCTACACCACTAGCGCCTATCGCAGCGACAGCCAGAAACCACTACCGCCACCAAGTTCGCATGCTCATCTCAACCGCA
>NZ_JANJFL010000146.1:0-526 GCF_024584215.1 Pseudomonas sp. LJDD11
CGCTCTACACTGTAGGCTCCCGGATATGAGCTTATCATTGAGTAGTCGAGATCCATGGGGGCTGAGAAAAAGACTCCCCGTTTCTCGAGCTCTTGGAGTACATAGAGGCCACCACAGTGAGTTCCTTCCCCAATTGGTACGTTCACCACGTTCCATGCCGGGATCTGCCAATGGGTGGGTAGCTGTTTCGCTAGATTGTGAATTTTTAACTGAGTATTGACGTAATTGATCCGGCCCCACCCTCCTTGGTATCTGGAAACGTCCAAATCCAACAGCGTTAGATACGGAGTACCCAGGCCCTCCAGGAGCCGCCAGAAATGGTTCACATGGCGTCCTCCCAACGGAGCAATGGTGACAGCAGACTCGTCAACCGGTGCCCCCTTGGCCTTGAGGATTCGTGGGAGAACGATTTCCTCACTATCACCTTCCCCTAGAACAACTAAGCGAGAGAAATAGATCTCTGGAAACGCCTGGACGGCTTCCCTGACGAACTTCCTAGCGTCCCCGTCAGTCTCGGGCAACTGGA
>NZ_JANJFL010000147.1:0-523 GCF_024584215.1 Pseudomonas sp. LJDD11
ACTCGGAGGCTACCGACAGAGGCAGCGGACGAGGCACCTTGTACTCGCCCTTCACGGTGCTGTCAGCCACGTTGCGAGGGATCGGCAGCAGCGGATCCAGGCGCCTGGTGTTGGAGATGTCGGCAGGCACCTGCATCGGTGCGGTCTGGGTTGCTTCCAGATAGTCACTGCCGCGATCGCGGAAGTAACCATCTTGCCCCCATAGCCAACCGCAACCACTGGTGCTGGAGATAATCAAGGCTAGTGCGGAAAGTCCGGCCAGTCGCTTCATTGCGTAATGCTTCCTCAATTAAACCAATACGCCGGACTGGCGCATGGCCTGACGCAGCGGTTCGTGACAGGCTTCGCTGAGCCAGGTGAGCGGCAGACGGATACCGTCTGGCATCAGACCCATTTCATGCAGAGCCCATTTCACAGGAATGGGGTTGGATTCGATAAACAGGGTGTTATTGACCGGCATCAGCTTTTCATGGATGGCACGTGCCGTTTCGGCATCGCCACGCATGGCAGCAGCGCACAGCTC
>NZ_JANJFL010000148.1:0-523 GCF_024584215.1 Pseudomonas sp. LJDD11
GGCCTGAGAAACAATGGTCGCCGCGTCCTGACCTACGGGGATCTGCGCAGCACATTCGAGGACCCCGACGGACGCGAGCCCGGCCGCACCATCGAACTGCACCTGACCGGTCACATGGAGAAGTTCGCCTGGTCGTTCAACGGCGTGAAGTTCTCGGATGCCGAGCCGCTGAAGCTCAAATATGGCGAGCGCATCAGGGTCGTGCTGGTCAACGACACCATGATGACTCACCCCATTCACCTGCATGGCATGTGGAGCGACCTCGAAGACGAGAACGGCCAATTCATGGTCCGCAAACACACCATCGACATGCCACCGGGCTCAAGGCGCAGCTATCGCGTCACCGCCGATGCCCTCGGGCGCTGGGCCTATCACTGCCATCTGCTCTACCACATGGAAATGGGCATGTTCCGTGAAGTGCGCGTGGAAGAATGAGAACCTCAGCATGAACAGAATCTTTCATCTTTCCCGACTGTCCGGCCTGCTTGTGGCGCTAGGTCCATCGATGACAATGCCGGCCCTG
>NZ_JANJFL010000149.1:0-523 GCF_024584215.1 Pseudomonas sp. LJDD11
GTGCTCCTGTCGCTGCCTGAGTTCAAGGCCTTGCTGCTGGAACAGTCGGTCAGCGTGCTATGGATGACGGCTGGCTTGTTCCATCAATACGCCTCAGGCCTGTACGACGCCTTTGCTCAATTGCGTTATCTGATTGTCGGCGGTGACGTGCTGGATCCTTTGGTTATCGCTCAGGTGCTGAAAAACGGCGCGCCCGAGCACCTGTTGAACGGCTATGGCCCGACCGAAGCCACGACCTTCTCGGCGACCCATGAAATCAAGGCCGTAGGCGAGGGCAGCATTCCCATTGGCAAGCCGTTGGCCAATACCCGTTTGTACGTACTCGATACTCGCCAGCAGCCAGTGCCACTGGGTGTAACCGGCGAGTTGTATATCGGTGGCGATGGCGTGGCGCTGGGTTATCTGAACCGCGCCGACCTGACCGAGCAGGTGTTTGTGGCTGATCCGTTCAGCACCGACCCGGCAGCCCGCCTGTACCGTACCGGCGACCTGGCCTGCTGGCTGGCCGATGGCTCGGTAGAGT